>JAJFUV010000211.1 GCA_021372245.1 Terriglobales bacterium
CTATGATTGCGCTCGCATCGTTCCGCCACACTACGCCCTGGTGCATCCGGTCGTAGAGAAAGTTATGTGCGCCCGTGTCGTCAGGGCCTGCTTCGCCGTTCTGCCGCTCTCGCTGCATCAGGAACATTGTAGACGGTAAGCGACGTTCCTGCGTGCGAACCGGCGCAGGCGCTATGCCGGTGTGTCGCCTACTTCGCGCTGCAGCCGGTCGAGTTCCTCTTTCAGCTCCTTCACCATTCTGGCGTAAGCGGGATCGTCGTAAAGGTTCCGCATCTCGCGCGGATCTCTTTCGAGATCGTAGAGCTCCCAGGCTGGTTCGGTGGCCGGCGGATTTGCCCCGCGCATGCCGAGAGGTTTGCCGTAGACGTAGATCAGCTTGTACCGGTGCGTGCGGAGACCGTAACTGGCCGGTACACCGTGGCTTTCGTCGTTGTGCATCCAATAACGGTAGTACATCGCGCGGCGCCAATCGCGGGGCGTCCGGCCTTCGAGGTTCGCGCGGAAGCCGCGGCCCTGCATCGCGGCGGGTTTAGCGGCTCGCGCATACTCGAGGAACAACGGTGCAAAGTCGATGTTCAGCACCATGTCTTTGTTCAGAGTGCCGGGGCGGATCATGCCGGGATAGCGGATGAGGAAGGGCATGCGCAGCGACTCCTCGTACATCAGGCGCTTGTCGTACCAGCCGTGGTCGCCGAGGAAGAAGCCCTGGTCGGACGTGTAAATCACGACGGTGTCGCGCGTGAGGTGCTCCGCGTCGAGATAATCGAGCAGGCGCCCCACGCCGTCATCGACGCTCTGCACGCAGCGAAGGTAATCCTTGATGTAGTACTGATAAGCCCACTTGCGCAAGGCATCGCCCGTGAGACCGGAAGGAATATCGGTCTTCAGATCCGTTTTAGTGCTGTTCTCTCCAACCCGCATCTTCACCGCGGCAACGCTCGCCGGGCGGCTTTCGTAATGGTCGAACAGGTTGTCGGGTTCGGGGATAGTTTGGCCGTCGAACAAGTGCGCGTACTTGGGTCCGGGCAGCCACGGCCGGTGCGGCGCCTTGTGGTGGCACATCAGGAAAAACGGCTTTCCCGGATCGCGCTTCCTGAGCCAGTCCAAGCTGAAATCCGTGATGAGGTCCGTGCAATAACCCTGGTGCTTCTTCTTCTCGCCGCGATCTATGAAGACGGGATTGTAGTAGTCGCCCTGGCCGGGCAGGATGTTCCAGTAGTCGAACCCGGATGGGTCCGTCACCAAGTGCCATTTGCCGATGATGGCTGTCTGGTAGCCCGCGCCTTGCAGCCGCTTGGCGACGTTGTCATGGTTGGGGTCCAGGCGGTCCGAGAGCGTGTAGACGCCGTTGTTATGGCTGTACTGGCCGGTCAAAATGGCGGCCCGGCTTGGCGTGCAGATGGAATTGGTGCAGAAACAGTTGTCGAGCCGCGCGCCGCCCTGGGCGATGCGATCGAGGTTTGGCGTCCGGTTGATGCGGCTCCCGTAAGCCGAGATGGCATGCGAGGCGTGATCGTCCGCCATGATGTAAAGGATGTTCGGCCGGTTGCGAGTTGCTCCCGGAACCACGGGCGCCGCGGCCAGGCTCAGCATTTCCCTGCGGCTCAACAGATTCATCTGCGCACTCCCTTCCGGAACGATCTTATAGCAACCCACGGCGACGTATCATGTCCGTATACTGGCCAGTGAGACTTCACTATGCGGGAATCCTTGCTTTCACGACGAGACGTTTTAGCCGCCGCGGCTGCCCTGCCGCTGCAAGCCGCCGGAGGTGGCTGGATCGAGTTGTTCAACGGAAAGAACCTGGACGGCTGGCGCGCGGGTGGGAATGCCGGATCATGGAAGGTGGCTGGCGGCGCCATCGAAGCCGGCGGCCCTCCCTCGCACTTGTTTTACACGGGTCCGGTGAACGGTGCGGATTTCCGCAACTTCGAACTTGAAGTGGAGACGCTGCTTCATCCGCGCGCCAATTCAGGCATCTACTTCCACACGGCCTACCAAGCCAAGGGATGGCCGGAGAAAGGATTCGAGGTCCAACTCAACAACACGGCCACGGGCGAGGGCGGCTATCTCGAGCGCAAGAAGACGGGCTCACTCTACGGCATTCGCAATATATACAAGCAGCTCGTGGCGGACAACGAATGGTTCAAGATCCACGTAGCCGTTCGCGGCAAGAACGTTCAGGTGCGGTTGAACGGCGTGCTTCTGGTGGATTACACCGAACCTGAGACGCCGGTGATTCCGCCCGGCATTCCGCGCGGCCGGTTTCTGAGTCACGGCACGCTCGCCTTGCAGTGCCACGATGCAGATTCTCGCGCCCGGTTCCGCTCCATCCGCGTGCGCCCGCTCGCCCGCGACGCCGCCGCGCCGAATGTGGAAGTGCCCGTGGTGGACGACGTCTATCGCCGTATCATCGCCTGCGGCGCGCGCAACATCCCCATGGTCGATTACCACGTTCACCTGAAAGCGGGATTGACCATCGAACAGGCGCTCGAACGCTCGCGGCGCGACGGTATACAGTATGGGGTCGCGCTCAACTGCGGGAAGGGCTTCCCCGTTCACGACGACGCCGGATTGAGGCAATTCATCGACGACATGAAAGGTCAGCCCGTCTTCCTCGCATTGCAGGCGGAAGGGCGCGAGTGGGTGCAGATGGTTTCGCGGGAGGCCGTCGCGCTGTTCGATTACGTCTTTACCGATTCGATGACCTGGACCGACAACCGGGGGCGCCGCATGCGCACCTGGGTCCGCGATGAGGTGGGAACCATCACGGACGAGCAAGAGTTTATGGATACGCTCGTCGACCGGGCCGCCGGCATTCTGGAGCACGAGCCCATCGACATCTACGTGAATCCGACTTTCCTGCCGGAGCAGATCGCCAAGAGTTACGATCGGCTTTGGACCGAGCCGCGTATGCGCCGTGTGGTCGACGCGGCTGCACGCAATCACGTGGCCATCGAAATCAACGACCGCTACCATCTGCCGAGTCTTGCCTTCCTCCGCATGGCCAAGGCGGCGGGCTGCAAGTTCACCTTCGGCACCAACAACGGCGGCCCCAGCGATCTCGGGCGCAGCGAATACGGTCTCAAAATGATAGAGGAATGCGAGCTCACTTGGCGCGACTTCTTCGTGCCGGGCGCCTGGTGGCCCAAAGCCGTCGAGCGCAAAGGTGGAGTGCTGCGCGTGGTACGTTAAGATTTCGGGTCTTTTCACAATGCCGCAGCGTAGAGTCTGTCCGTGGTGGATGGGGTATTTCCTTGCCAGCCCCGTCCGGCGGTTGTGGTACACACCGGGGTCGCTGGTCGCCGCGCACTTGAAACCGGGCATGACGGTGCTCGAACCGGGCCCCGGTATGGGTTTCTTCACCATAGAGATGGCCCGCTTGGTGGGCGCCGGTGGCCGCGTGGTGGCGGTGGACATTGAGCGGAAGATGCTCGATGTGCTGATGCGCCGCGCCGCGAAGGCGGGTGTGGCCGACCGGATCGACGCCCGCGCCTGTGCCCCGGATTCCATGGGGCTGTCCGGCCTGGCCGGCCGGGTGGACTTCGTTTTTGTCTGTGCCGTGGTCCACGAATTGCCGAACCAGGAGATGTTTTTCCGGGAGACGGCCCAAGCGATGAAGCCGGGTGCGGCACTCCTGCTAGTCGAACCGTCCGGCCACGTTTCGGAGCACGAGTTCGACCAGGAGCTGAAACTCGCCGGAGCCGCGGGGCTAAAAATTGAACGGCAAGTAACCATTCGCCGCAGCCACGCCGCCCTGCTGAAGAAGTCCTGACGGCGCCGCCACCCCTTACAATGGGACTATCGCTCCCTTTAGCCGCAGCGTGCGTTGTCCTGTCTATGGAGCGATACGGCCTGGTAGCTTGATCGAACGCGTAGCAGAATTCGTCGTGCGTCACCGGATATTCCCGCCGGGCTGCCGTGTTGGCGTGGCAGTTTCGGGCGGCGCGGATTCGGTGTGTCTGCTGACAATTCTCCTCGAACTGGCGCCTCGCCGGGACCTGCACTTGCGCGTCCTGCACCTGGATCACGGCCTGCGAGGGGCCGAATCGCGTGCGGACGCCGAGTTCGTGGAGGGACTGGCGGCTCGGTTGGGTATCCCTTTCGAGTTGCGCGCGGTGAATGTGGCCGCGCTGGGCGGAAATCTGGAACAAACGGCGCGGGCGGCGCGGCGCGATTTCTATCTGGGAGCAATTCGCGACGGAGTGGTGGATCGTGTGGCCACCGGTCATACGGCGGATGACCAGGCCGAGACCGTCCTCTTCCGCTTTCTGCGCGGGGCGGGCATCACCGGATTGGCGGGCATGCGCGCGCTCACGCCGGAAGGTATCGCGCGTCCGCTGCTCGAACTGCGCCGCGCGGAGATCCGTTCGTGGCTTAGCGCGCGCGGCGTCGAGTGGCGAGAGGACTCCTCGAATGCGGAGCGGCGTTTCGCGCGCAACCGCATCCGGTTGGACCTGCTCCCGGCGCTCGAACGGGACTGGAATCCTTCGCTGGCGGGTACGCTGGTTCAGTTAAGCAGAATTGCGCGGGACGAAGAAGACTACTGGGCGCAGGCCATCCTAACACTCGCCGCTGAACATCTGCGCGCGGACGGCTCGGCCGTTCTGATCAGTGCGAAGGACTTGGCTCAGTTGGCGCCGGCAGCGTCCCGCCGTCTGGTGCGACACGCCATCGAGGTGGTCAAGGGCGATTTGTCGGGCGTGGAATTCCACCACGTCGAGCGCGTGCTGGAGCTGGCGCGCAAGCGCGGCGGGCACGGCAGATTGCTGCTGCCGGGCCTGGATGTGTGGCGATCCTTCGGTACCTTGAGGTTTCATCGTGCGGACGGAGGGTCCTTCGCGCCCCCTCATGTCGTTTGGAATGAAATCGATACGCTGGTTTCGGGAGATTGCCTGGATGCCGATCGGCTCATCGGACCACTTGCCGTGCGCACCTGGCAGCCCGGGGATGCGATGATGCTCGTGGGCCGCAATAAGGAAACGAAAATAAAAGACTTGTTCCAACGTCACCGCGTGCCCTGCTGGGATCGGGGCGCTTGGCCGATGGTTACTAGTGGCGGGCGTATTGTATGGACCCGGCGGTTCGGTGTGGACGCTCATTTTTTAGCGGGTCCCGGCAGCGCGAAGCTGTTGCTGGTGCAAGAGATAACCGTCCCGGCCGGTAAATCGGCGATAAACGAATCTGCAGCGATGCCGCGAACGTCTTTATAATTGAGGTAGAGTGACGCAAGCCGAGACCGGCGAAGGTCAAGCATGAATTCCAATATCAAGACGGCAATATTCTGGGTAGTACTGATCTGTGTGGTCGTCCTACTCGTGACGGTGGTCCGTACCGGCAAGACGCAGAACGAGCAGCAACTATCATTCACCGGGTTTATGAACGACGTGGAAGCCGGGAAGGTGAAGAGCGTGACCATCACCGACGGCGAGGTTCGCGGTACGTACCGCGAGTCCACCGACACGCTGCGGGTCCAGATTCCCAAGAACTACCCCGACATCTACAAGGTTTTGCGCGAGAAGGGCGTAAACGTCGACATCAAGGAAGCGAACTCGAGCGGCTGGGTATCGCTGCTGGTGAACTTCCTTCCGTTCATCCTTCTGGGCGGATTGTGGATCTTCATGCTGCGGCAGATGCAGAGCGGCGGCAACAAGGCTTTGAGCTTCGGCAAGAGCCGCGCGCGGCTGCACTCGTCACAACAGAAGAAGGTTACGTTTAAGGACGTCGCCGGCGTGGATGAGGCCAAGGAAGAGCTGCAGGAGATCATCGAGTTCCTGCGCGAGCCGCAGAAGTTCCAGAAGCTGGGCGGCCGCATCCCGAAAGGCGTGCTGCTGATCGGTTCGCCCGGCACTGGCAAAACGCTTCTGGCGCGCGCTATCGCCGGCGAGGCCAGCGTGCCGTTCTTCTCAATTTCCGGTTCGGATTTTGTGGAGATGTTCGTCGGCGTGGGTGCAAGCCGCGTGCGCGATCTTTTCGAGCAGGGTAAGAAGAACGCGCCCTGTATCATTTTCATCGACGAGATTGACGCGGTCGGCCGGCACCGCGGTGCGGGTTTGGGCGGCGGGCACGACGAACGCGAACAGACGCTCAACCAGTTGCTGGTGGAGATGGACGGATTCGAATCCAACGAGGGTGTGATTCTGGTGGCTGCCACCAACCGTCCGGACGTGCTCGATCCTGCCCTGTTACGGCCGGGGCGGTTTGACCGCCGCGTGGTGGTGGGGCGTCCCGATGTGAAGGGGCGCGAACTGATCCTGAAGGTCCACACCAAGAAGACCCCGCTTTCCGACGATGTGGATCTCAGCGTGATCGCGCGCGGCACGCCGGGTTTTGCCGGTGCGGATTTGGCCAACCTGGTGAACGAAGCGGCGCTGGTGGCGGCGCGGCAGAACCGGAAAGTCGTCACCATGTACGACTTTGAAGTGGCCAAGGACAAGGTCATGATGGGCGCCGAGCGCAAGTCGATGATCATCAGCGACGACGAGAAGCGCGGCACGGCCTATCACGAAGCGGGCCACGCGTTGGTGGCCGCGCTGATCCCTAACGCCGATCCGGTGCACAAAGTTTCCATCATTCCGCGCGGCATGGCACTGGGCGTCACCATGCAGCTCCCCATCGAGGACAAGCACTCCTACAGCAGGGAATACCTGGAAGCGCAGCTTTCCAACCTGATGGCGGGTCGCATCGCCGAAGAGAAGTTCCTGGACAAAGTGACCACGGGCGCGGGGAACGACATCGAGCGGGCTACGGAGCTGGCGCGCAAGATGGTGTGCGAGTGGGGGATGAGCCGGCTGGGGCCTCTGAGTTTCGGCAAGAAGGAAGAGCAGATCTTCCTGGGGCGCGAAATCGCCCAGCATCGCGATTACAGCGAGGACACGGCCGTCAAGATCGACGACGAGGTGCGCCGTCTGGTGGACGAAGGCTACCGGAGGGCGTCAACCATCATTGAAGAGCACTCCGACGCGCTCGTGCGAATCGCGGAAGCGCTTCTGGAGCGCGAAGTCCTGGATGGCTCCGAGGTCAATCAGTTAATTGAAGGGACTCCCTTGCCCGCCTACCATGCGCCGAAATCCAATGGCGGCGGCGATAAGCAGCAAGTGATCCGGCCGGAATCCGCCCAGCGGGCCCCGGGGCTCGTGGAAGGCGAGCGGCCTCAACCGGCGTGATCCCGCCCTATTCGTATTACCTGTTCGACGTCGATGGGACGTTGCTGGAATCGGCGGCCGATATTTGCGGCGCAATTCAGGAAGTGTTGGCGACCACTACGCGGAAGGATGTGCCCTTCGAATTCCTGCGGCGTTACATCGGTCGCCATCTGCTGGATCTCTTTCAAGATCTATTTCCGGATGAACCACCGGAAACCTACGACACGCTGATCCGAAAGTATCGGGAAATTTACCCCACACGCGAGCATCGCCAAACGAAACCATATCCCGGCGTTGCGGAGACGTTGGCGGCTCTTGGCGGCCGCAAGGCTACGGTCACCACCAAAGGAACGCCGACCACGCGTGCCGTACTGGAGAAATTCGGACTCATCACGTACTTCGACCACGTGCAAGGTACGGACGGTTTCCCCCATAAACCGGCTCCGGACGTAGTGCTGGCCTCGATGCAAGCGCTCGGCGCGAAGCCGGAGGAATGCCTCCTGGTAGGCGATGCCCCTCCGGATATGGAAGCGGGAAGACGGGCCGGCGTCAAAATCTGCGCGGCTCTTTACGGATACGGCGACGCCGATGAACTGCGCCGGTGGAAACCGGATTACACAATTTCCGATATTCGCGAGTTGCTGCCAGCTCGTTGAAACCAGTTCGCGATCCCAAAACAAGCCAATCTTGACTTGATTTTCCACGGCGCTGTCGGGGAGAATCTGGAGTTTAAGTCGCATTGTGCGGTTTTGTGACGAATTGGGGGGCAATGGTTCTTTGAAGGAGCAATCAAAGAGCGGTGCGGCCCGGCCGGTCAGTAGAACCATGGCGGTCCAAGTGCGCCTGGAGCTTGGACGCATTCTGGCCAGCCGGACTTTTCGGCATTCGCGGCGACTCCGGATTCTTCTCAAGTTCTGCGTAGAGCGAACTCTTGAGCAGCCGGATGTACCGCTGCGAGAATACACGATCGGCGTCGAAGCGTTCGACAAACCCGCTTCGTTCGATCCCAGGTTGGACCCCATCGTGCGCGTAGATGCGCACCGGCTCCGGGTGAAACTTGAGCAATACTACCGGTGCGCGCCGGAGGCCGGGGGCGTGAAGATCCGCCTGGCTCCTCGGGATTACAGGCCCGTCTTCGACACGTTGCCGGCGGGTGAAGCCGGTGTGCCGCCCGAAGAATCCTCTCGAATTCCTGAAGCCGGATCGGAGATGTACAACACGTACCTGCTGGGCCGGCATCACATGAGCAAGAGAACGGCGGGCAGCCTGGAGAAAGCCACGGTGTGTTTCAAGAGGGTCATCCAGGCACACCCAAGTTTTGCGGGTGCCCACGCCGGTCTGGCGGCGGCACGAGGGCTGCTGAGTTCCTATGGGTACAGGGAACCGGCCATGATGATGCCGAACGCGCGGGACGCTGCCATGTGCGCGCTCCAACTAGACGAATCGGATGCCGAGGCGCATGCCGCGTTGGGCGTTGTCCGGGCGGTGTACGAACTCGATTGGGACGGCGCGCAGCGTGAATTTGTTCTCGCCTTCAACTCCCGGTCAGGATGTGCCGAGGCACACCTCTGGTACGCGCAATGGTGCCTGCTGCCGCTGGCGCGTTTCGACGAGGCCGACGACGAGATGCGGCGCGCGTTGGGGCTCGATCCACTTTCTGCCGTCGCTTTCTCCCTCGCCGGTTGGGGACGCTATGCCGCAGGGAGCGACGAACAAGCTCGGGAATATTGCCGGCACGCCCTGGAACTTGAGCGGCACTTTTATCTTCCATGGCTGGTCCTGGGCGCTCTATTCGAGAAGAAGGGCGCGCTGGATCGCGCTCTCGAGTCTTTCCGTGAAGCGTCGCATTACTCCGGTAACAGCCATCTGGTGATGGGGCATGTGGGACGCGTTCTGGCCCTGATGGGCCGGAGCCAGGAAGCGCGGGAAATCCTCATCGGTTTGCGAAAGATGTCGCATGAGCGATTTGTTTCGGAGGTGGACTTCGCAATGGTGCATCTCGGTCTCGGCGAAGTCGATGCGGCGATCGAGTGTTTATTCCGAGCGCGAAAGAGCCGGTCAACCCGGCTGGTGCTCGTCGGAGTGGATCCCTTCTTCGCACCTCTGCGACGGCAGGCCAGGTACCGTGCTCTGCTCAGCGAGGTCTTTCAAGGTCAGCCGGCGATCCAATCCCTGCTCGTGTAACCCTTGCCGCTGTTAAGGGCCTGGCCGGCGCGCTGCATTTCCGTGTCGATATCTGATCCCTCATAGAACCAGAGCCGGCCGCTCAAACTCACGGTCTGTCCGGGTTCGCAATCGGCAAACGCCGGATCGACGTGCAGGCAGGGCACCTTGGCATTACCCCAGACACGCACGGGCCGCTGCCAGGCCGTGAGGATCCATCGCCGGCCGGACTCGCCGCCCACGGCCGCCACGGACGAGCCGAAGCGTTTGTTCGCGTTCGATACCTCCGCAAAACCCGGAGCACCCTTCAGCATCACGCAGACCTGCGTCCGCAGCTTCTCCAGCCTTTCCGGCGTGCCGTTGGTCAACTCCAGCCCCATGGCCACGTGATCCTGTTCCACGCGAATCGATGCGCCGAAGGCGGCTTGATTCGGCAGCACCCACCGGGAGGTAAGGGCGCCGCCGGAGGCGCGGGTCCAATCGACGTTGTCGATCACCTTGTTTTGCTTATCCCACATGGTGGGGATGTGCGTGTGGGCCAGGAAGAGCAACCCGAGGTTGCAGAAGATGGCTTCGGGCAAATCGACCACGACGTAAGCCGCCGGATCCCAAGGCAGAAACACGCTGGCCTTGGTGCCGCGCATAGGACAGACGGCCCCTTCCAGGAATCCAATCCGCGGATGACGGCCTCCCGGGTACGGCGCCACGCGCAAGGCGGGCGTCGTGGGTGGAGGCGGAACGCGCATCTCCTCCGCCTTCTTGCGGACTTCTTCCTCGCGGTAGCCGCAGACCTTGGCCGCTTCCTGCGTGTTGAAGCGGTGCAAGGAGAGCATGTTCGGGAGCCAGTAGGCCAGGTCCGCGCGCGTCGCGGTCATCTCGGGCGGCAGGCTCAACTTGCCGTCTTTCGGAGCCGGCTGCCGCACGCTGAGCAGCGGGTCGGCAGGTGGATGGGCGAGATCGGCGAACTCCTCCAAATCGCGCAGCGCGATCACGCGGAAGCCTTCGTCCTTCAAGTACTGCATGTACTCACGGAAGCGCTCCGGCGGCGTGTGGACCCAGGGGTGGGCGATATCCGGGACTCCATGGAACTGGAGGATCACGATGCGCCCATCGCGCGCCTCGCGCACTACTTTCTTGAAGTGGCCCAGGTTCCAGGACGGGTAAGCATCTCCCGTCGTCGGAACCAGGAGCGGATGGTGCCGGCGCGGATCGTACGCCGCGCCCACGATCAGTTGCCCGTACGGAGCCTCAGGCATCTCCCCGCGCCGCGCGAAGCGGAATCCCTTGGCGCGGAGCACGTCAACCGCCTCCGGTCCGAACGTGTTGCCGCACCACGCGAAGCTTGACGGCCGGGGCACTCCTACCCGCGCCAGTTCGTACTCCACAAGGTCCAACTCGCCTTCGAGCCGGGCGGCGGCGCGTGGAGTGTGAAACCCTGCGTGCGTCCAGCTATGGTTGCCGATCTCGAACCCCATCTGGTGGATTTCCGCGATCTCCTTCCAGGTGAGCGAGTGTTCCACCAGGTTCATGAAGCCGTGGGAAACGAAGAACGTGGCCTGGAACCCGTGTTCCTTGAGGAGCGGCGCCACAAAGGTGCGGTGCGACTTCACGGCGTCGTCGAACGTGAGCACCGCCACCTTATCCGGCGGGCGGGTGGGTGCGGCGAAAACCGTGGAGGCGGCCAAGAAGGATCTACGGCTGAGGTGCCCCATGTGAAACATCATAGGCTATCCAGGGCGCGCGGTTACTCCCGCACGGCCAGGATGCTCTGCGACGGATCCATCAACACCTTGAGCGGGGGGCGCGCCAGCCTCACATCGATGCTGGCCGGAGTGGACGACGTCCGGACGGCGCGCGTAACTGCTTTGCCTCGGGAAAGCTGCACCTCCACCGGCACCTCGACGCTGAAGTCGTCTTCTACTCCTGTTTGCGTGACCGTGACGCGCAACGTCAAGTTGGGCGCCTTCCCTCGCATGCCCGAGGATAGTTTCAGATGAGGAATGCCGGTTCCGTACACCCACCGCTCGAAGAATTCCTCCAGAGCGGGGTCGGAGGAATTCGGCGGCATGCATTCCTTGAGCACATCGCGGAACTGGTCCGTGCTCACTCCCCGGTACCGGTAGCGCCGGCAGAGTTCCTTTAGCGCGGCCAGGAATCGCTCGTCGCCCAACTTCCGCCGCAGCATGTGCATGATCCAGGAGCCTTTCTCGTACGTGATGGTGCGCCAGGCATCGGGTGCGAGCGACGTCTTGAGACGGGAGCCCAGCACGATCGGCCCCACTGACTCCACCGACCGGCCGTCCTCGGAAGGCGCTAGCAACTGGGTCTTGTACTCCTGGAGAATCGAATCCCTGACGCGCGTACCCTTGCGCCGCTCGATGTACAGGAGCGCGGAGTAGTTCGCCAGCGATTCCATCAGCCACTCGTCCTGGTAGCCCGCTGCCGTGACGGCGTTGCCCCACCACTGATGCGCGGTTTCGTGCGCATGCAGAATCTCGGAGAAGAACAGACGGTCCCACTCCGAGCGGGCGGCGGGCGGACGATCCGCCGGCGCAAGATAGCTCAGCGTGGAAAGATAGACCAGCCCCGGAAAGCCCTGGCCGAAGGCGCCGGGCACAGGGGAGACGGTAAGTGTCTTAAAAGGAGGCGGGCCAAACGATGCGGCCATGAACTCCAGCGATGACGCGATTTCCGCGGCCAGCATCTCAGTGCGCGTGGTGGTGCTGGCAGGAGGCGGGACGATGGTCGTGGTCGCCAGTGCATCATGGCGCCGGGACGGCCGTGTGGGCCCGGGTTGCGGCGTCATGATGAGAACCGACTGAGAATTGCGGGCCAGCGTCGGCTCGAGTTTCCGATTGGCATAAACTTCCACGGTGTAGCCACCGCGCTTCACCGTGCTCTGTTGATAATCGCCGAGATTGAATCCCGCCAGCCGGACCGGAGCGCTCGTGCGGCGGCGGGTCAGGCGCCACTCGCCTTGCTCGCGATTCTCAACGATGTCGCCGGTCGCCACCAGGTCGAAATTCTTCGGGTAGTGGAAGGTGAGATCGTACTGGGCGAATTGCATGGCGCGGTTGGGATACCAACTGCCGCGCGCCCCCACATAGTAGACGCGATTCCCCGCCTCGCTGATGACGTTGCCTTCATGGACGAACTCGATCTCATAGCGCCGGCCCTTCTCCAGTGCTGTGGGGGGCAACACCAGGAAGACTTCGTTATCCGGGCCGCGCAGCAGGTTGGACCGCATCGACTCGCGCTGGAAGACCTCCGCCGGCTGCCCGTCGATGCGTGCTCCCAGGATGCGCATGCGGCGCGAGATTTCGAATGGCAGGCTGCGTAACGAGTCCACCGATGGTTCCAAGGTCACGCGCGTGGTGACACGCAGGTTCAGGTCCGCGCTCAGCGTGGCATCGATACGGAAGTCGCCGAGAGTGAATTCCGGACCGGGCGCCTGCCTCGCGCTGTTGCGGAATGCGCGCGCCTGGAAACTGGTCCAGGAATCGAAAAAGACGCGCTGGTTACGCACGGTCACTTGGCCGACGTTGATCTGCTCCGTCATGCGCGGGTCGTAAAGCAGGTCGAAGTTCCCCAGTTTCTTTCCGGTGACAGCCGCATAGAAAAAGCCGGTATCGGGGCGGCGCGTGAGCAGGTCGTCCACGATCCTTGTCTCATAACTCGAAACCAGGTTACGTACGACGCTCTGAAACCCGCTCGCCACCAGCACGCCGGCCTCGGGTTTCTTCTTGAAGGACCCCTCGGCCCGGATGCGCTCCATGAGCATCTCATGTGTCGAGTCGGTGAAGAAGAACACCGCCGTCCGGATGTGCTCGTTCAGGTTAGGCGATTGCGTATACGAGGCCAGCAAGCGTCGTTCACTTGCCAACGGGGGGAAGAGTAGAATCTCCGCGTCCCCGCCCTCCATCTCGGTCGCGAACACCGCCGCGAGCGGCCTCCCCGCAATCGGCCGTGAGAAGACAAGGTAGCCTTCGGAAAGGAAAAACCGGATGTCTTCCTTCTGAAAGTTGAGTTCCCGGACGTGATAGCATTCTTCGGCGTCCAGGGTCAGCTCTCTGATCTGCCGCGACAGGTCCAGCACCGTGGGCGGAGCGGCAGCGAAGGTAGGGCCCAGGGACAGCACTAGCGCGAGTAGCCGCCTCATATTCACAGTGTACTTTCAGGCTCTAGGCCGCGGTCCACCCGCCGTCGATGGTGATGACGCTGCCCGTTGTGAAAGCGGCTTCCTCGGAGGCCAGATAAAGGGCCAGATGCGCGATCTCGATGGGTTTGCCCAGGCGGCCGATGGGCTGGCGCGCATTCAGTTCGAGGCGCACTTTCTCCTTCTCGTGCTTGTGGTACTTCTCCAGGTACGCCTCGACGAACGGTGTGTCCACGGTGCCCGGACAGATGCAGTTCACCCTGATTTGCGTGGGATAGTCAACGGAAAGCTGCCGCGTCATGGCCACCACCGCGCCCTTGGTGGCGCAATAGGCGAAGCGCTTCTTGACGCCCACCACGCCCGCCACGGAGCCGATGTTCACGATGCTTCCGTGCGATGCCACCAGCAGCGGCATGGCCGCCTTCGTCACCAGGAACACGCCTTCGACGTTGATGCGCAGCAGGCGCTGAAAGTCGTCGAGCACCGTTTCTTCCACGCCGCCCACCAGCCCCACACCGGCGTTGTTCACCAGGATGTCCAGCGTGCCGAGTTGCCGGAAGACTTCCTGCACCCGGGCTTCGTTGGTCACGTCGCAGGCCACACTCGATGCGCCCGGCAATTCGGAGGCGAGTGTCGCGGCGCGGTCAGGGTCGACGTCCAGAATGGTGACCGCCGCTCCGGCCCCGGCGAAGACCCGGCTGATCGCCTCGCCAATGCCGCTCGCGCCTCCGGTCACCAGCGCTTTCTTACCGTCCAGACGAAATGGAGTGCTCATGATGTCAGTTAATATCGGGAAGATCGTACTCGCCAAGCTGCAGCGGATACTTGCCGTATTCTCGCACCAGCTTCACCACATACCCGTAGTTTTCCGCCGGCACGCTACCGGGTACCGAGTGATCCGATTGGAAGATGTAACCGCCGCCTTTGGCCGCGTTGAGCTTGGTCAGCACCACGCGCTTGAGTTCCTCTTTGCTCGCATCCGACCAAACCATCACGTCCATATTTCCGCAGAAACCGAGCCTGTGGCCCAGGCGCCGTCGCAGATCCACGACGTCCAGACCGGCCTTGGCTTCCAGCGGATTGTACGCGTCCACGCCCATTTCGGCGAAGTCGTCCAGGATCCGGGCTACATTGCCGCAGCCGTGGTAGATCACGGGAAGATTGTTCGCGTGGCACAGTTCGACAATGGCTTTCACCCCTGGTTTGAATACACGCCGCCAATAAGCGGGCGAGAAGAACATGCCTCGCTTGTACGCCACGTCGCCCCAGATCACCATGCCGTCCAGCATTCCGGCCGCGGCGCGGATCTGCGCTTTCGCCAGTTCCAGAGCGAACTCGTTGATGCGGCCGACAAACCGCTGGATCTGGTCCGGATACTCGCCGATCCACAGCATCACGTTTTCGGTACCAATGATGCGCCACAACATTTCGTGGCCTTCGCACACACTGCCGTAGACGGGGATGTCGGCGTGCCGGCTCTTGACTGTTTCAACCCACGGCGGCGAGTTGCGCGCGAAGCCGTCACCTACCCCCGCGATCTGGTTGTCCCCGCTTGTGAAGAAACGGCGCTCGTCCCACGGGTCGTCGAACTGGAACGCGTCCATCTTCTCGATGGTGTCGGTTTCGAATCGCAGGAACGCCGGCATCGGCAGGTCATATTTCTTCTGAAGCACCGCCTCGAAGCCGGTGCGGACCACGATCTCTTCCGGCGCTTCCTTAAGAACCTCGAAAGGCTTGATGTGCGGGTCCATGTTGGGCGTGGTGACCAGCCAGTCGAGGTCGTAATACCTGTAAATGTCGGTTTCTGGCGCCAGGCCCAACTCCTCGCGCCAGCGCTTCAGGAAGCTGCCCCAAAAGAAATCGCTGATGGGGACGCGGTCCGGCTCCTGGTGGCGCAGGGCCTTGTTCATCCGGTCGAGTTTCGCCAGGCAGTTTGCGGATCTTTCCATGACGCGGTTTACCTCAGTCGCAGTGGAAGACTTCGTCCATGTCGGCCCACCATTCCCCCGGCGCGCGCGTTTCGAGCGGAGCCTGCAGGGGCTTCATGATGGCCCACCACTCCTGCGTTTTGGGGTCGGCGGCCATCTTGGCCATGTCGGCCGCGTAATCGGTTCCGTGGTACTCGAAATAGCTGAACAGAAGCCCGTCCTTGTAATAGATGGAGTAGTTCCTTATGTTGCACTTCCCGATCATATCGAGGACTTCAGGCCAGGCATGGGCGTGGTGTTTCTTGTACTCTTCGAGCTTGTCAGGCTTGATGCCGATCAGCGATCCATAGCGTGTCATGTAGCCTCCCGTTGTTAAGTTAAGCGCCGCCGATGAGGAGCGGAAACGTCATCGTAGCATCGGCGGAATAGGAACGGGAACCTCACGCCCCGATGCTGATTTCCACCCAGTGAATTGTGCCCTTCGACTCCGTGCGGATTTCAACCACGTTGTAGCCGCGATGAATCGCGCCTTCGCTCACGCGCCATGCGTACAGCGGGCAATCCTTGGGAACCGCCAGCGCGGGCTTGGTTTCGCCCGCGAACTCGGTCAGGTGGCCATTGACGCGCAGGGCCCAACGGCGCAACTCATCGGGTGTGGCCTTCTCAACGCCCAATACCACCGATGCCGAACCCGCCGACGGCTTGGGACCCACAGCCAAACGAAATTCATGCCAACGCCCAGGATCGGCCTCGGCCGGCAGTCCGTTCCGTCCGATCGGCTCGCCGGGCGCCCAGGTGTCGGAATAGGTCAGAACGTGCCGGCGCGGCTTGCCGGTCATGGTGGCTAATTGGCCCGCCTCGCGGAGCAAGCGCGAGTAGTTCTCCATGTCGCTCTGAGCGGTCTCCGAATCCATGTAGTTGAACAGGTAAACGCGGTCCGCGCCCCTATCCAGCATGGCCGACGCCGCCCCGCGCACGGTTTCGATGCAGTTCAAGATCGGCTTTCGATAGTTCGGATACGGCCGCACCAGCACTTCCAGGCCCGGGGCGAGAATTACGTTCGTGCCGCCCAACTCGCGCTTCCACTCTTCGACCGGGATATCGAACTCGATGGTGGCCCAGAAGGGGCAGGGCACCAGCATGTCGATGAGGCCTTCCTTCGCCCATCGCACGCCGTCCATGCCCAGTCCCACGGCGGTATGCGGGCGCGAGGGCACGCGCGCGCCCAGCAGGATCTTGTGGCCGCGCTTCTTCTCCCACTGCTTGAGCAGCGCGCGCACATCGCGCGTGAACGCGGTGATGGCTTCAGAGCCTTCCGCTTCACAACCCTGCCGGAAGTGGTAGCCGAAACGCATCCAGTCCAGTTCGAGGCCGTCGAAGTCGTAGCGCTCCGCAAGTTCGCGGATCAGCAGCATGTGATGGGCGCGCACCTCGGGTCTGCCGAAGTCCAGCGCCTTGTCGATCCATCTCTGTCCGCGATACGGGATGCGGCGGAACTGCGGGTTCTCCCGCCAGAATTCGCTGTGGATGTAAGCGCGCTCGTCGTCCACGTTGTGCAGATCGTTCATGCGCGTCGAGAGCCACGGCGAAACACCCAGCTTGCGCGCACGGGCGATCCATCGGGCGTAAACGTCGATGCCGTCATGGGCGAGCTGCCACGCCGTGTGGATCCACCCGCGGGCACCCTTACGTCCTTCCGGCGGCAGACTGGCGAGCAGGGGTTGATCGTCTGGACCTTTGGGGTCGTAGCCGCGCCAGATCGGGTCCCACACTTTGCTGGCGTAGCTGGTCCGCATCGAGTTGACCGATATGATCAACTCGCGGACCTGCGTTCCGGCATACTGATCCACCCAACTGTCCACCTTGGCCGCGTCCAGTTTCTGGCCCGCCCGGGTGAAGAAGTAGTGGCTGTTGTCCTCGTTGAGCGCGATGCCGCCTTTTGTGCGCGCGACCGTTTTTACCGGCGGAACCGCGGCCACGGCTGCCGTACCGGATACGAATTCCCGACGATTCATCAATTTTCTCCCGTAACCTTCAACTTGCCATTTTCCATCTTTGCGATCACGTGGCGTGGCTGCGCCATCCGCAGCGAGGCGCCGTCCACTGTAACGACATACTCTTTGCCGGTCCACTGCGTGGTGATCCAGTGCTTCTGCTTGTAGCGGAACGGGCCGAATTTCAGCGGTCCACGCGCGGGATCGAGCGCCACGGGGTTGAACTCGAACAGATTGCCGGTTCGCGGTGTGATCCCTGCCACGTAGCGGCCCACCAGATCAATCAGGATCGCAGACTGGGTGGCCAGTGTGTGGCGCGCCTGGTTCGGGTGCGCCGTGATGGGATTGTAGCTGTAAGCCGAACTCACGCCGTCGTGCATCACCATGTCCACAGTCTTGTGGATGTAGTTCTTCGCCCGCGCGGCTTCCCCATTGCGCACCAGCGCATTCACGATCATCCACACGCCGCTGGTGAGCAGCGAGTCGCCGCCGTAGGTCGTCACGTTCGGATCGAGGTCAGGGTGGCGCAACTCGATGGACGGGATCGGATAGGGTGAGCCAAATCCTTGCGGATCGTCCAGGGCGGCCATCAGCGCGCGCTTCCGCGCTTCGGGCGCGATGCCGGCGTAGAGCGGCGTGAACCCGCTGATGGCCCGAACTCCCGTCAGTACGCCGTTATCTGCGCGGGCGTCGGTGTAGAAGGCGCGCGGCTCGTCCCACAAGTAGCGGTTCACGTCCGCCGCGCTCTGCCCGGCATAGCGATCCATGGCGCGCGCTTTGCTGTCGTCGCCCAACTCGCGGTACGCCTTCGCCAGAATGCGCCGCAGCTCAACCAAGTACACGTTGAAGTCCACCATCAGGAGCGGCACATCGAAACCGTGTTGTTGGCCGCCCTTAGTGAAACCGGCCTGCACGGGCTTCCAGCGCAGCGAGTAATCGTATTCGTCCACCATGATCTGGAACGGGGTGAGCAGCGTACCCGGCTTGGCGCGTTTCCGGGCGGACTCCTCATAGCGCGCCATGTACGGCATGTTGGCGCGCAGGAAGTCGCGGTCGCCCGTCATCAGGTACACCTCCCAGATGCCGAGGAAAGAATTCGGCACCGTGTAAGGGAGCACGGATAGCCACTCCAGGTCCTTATCCTGTGCGCTCAGCCCCTTCTGCAGCCGGTCCATCTCCGGGTACCAGTCCAGGATTTCGCGGTTCTTGTAGCCCAGCTTGAGGGGCCGCAAGTGAGTGCTGAAATAGAGTGCTCCCTGGTTGGCGGCGATGAGCATAATGCCGGCCTTCGAAATGGACGAATCGTTGAGCCAGCGTTCGGCCACCGCGTTCATCGGCGTGTTCCAACTCCACTGCCAGATGGCGCCGGTCTTCCAGGGGCAGGTGTACGGATAGACGTACGGCTCGTAGGGAATGTCGTAGAGGCTGGAGCGCACCACATAGAACTGGTAGTAGTACAAGCGCACCAACCGCTCATCCGCCGCCTCCAGGCGCGGCACCATGGCGGTGAAATAGTAGTCCCACATCGCCCGCGCCCGTTCAAAAAGAGCGTTTGGATTCGTTTTGTACGAGGCCAGTTCGGCGGAGGCTTTCGCCGGCTCATATCCCATGGCGAGGAACAGCGTCAACGAATCGTCCAGCGCGAGGCGGGCCTGGGCCGGTTCGCGCACCCGCACCAGGTCGGGCGGCGCCGCGGCGTCCGTTACTTCAACTTCGAATGCCGGCCCGCGCAGCTTGGTGAGGCGAACACCGGCGACGTTGCCGATGAGCGTTACTTCTTCGCGAATCTCGCAACCGGCCCCGGTCCACGTCCGCTCGACCTTGTGCGGCAGCCAGCGATAGGCGGACTCCTTCAACTGCACCGGCTTACCGGACGCGACGATGAACTGGATCTTCATCCCTTCGGCGCGATATTGCGTCTCACGCTCCAGCACTGCGTAGTCGAGCTTCCCAGTAATCCGCACCGGGCGACGGCGCGGATAGTACTGCACGCGGGCGATGCCGGGCTTTGCGTCGAAGCGCAGCGTGAGCTGGTTGTCTGCGAGCAAACGGATGTCGCGGTTCTCCAGCACGCGCTCCCAGTCGAAAGCATGGCGGGCGAGCGTAGCATCCGGCTTCCATGGTTGGCGCGCGACGAGCGGCGGCAAATCAGCCGGCGGCGCCACGACTAGCGCCAGGAACAAGGGAAAGAGCATGACGACTCCTCAGTACAAACGGTCGCGGCCGAGAATGGCCCGCTTCAATTTGCGCGGACCGGTTTGGCGTTTTGGCGAAAGGCGCGCCGTGCGCCAAGCGGAAAACTCCTTCTCGTCTCGGACGAGCAAATATCGCGCGCCGGTGCGCGTCGGGAATTCAACTACGTTCCCCGGCAGCGTCTTCGCCTCGACCCTTTGGCCGCGCGTGTCCAGGCACACCAGCGGATCCTGCGGCCACGGATGTTCGACCCTGCATGGGCCTCCAAAGCGGCTTTCGATGGCGACCCAGGCGATGCGGCCATCTGCGCGTTCGGCACTCACCAGGAATCCGCCGCGCGCGGCGAGGGTGAAGCGCACGGTCCAGTTCGCCGGCGCCGCTGGCGCGACGCGGATCACGCCATCGTGGCTCTGCAGCAACATTTCGTTGATCGCAGCGGACACGATGGGCATAGCCTCGTTGTCGAAGTGCCGGAACGGCCAAGTGGGGAAGGGAAAGGTCTCCCTGGGCTTGGCCGTGCTCGCCGAGTCGCGCACCTTGGGGTTCAACCTCCAGCGCTGCTCGAATTCGGGCTTGAACACATGATACGGACCGTAGTGTCCGAAACCCTGCTGATAGAGCTGCCAGGTGGAAACGCTGTTGGCGAGCTCGGATACGAGTTCTTCGGACAAGCCCAGCCGCGCCAGCACGATGGGGTAAGGGCACCAGCCCATGCACAATTCGCCCGAACCAGCCATCGTGGCCGGCTTGTCCGGCGCGTCACGCGGATCGGTGCGCGGGTGAAGACGAACCTGCGTGACGGCGGCGCGAAACAGTTCCGTATCGCGCTGGCCGAGCCCCAGGTAGTCCGACGGGAACACCACGGAAAGTTCGGGGTCCGGGATCCCGTAGTAGGCCTTCTCCGGGTGGACCGCGTAGCGGTTGCGCACCCAGGCGCCCTTCTTGTCCCGTCCCACGGCGAAAACCTTGCGCGATGCGAGCCTCTTGCCCTCGGCAAGGCCGCCCTTGTGGAAGAGCTCATCACCGCGGCGTTCGTACTCGAAGTCTTCGAGATCCACCAGATGGAACGGGGCGAGTTTCTCCAGCATCTCGCGCCACCTCTCCAGTTCGGCGGCATCGTGCCCCAAGCGCTTGCCGGTCTGGATGGAGATCGGGAACAGCCCGCGGGCCATGGAGAGTTCCGTGATGACGTCGTCGAAACGGGGCGAGCCCTCGTAGGCGTGCGCGGGACTCGGGTGGTATCGGCCGTCGTCGCCGAGCACCAGGCCGGAGGCTAGAAAACGCGTCGTCTCGCGGATCACGGGCCAGGCGGCTTCGCGCAGGAACTTTTCATCGTGCGTGTAGCAGTAGTGCCGCCAGAAATCCAGTGCGATCTGCGCTCCCGGCGTGCGCATGCCGTCCTGGTCTGCGTCGTTGTATCCGTGACGGTCCGAGACGTCGGAGTAAAACGCGCCGGGTTTCTTCAATCGGTCGCGCGCATCCGCAACGGCCTTGTCGAGCTGCATACGCCGGTAGCGCAGGTACGGCGCGGCTAACTCGGCGTGATTAGCCGTGTCGAGCGGCCAGACGTAGTCCTGCAGGTTCCAGTGGAAGTAGTAATTCCACGGCACGAAGTCGCGGTTCCAGCCCCACAGCCCGTTACAGAAATGCGGTGGATACTTGCCGCGCGAGCTCGAATTGGCGAAGTAGAGCGTCAGGTGCCAGATGTTCTCGAGATACTTCTCGGGTAGGTCGATCATGGAGCGCGACCAGAAGCGCTTCCATTCGGCCTCGTGCTCGGCGCGGATCTGCGCATAGCCGGCGCGCTCGGCCGCATCCAGGATGCGATGCACCTCGGCGGCGGGATCGGCGGCCTCTTCGCCTGTCGCCACGGCTACCAGCAACGTGAATCCGGAGACGCCTGCGAGCCGCCACTCGCCAGCGTGTGAACCCGCGCGGACAGGCGCCGGCGCCGTGGAATCCGGCACGAGCGCGGCGGCCACGGCGAAGTCCATGGTGCGCAGTTTCTGGCGAATTACAACGCGCCCGCGCTCGATGCTGGATGCGGTGCCGTCAAGCCCGACAGCCGGATCCCGATTCACCTGCGCGTACCAGTGCGCGAATGTTCGGCTGCCCCAGCGTTCGAGCGTGGCGCGGATGCTCGATTGGTCCTCGCTCTTCAATTCGCAGCGCACGGCCAGAACCTTGTGCGGCGCGCTGAGGAGGCTCGACACGCGCACATCGGCGAACGGTGTCTCCGCGTGCAGCGTCGCGGTGGCTGTTGCCATTTCCAGCCGCGCCTCGAAGTTCTTCTGGTAGAGCAAGTCGAAGACCGGCGAGCCGAAATCGACGATCAGCCTTCCGCAGTGACGCTGCGAAGTGCGGTGGCCCTCCTCGGAGGCGCCCCAGTTGTGGAACGCACCGGGCTTCGCGTCGTCCCACACATCGTTCTTGTTGATGGCGATCACCAGCGCGCGATCCGTGGTCCACAAAAGAGCACCCACGTCGCCATTGCCAATCGGGAGTCCCAGTGCGGGATCCTCGGGCGGCGACAGATAGACCACGTCGTGCTGCGAAAGACGCTCCGGCCAGTCGATGTTCCAGGTTCCGTCCTGGGCCGAGTAAGCGGACTCGGCAGCGGTCGCGGCGGGTGTGGCCGCTGCCGCGGCCATCGGAAGAGTGCAGAATTCGCGACGTTTCATGCTTCCACCAATAGGTAGATGTTCCAGGGTTCAAGCCTCGGCAAGCGTATCCGCCCGGCTAGCGCCTTGACCGGGCGTGCCGGGCCGCTCATCGGATGCAGCATGTAAGCCGTACCGGGCGCCTTCACGCGCAGTTCAACCGGCTCGGCCGGATCGAGCGAGGTGTTCAAGAGCACGATGGCGCGCTTGCCGTTAGGCGTGGAGCGGCACCACATACTGATTCTCGAGTAGGACTCGACCATCGCCGGCACGCGGCCGTTGCTCGCCCACTCGACGATGGCTTTCATCTGCGAGGACTTGGCGAGGGAGTGCACCTGCGTCCAGGGGTAGTAACCCATCACCACAACGCGACCGCCGAGTTCGTTCTCGAACGCCGTCATGCCGGTACCCAATTCCTTCTCGCCGTAATCGCGAAGCAGTGCGAGCGCGGCGGTCTTTTCGCTTGCCGGCTCCAGCGCCCAGGCCCGTTCTTTCCAGAACGATTGACGGCAGTCGCGCGACCAGCCTGCGAAGCGGCCGTTCAGCGGATGCTTGCTGAGTTCCTCGTGCACGTCCACGTCATAGCCCTTCACCGCGCGCACGCCAGTCCAGCCAGCCAGGCCGAGGCGCTCCATCGTCTGCCACGCATCCACGTCCATCAAGACGCCGCTCGCAAAGATCTCCTGTAGTTGTTCGCGCGTGAAGGCGAGCGGCGCGGTGCGGGAAAGCGCAGTGGCCGAGCGGCCCGCGAAATCGTAGCAGATAGGAATCCCGATCTCGCCGAGCGTGTACGGTTCCGCAAGCGGCAGTCTGCCGCCGTCCAGCCATTTGCCGTCCGGGTTTACCGCCTTGATCAACTCACTGTTCCACGCCGGCCACAGGCCTTCGGTTCTCGAACGTCCGAGTTCGCGCCGCAGCAGTTCGTAAAACGGGCGCGTGGCGCTGATGCGCGCGCCGAGCGGCAGGTATTCGTCGAGCGGGTCCGGGCGCATGTTCAGCACGTTGAACGCCGTGCCTGTGGTGCCCGCAGCCATGTGCGCGGAGGCTTCGACCACGGTAGTGTGCGCGGCCTTGCGCAGACGCTGGTAAGGGAAGTTCTCCAGTTCCGATTGGATGACGGTCACATCCGGAGGGAGCGCGGCCACTTGGCGGCCGACGTCGTGCGCCTTGCCGACCAGGTCGATGGGCCGCTCGTCCGAGTAGAACCCACCACCCGGCCGCCACATCACCGGCGCGTGTCCGGGACCGGAAAGCGTACGCGTCCAGCGCGCGAAACCGTAGCCTTCCCAAAACCGGTCGCCCGTCATGAAGCCCAGAGTCAGGCCGGGTTTCAGGGCGTGCACCGCCTGCTCGATCTCGCGGAACAGGTTGTCGATAGTGGCGCGATTGTGCTCCAGCCAGCGCGCGCGCCACCTCATGCGCTCTTCGAGCGTCCCTGAATCGAAAACGGCGGGCAAGGTTTCGCGGGTGAATTCTCGACGTGTTTCGCGCGAGAAATTCGCCAGGCAGCGGTCGCAGAAACAGGTGAGCGTCACGGGCCCGTGGCCCGCCAGGCGTATGTCGTCGTCAAGCCAGATGAAGTCCGGCGACGCCTTGGCCATGGCCGCGTACACCTTGCGCGCGTAATCGACGAGCTCAGGTTGCGCGGGGCAGAACGAGCCGGCCGAGATGCGCCCGTGGATATCCATCACGCGCTGCCAAGGCGCCGCCAGCGAGTTCGGCAGGTTCTCCGCGTGATGGCCCATGGTGGCCAGCACGTTGATTCCGGCCCGCATGCCGAGCTTGCGCACTTGCGGCATCAATTTGGCCAGCCGTTCTGCGCGCTGCTCCATAACTTCGAGCGGCAGCGGCGGATGGGTCTCCGAAGTGAAGAACGCCAGCTCATCCGCCATGCCGGGAAAACGGCCGAAGTAGTGCATCAGGTCCTGGAAGCGTTCATCGGTCAGCCATAGCGCCGTGCCGATGCGGAACGACACCAGGCTGTTGCCGCTCTTGGCGGCGGCGCCGCGGGCAAGCGCGGGGGCCGCGGCCGTGGCGGCGAGGAAGTCTCTTCGACGAATGTCCTGGGGCATTGGAGTCACCCTATCACATCAGTTGGCGCTCGCCGGATTGCGCGGTCACGTTGAAGACGTGCACGCCCGGCTGCGACGCGTGGTACGTTTTCGCTTTACCGTCAGGGGTGGGAACCACGATCTCGGCATCGACGCCTTCGGGGAGGATCGTCTCCAGCCGCCACGTGCGCGGGTCCCAGTGTACGTAGACGAGTCCTCTGGGCGTCATCGTGTGGCCGGCGACAAAGGGCAGTCCGCCGGTTTGTGGCGCGATTCGGATCCTCGCGCCGCCAGCTTCCAGAATCCGCACACCCAACAGCGTGTCGTGCAGCCACAACAGGGGCACCGCGCCCCAACCGTGCGAGCCGGTTTCGTCGCCCGGTTGAGCCGTGTCCACTTCGCCTTCCTTCAATCCCAGATCCTCGCGGCTCACCCAATACTCCGGCAACGGCCCGCCGTAAGGGCCCTGCAACTTGAGCGGGACCCGATTGCGAGGATTGGCCGCGAGATATGGCGCATAGCGATCTTTCAAGTGCGCCACGGCGCGCGCGGCGAGTCCGCAATCGGAGAGCATGCGCAGCGCGCGATAGCCGAACGTCGGATTATTCCAGCGCGTCACACCGGTTGACGGAGCGCCGTCCGGCGCGGTGAAGGCGTAGTCGATATTGGTGCGGAATTCAGCGCAGGTTGCCATGCCGGCCAGCAGCGCGTTGATCTGCCCGGCCTGACTGTAGCCGCGCGCAAGGGCGGCGTCGCTGGTGTCCAGCCGGTCGCCCACATGCGCCGGCGTCGCGCCCTGCGCGGGAATGATATGGAACTTGCGGAAAGCGGCGGTCATCTTCTCCGCTTGCGAGCGCCAGTTGGCCGCGCGTTCCTTTTCGCCGATGGCCTCGGCCAAATCCGCCGACCAGCGCAGCCGCTCGATCATGAATGGAGTCACAATGCCGCTGGACTGCTGATTGCCCTTCGGATGTTGGCCCACACGGATGTCGGCAAACAACCGGCTCGTGCGCCAGACGCCGTCCTCGCCCACGTGCGCAAGCGCGTTGGCCCAGAACTTCTCCAGCACCGGGAAGTAGCGCCGAGCGAAATCCTTGTCGGCCGTCCACATGTAATCGTCGTAGAGCATGGCGGTCCACTGCACAGCCCAGTCGTAGCCGACCGGATACGCGGGGTAGTTGCTCGGCGGGAACGCGTGGAATCCGCCGTCTTCGCGCTGGCTCTCCGCGTACAGGCGGATCATCGACCGCCGCAGGCGCGTGTCGGCCGACCAGCGGGAGGCGATCACCGCCCGCACGCGCGCGTCCTCGATCCACTCGCCGTCTTCGCGACCCGGCGTGTCCACGTAGCCGTCGCTCATGGTGATTTCGGCGTGAATCAAGGAGAGCTTCACGATCTGGTCAATCTGCTCGTCACCGCAGGAGAAACTGCCCAGCCAGCGCAACGGGTACTGCGACTTGATCATTCCCAAGTCGCGGATCTTCACCGTGCCGGTTTCCTTGAAGTGAATGTGTACGGCGATCCACCGCGCCGTGCGCTCATCCGGAAAAGTCGCGGACTGCGCGCCCGCGCTCGTGATGTAGCGGTCCGCGTAACCCGGTCCCACCACGCCTTCCGGATTCAGCCACCCGTCTTCCGTCACATGCAGCTTGCCGGAGTACTGCGAGTAGGACAGTTCGCCGTAGCCGAGGTCGATGACGTTGCTTGCCGCTGCATCCAGCGCCAGGAAGGGATAACCGTGTACGGGCCGGTGAAAGTCGAGAGTAAGATACTTGGTTTCGCCGGCGCGCCCGCTGATCACCACCGGTTTGCCCTCGACAAGCTTAGCGGCGGCTGTCGTCAGCGCCTGTTCAGGCGCGACCTTGGCCAGCCGGATTGCCCGGGCCATGGAGAGGGGATCATCCGAAACAGGTTCGGCTTGCGCGACGGCGCCGGCCGCAACAATGGCCGAGGGCCGGATGGCATATTCGCGCTGCGGTTCGGTCTCGGCCGCCACCGGCGTTGCTGGCCAGGGCCCACTCGCGACCACCACGGCTGGCTTCCAGGCCCGATCGTCGAACTCCGGGCTGTGCACATCGCCGCCCTGGCGTTTCCGCGCGTCCAGAATTACGGGGTAGCGAACCCGCTGGTGACTGTTCACGCCCAGGATGCGACGCTCATGCGCGAGAAATTCCGGCGCGATAATCCATCGCCAGCTTGTGTCGCTTTCGGCGACTCCGCCCACCCACAGGCCGGCGTGCTTGTTCGCGTTGCGCTGGAAGGTGATGATGTCGCCCCAATTGTGGTGCAGCACGACGATGGTGTTCTTCCCCGCGCGCAGATAGGGCGCGGCGTCGATCCGCTCAGCCGTGATCTTGTCCTCGTGATAGCGCGTTACCTTGCGCCGTACCACATGTCCGTTGATCCACACCCAGGCGTTCGAATCCGCCGCCACCAGCAAGGTCGCCTCCTTCGGGACACTGCGCAGGGTGACCACCTTGCGGAAATACGTAAACCGGTTTTTGGGAGCCGGGTCAGCCGGGTCGGACCAGATCCATTGCGGCGCGGCCGAGCCCGCCCATGCCATCGCGAGAATTGCCAGCAAAAGCCGTTTCATGTCCATTTCATTATGTGCGGTGAGGCAATACAATCCAAGGATATGCTGTTGCGCGCTGTTTGCCTTCTGCTGGGACTCACGGTGCTGGTCCGCGCCGGAATAGCCGATCTGCGTGAGCCGTTCCGGGAGCCGCCCGCCGAAGCGAAGATCATGATGCGCTGGTGGTGGTTCGGCCCCGCCGTCACGCACAGCGGCCTTGAACGCGAGATGCGCACGATGAAAGCGGGCGGAATCGGCGGGTTTGAAGTGCAGCCCGTCTACCCGCTCGCGCTCGACGATCCTGCCAAAGGCATCAGGAACCTCCCCTACCTGGAGCCGAAGTTCCTCGACGCCGTGCGCTTCACTGCGCAGCGGGCCAGAGAACTAGGCTTGCGCATGGATATGACCATGGGTAGCGGATGGCCGTATGGCGGACCTCACATCACCCCGGACCTGGCTTCGGCCCGGTTCCGGATGGAACGCCGCAATGTTCCGCAGGACCTGGCGCCCATGGCCATCCCGGTGATGAAGGACGGCGGGCTGATCGCCGCATTCGTGGCGCGCGGCAATGACTGGATCCAGCTGCGGCGTGAAGCCGATCGCGTGGTTCTGCCTGCCAGCACGCAGCCCGGCACCGAAGTGCTGTTCTTCTTCACCGGCCGCACCGGCCAGCAGGTGAAGCGGGCCGCGGTGGGCGCGGAAGGCCCCGTTCTGGACCATCTGAACCGTGCCGCCATCGCCAAGCACATCGCCGAGGTAGGCGAAAAGCTCCTGGCCGCGGCGGGTCCCGGCAACATCCACGCTTTCTTCTGCGACAGCCTGGAAGTCTACGGAGCCAACTGGACCCACGACCTTCTCGACGAATTCCGCAAACGCCGCGGCTACGATCTGCTGCTTCGAATGCCCCTCCTTATAGCCGACAACGACCCGCGAAGTGCCGGCGTCCGCCACGATTTCTCCCGCACGGTGAGCGAACTAGCCACCGAGCGGTTCATCGTTCCGCTTCACGATTGGTGCCGCCGCCACGGCGCGCTGCTGCGCATGCAGGACTACGGCACCCCGCCGGTCACGCTGGCCAGCCAGGAATTCGTCGATCTGCCCGAAGGCGAAGGCGCGCGCTGGGACGGTTTCTCCGCTTCGCGCTGGGCGTCCTCGGCCTCGCACGCTTACGGCAGGAAAGTGACCAGCGCGGAGACATGGACATGGCTGCACTCGCCCGTGTTTCGCGCCACGCCTCTCGACATGAAGCAGGAGGCCGATCAGCACTTCCTGATGGGGATCAACCAGATTGTCGGGCACGGATGGCCCTACACGCCGGAGTCGGTTGGCCGCCCCGGCTGGTCGCTGTACGCCGCGGGAGTGTTTCATGACCGCAATCCTTGGTGGAGCGTGATGCCGGACGTGTCGAGGTACCTGGCTCGAGTCAGTTTCATGCTGCGGCAGGGTGCGCCCGCGAACGATATCGCGGTTTATCTGCCGGTTGACGATGCCTGGGCCGCGATGCTTCCCACGCGCATGTCGATCAACGAGACCGTGGCGCGGAGAATCGGGTCGCGGTTGATCCCGCAACTGCTCGCCTCCGGTTACAATTTCGATTTCATCGACGACGGCATTCTTGCCTCTCCAGCCCGCATCGAAAATGGGCGCATCACATTCGGCGATCACAGCTATCGTGTGGTCGTGCTTCCCGGAGTCGTTCGCATGCCGGAAGAGACGAAAATCCAGCTCAGGAAGTTCGTTTCCGGCGGCGGCGTGCTCGTGGCGACCGGCCATGTTCCGGATGGCGTCGAGGCCATTCTTGCCGAGGAGGACGCGACGGTCTCAAAGCTCCTGCAGTCGCGCTTGATGCCCGATATGGTGCTGACGCCCGCCGCACCGCAAGTAGGTTTCATCCGGCGTTCCTTGCCGGACGGCGAGATCTACTTCATCGCCAACACCGGCAATACAGAAGTTCGCACCCGGGCCGCGTTCAGGGTGCGCGGCCTGAATACGGAATGGTGGAATCCCATGACGGGTGAGACGCAGCCCGCCGCCGTTGCTGCGCGCAGTGGCGAGCAAACAGCACTAGACCTTGAAATTGAACCTTACGGTTCGCGCCTGCTCGTGTTTTCGAAATCCGCCTCCCGCACTGCCCGGCGTGCCCCAGACCCTGCCGTCACGCCGCTCGATCTGGGCTCGGGCTGGGAAGTTACATTTCAGGACAGCGGGACCAAGGCCGTCATGGATACGCTGCATTCCTGGGCCGATGATCCCGCCACCCGCTACTACTCCGGCATCGCGATTTACCGGAAGAGCGTTACGGTGCCGGGGGCATTCTCCGCTAAGGGTGCGCGCGTTGTGCTTCGTTTCGGAGAGGGCGTGCCCCAGGAGATCGCCGGCAACAGGAGCGGCGCCCGTTTGGCCGCGCCGGTTCGCGAAGCGGCCGTGGTTTACGTGAACGGCCGGCGTGCCACAAGCGTCTGGGCGCCGCCCTACGAGGCCGATGTGAGCGGCCTGCTGCGCCGCGGTGCGAACGATCTGCGCATTGAAGTGGCCAACACCGAAATGAACCAGATGGCCGGCGCGCCGCCGCTCGACTACAGCGCGCTCATACCCCGCTACGGGCGCCGCTTCGACATGCAGGACTTGAACCTGGTCGAGGCGCTCCCAAGCGGCCTGCTCGGTCCGATACAGTTGGTAATACGCTGACAGGTTGATCGTTATGTCCCTTACTCGTCGTGCCTTTATTGCCGCGGCGGTTGCGGCCACCGCGACCGCTGAGACGCCCCGCGTCAAGATCGGATTCCTCGGTGCGAGCCATGCCCACGGTTCGACCAAGGTGAAGATGGTGCTCGCCTCGCCGCGCTTCGAGCTGGCGGGTGTCGCCGAGGACGATCCGGCCACCCGCGCCGCACTCGAAAAGCTCGGTGTCCGTCTGCTCACCCGCGAACAGCTTCTAGGCGATGCCGGCATCCAGGCCATCGCCGTCGAATCGCAAGCCAAGGATCACGCGCGCGACACGCTGGCCGCGCTCAATGCCGGCAAGCACGTCCACGTCGAAAAGCCGCCCGCCGACAACATGAAGGGCATGCGCGAGATTGCCGCCCTGGCGAGGCGCAAAAACCTGCTCGTGCAAGTTGGCTACATGTGGCGGCAGAATCCCGGTCCCAACGCAGTGATTGATGCCGTGCGCAAGGGTTGGTTGGGCAAGGTTTACTACGTCCGCGGTTCGATGAACATCGCCCTCACGCCCGAACTGCGACGCGAGTACGGGCTTTACCGCGGCGGCCACATGTTCGATCTCAACTGCCATGTCATCGATTTCCTGGTGCGCCTGATGGGGCGTCCAAGGAAGGTGACGCCGTTCCTTCACTCCGACGGCGGATTCAACGACAAGATGAACGACAATACGTTGGCCGTGTTCGAATGGCCCGGCGCCCTCGGCGTGGTGAACGGCTCTTCCATGCGCCCGAATCCTTTCCTGCACCGCTCCATCGAAGTGGCAGGTTCGAACGGCACCGCCATTCTCGCGCCGATCGAGCCGCCTGCGCTTGTGATTGACCTTGCCAAGCCCGCCGGGCCTTACAAGGCGGGCCGCAATACCGTTCGCATGCCGGCCTACGTCCGCCACCAGGGCGAATTCCAGGAGTTGGCCGACTGCATCACAAATGGCAAGCCGCTCGGCGTGACGCTCGATGAGGACATGGCCGTGCAGGAAACGTTGCTGCGCGCGTGTGAAATGCGGTGACATAGAGGACTCTGAATTATGAAGCACCTGTTTCTCTCCTTGTTGGCGGCCGGCCTCTGCCTGGCTCAGCAGTTCGACGGCAAGCATTACCGAGGCAAGGGCGACGTCGAGTACTTGCAGTTGCTCGACATCGCCTCGCGCATGATGGAGCCCGATCCGGAGTTCCAAAACCTCTCCATGCTCTATGCGCCGCGCTGGAACGGCATGAACGAGGGGCCGACCTGGAACATGTGGTGGATCCAGAACAGCTACGGCACCACGTACGCCTCGCTTCCCTTGCTGCGCGAGCCTTTCGTGAGGTTCATCCAGAATTCGAACGAGATGTGGTTCGAGCAGATGGGCGACGGCAAGCGCGGCGGCTGCCCGTCGATCACCAAGCTCAACTGGGTAGCGCCCGACGGCGCGCTCTGCGACGCCGCCTCGCCGGGTTGCATCATCTACCGGCAGGGTGACGGCAAAGCCTACATGCACGATTGGGGCATGGAGTTTACCGCCGCCGGCGTGGTGCTCAAGGCGGAGGACCTTCTCATCAGCCGTGACGCCAAGGAACTGGCCCGCTACCTGCCCATGATCGAGCGTTCCGTGAATTTCATCGAAACGCGCCGGGATCCGAAGAACAACCTCTTTCTGGCGGGGCCGGCGGGGAACCTGATGGCGCCCAGCTATGCCGGCTACCACAAGCCGGACGGTACTTACGACAAGGCGTATCTCGCCGGGCTGTCGATCACGTACATCGCCGCCCTCGATCGCGTCATAGAACTCGAGAAAATGGCGGGCAACGCCGAAAAGACCGCCCTCTACTCCCAGCGCCGCGAACTGGCCCGCAAAGGCCTGCCGCGGCTCATGACCCGCGATGGTTACTTTGTGAAATCCATCGATCCTGACGGCACTCGTCATGGCGTCTTCGGCGCGCCGAAACATGGCTATTTCGAAACGGCACCCAACCACGACGCCATCGCCTTCCGCGTGGTCGACGATACCCAGGCCGCGAAGATCTATGCGAAGCTCGCGTCCATACCGCAACTGCGCCCCTATGGCCTCATCATCACCAACTACCCGTCGCTTGATGATACCTATGAGAAGCCCGAAGGACTGTGGCGCTTCGGCAATTGGGTGAATGGCGGCCACTGGTCCACTTGCGAGGCCCGCATGATGCTCGGCTATTACCGGCTTGGCAAGTACGACGACGCGCGCAAGTCCATGCAACAGATCCTCACCTTCGCCCGCCGCTTCCGCATGGACAACAACCTGACCAACTTCGGCAGTGAGGTCTACCAGCCCAAGGAGCCCATTAACATCACCTACGATGCCTTCGCCATCCCCGCGGCGCTGCGCCGCGGGTTGTTCGAGTACCTCTACCGCGCCGATGCGTTAACCATCCTGCCGCACATCCCATCGGGCATCACCGAACTCGAGCAACTCGATCCCGCGCGGTTCGGTTCCAAACGCTTGTACCTGGCCACGTTCGGTTCAGGTTCCGTGCGACGGGTGGAAATCAACGGCCGGGAATGGAAACGGTTCACGCCCTCGTCCATCGAACTGCCCTACGCGGACTTGCCGGAAGACGCCCAGATCCTCATCGCTCTTGGCAACGGCAGGATCCGCGAGGTCGCGTTCCCCGTTGCCCCGCGCGAAGATTATCCGGCCGCGCACCGGCATCTGATCGCGGACGCGAAGCGAGCGCTGGAGGACCGTAAGAAGTTACAGGCCGCAGGCCGGCTGCCAGTTCTCGAGCCGGCCAGCCAGGCCGCGGCGGACCGCTCCTATGTGGATACCATTGAGAAGCTGGAGCGCGGCCTGGAGACATTTGTCCACCCGCAGTAAGTGGCATCTGGTATACTCAAGTTTCATGCGCTTGGCTCACACCAGCCACCATAGCCTTCATCACGGGCATCGCACCGTGGCGGGCTGAGCTGCAAGCGAAAACGAATCGGAACTGAATGTGTTTGCAGCCCGCCGGAGTCCAGGCGGGCTTTTTGTTATCTATCGCCATGAAACTCGATTTCAGTAAGTTCGGCGGACTGGTCCCCGCCGTGATCCAGGACCACCAGACCGGCCGCGTTCTGATGGTGGGCTTCATGAACGAAGAAGCCTTCCGCAGGACCGTGGAGACCGGCTTCGCGACCTTCTACAGCCGCACGCGCAACAAGATGTGGATGAAGGGTGAGAGTTCCGGACACCGTCTCGTGGTGAAAGAGATCCGGACCGATTGCGACCAGGACACCGTCCTGGTAAGCGTGGAGGCTCTTGGGCCCGGCGTCTGCCACGAGGGCTACCAGAGCTGTTTCTTCCGCCGCCTCGACGGCGACGAGTGGGTGGTCAGCGACAAACGCACTTACGATCCTGATCAGGTTTACGGGAGCAAATCGTGATACTGAAACTTGGCATTCCCAAAGGTAGTCTCGAAACCGCCACTATCGACCTGTTCCGCCGCGCGGGCTTCCACATCACCACGTCCAGCCGCAGTTACTTCCCGTCCATCGACGATCCGGAAGTCGAGTGCATGCTCATCCGCGCGCAGGAAATGGCGCGCTACGTTGAAGATGGCGTGCTCGACGCCGGCCTCACTGGCCGCGACTGGGTGGAAGAATGCGAAGCCAACGTCGAAACCGTCTGCAACCTCATTTATGCCAAGCAGAGTTTCGGCAAGGTGCGCTGGGTGCTGGCCGTCCCTCAAGCTTCGCCGTTCCACTCGGTGAAGGACCTCGAAGGCAAGACCGTGGCCACGGAGTTGGTGGCCACCACCAAGCGCTACCTGGCCGCGAACAACGTGAAGGCCAAGGTTGAGTTCTCCTGGGGCGCCACCGAGGTGAAGCCTCCCGAACTCGCCGACGCCATTGTTGAAGTCACCGAAACCGGCTCTTCACTGCGCGCCAATAAGCTGCGCATCATCGAGACGGTACTTGAGTCCAACACGCAGTTGATCGCCAACGTCGAATCGTGGAAAGACGAATGGAAGCGCCGCAAGCTGGGCGACATCAGCATGCTGCTCGAAGGCGCCATCAACGCGCTGGGCAAGGTCGGCCTGATGCTCAACGTCACGCGCGCGAATCTGGCAAGCGTCCTGGGCGTTCTGCCGGCCCTGAAGAATCCGACCATCTCCACGTTGAGCGACGAGGAGTGGGTCGCCGTCAATACTATCCTTGAAGAGTCCACCGTGCGCGCCCTTATTCCGCGTCTCAAGGAGGCCGGCGCGCAGGGCATCGTCGAGTATCCGCTCAACAAGATTGTGATGTAGCTTATGATTCGCATCCTTTCGCACAACGAAGCAGGCCCGCTTCTTGAAAGGCGTGCCGCGCGGCTCAACGAGGCCGAGCAGATCGTGGCGCCCATCCTCGAAGACGTGCGCAAGCGCGGCGATGCGGCCCTCCTCGAGTATGCCCGCCGCTTCGATGGCTTCGAAGGCTCGAGCGTCGTCGAGACTGCTCGCGCGCCCATGCCGGCACAGCTCCGCACGGCCGTGCGGACCGCGGCCGCAAACATTCGCCGCTACGCCAAACGCCAGGTTCCCAAACCGTGGAGCGCCGTCTTCCCCAGCGGTTACCGAACCGGCCAAATCGTGCGGCCGCTGGATTCCATGGCCGCCTATATCCCCGCCGGACGCTATCCGCTTCCCTCGACGCTGTTGATGACCATCATCCCGGCGCAAGTGGCCGGCGTCCCCCGCACGTACGTGGCTTCGCCGCATCCCAGCCCCGAGATCCTGGCCATCGCCGGCTACCTCAAGGTGACCTCGATGTTTCGAATGGGCGGCGCGCAGGCCATTGCGGCCTTCGCCTTCGGCACCGAGACCGTGCCGCGCGTCGACCGCATCGTCGGCCCCGGCAACATTTACGTCGCCGCCGCCAAGAAGCTGCTGGCCGGAGAAGTCGGCATCGACTTCGTCGCCGGGCCCACCGAAGTGGTCATTGTTTCGGCCGATGGCGACCCGCGCATCCTTGCCGCCGACATGCTCGCGCAGGCCGAGCACGATGTCGAGGCCTCGGCTATTCTCATCACCACGTCGCGTACTCTGGCCCGGCAGGTGGCAAATGAAATCGAAGTGCAGCTCGCAACGCTCCCCACTGCCGCGGTAGCGAGGCCGTCGATCGATAAGCACGGCGCCATCGTGCTGGTGGACGAGCTTGAGCGGGCCGCGGAGCTGGTCAACCGCATCGCGCCCGAGCATCTCAACCTGCCGGATGAGACGCTGCTCGGCGAGATCCGCCACGCCGGCGGCATCTTCATCGGCGCGTACAGCCCGGAAGCTGCCGGCGATTATGCTTCGGGTCCCAATCACGTGCTGCCCACTTCCGGAGCCGCCCGCCTGCGCGGCGGGCTTTCGGCAGCCGACTTTGTAAAGGTTATTTCTGTGCAGGAACTTACACCGTCTTCTCTCGCATCGCTCGAGCCGGCCATCACCACGCTGGCTCGGGCGGAAGGGCTGGAAGCGCACGCCCGTTCGGTGGAGGTGCGCCGTGGCTGAACTTGCGCCCCGCACCGCCGTCCTTAAGATGGCGCCTTACTCGCCGCCCACCGGCGGACGCGCCGGCAAACTGCGCCTGGATTTTAACGAGAATACCGTGGGTTGCTCGCCGGGCGTCCTCGAGTGCCTCGCGAAGTGGCTGAACGCCGACCGCCTCACCATCTATCCCGAGTACGTCGAGGCCCGCAAGGAAATCGCCGCGTTTTTCGGCGTGGCCGAGGATCAACTCCTGCTTTCCAACGGCACCGACGAAGCCATCCAGGTCCTCATCAACACTTACGTGGACGATGACGCCGAAGTCCTGCTGCTGCGTCCTTCCTACGCCATGTACCGTTTCTATGCGGAGTTAGCCGGTGGCGCGATTCGAGAGACCAATTATCACTCCGGCGATCTTTCTTTCCCCATCGAGGAGCTGTTGGCGGCCATCACGCCGGGCACGCGCGCGATATTGATCGCCAACCCGAACAACCCCACCGGCACCGCCGTTTCGCTCGACGCCATCGAACGTATTCTCAGTCAGGCCTCGAATGCCGCCGTGTTGATCGACGAAGCGTATTTCGAATTCTGCGGCATTACGGCCCTGCCTCTGGTGGCGCGTTACCCGAACCTCTTTGTCAGCCGGACGTTTTCGAAAGTCTACGGCATGGCCGCCATGCGCATGGGTTGCGTTTTCTCGCAGGCGCGCAATGTGGCTTACATGCACAAGGCGCAGTCGCCTTACAGCGTGAACATGCTGGCAGCCGTGGCCGCGCGCGCCGCCATCCGCGACACCGATTATATCCGCCGTTACGTGGACGAGGCTCTGGCCGCTCGTCAGATGATCTGCGATGGCTTCGGCGCGATGGGAATCGGCTACTTCCCCAGCCAGGCCAATTTCGTGCTGTTCCGCGCCGGGAACCGCGCCATCGAGGTTCGCGATAAACTGCGCGAAAAGGGTGTGCTGATACGCGACCGCAGCTACGAACTGCCTGGCTGCGTCCGCGTCACCGTTGGCACGCGCGAACAGGCGCAGCGCTTTCTTGGTGCGTTGAAGGAGATTTGGTAATGGCTTCGCAAGGTCTTGTTTTCGATATGGACGGCGTGCTGGTGGATGTGACCGGGTCCTACCGCGAGGCCATCGCCCGAACCGTGAAGCACTTTACCGGCCTCCACGTGGCGCAGGAGCAGATTCAAAACTACAAGAATCAAGGTGGTTGGAACAACGACTGGGCGCTGTCCCAGAAGATCTGCCTGGATTTCGGAGTGGGACTCGACTACGACCGGGTCGTCGAATACTTTCAATCCATATTCTTCGGACCGGAGGGGCTGGTGAACCGCGAGCGCTGGATCCCGGAGCCGGGATTGCTCGAACGCCTCGGGACCCGCTTCGCGCTGTCGATCTTCACGGGACGAACCCGCGAGGAAGCCGCCGTGACACTCTCACGTTACGCCAACGGCATTGCGTTCGACCCGATCGTCACCACCGACGACATCGAACAATCCAAGCCCGCGCCGGACGGCATTCTGCGCATAAAGGAGCTGCTGGCCGGGCGCGAGCTGCACTACATCGGCGACACGGTGGATGACGCGCGAGCGGCAAGCGCCGCCGGAGTTCGCTTCATCGGGATTGCCGGTGGGAATCCCGAGCTTGCGTCTTTGCTGAAACGCGAAGGCGCCATCGCGGTTTTGCAATCCATCAACCAAGTGGAAACGGTACTCGGATGAAACGCACCGCCGACATTGAACGCATCACCAAGGAAACGCAGATTCGCGCCAAGCTCACCATTGACGGGCGTGGCCGCTACGACATCTCCACGGGCATACGCTTTCTCGACCACATGCTCGAACTGTTCGCCAAACACGGCAGTTTCGACCTCACCCTCCAAGCCACCGGAGATCTCGACGTCGATCAGCACCATACGGTGGAAGACATCGGCATCGTGCTAGGCCAGTTGTTTTCAAAGGCTCTTGGCGACCGCCGCGGCATCAACCGCGCCGGTTACTTCGTGCTCCCCATGGATGAGACGCTCGCCGTCGTGGCGGTCGACCTGGGCGGGCGCCCCGCGCTGGTCTACAAGGACTTGGTGAAGACGCGCCTGGTGGGCGACCTGACCGTCGAACTGCTCGAGGATTTCTTCGGCGGCTTCGTCAATCACGCCGGTGCGAACCTCCACGTGAAGGTGATGTACGGGCGCTCCAGCCATCATAAGATCGAGGCGGTCTTCAAGTGCTTCGCGCGCGCCATGCGGTTCGCAACGTCCCGCGACAAGCGCCTGCGCGACCAGTTGCCGTCCACCAAGGGTTTGTTATGATCGCCATCTTCGATTACGGCGCCGGCAATCTGCGCTCTGTCGCCAACACGCTCGATGCCGTGCGCTCAACGTACACCATCGTGAACGACGCCGAAGGGCTGCGCGGCGCATCCAAAATCATCCTGCCGGGTGTGGGCAACTACGGCCAGATGCTCGCCGCGCTGGACCGTATGCAGGTGCGCGAGACGCTGGTGGAACGCGTCCGCTCGGGAGTGCCGTTCCTGGGCATCTGCCTTGGACTGCAGGCGCTGTTCGAATCGGGCGAGGAAGCCCCGGAGCAGAAAGGACTCGGCCTCTTCCCGGGCGTTGTGCGCCGGTTCCCTCCCAAGGTGCGCGTCCCCCAGATGGGTTGGAACGTGATCAGCGCGCGGCCCGGTTCGCGCCTGCTGGCCGGATTGGGTCTACAGCCATACTTGTACTTCGCGCACAGCTTCTACGCGCCGGTGATCCCCCAGACGGCCGCCATCTGCACTTACGCCGTTGCCTACACGGCGGCGATCGAAGCCGGGAACATTTACGGCGTCCAGTTCCATCCCGAGAAATCCGGCCCCTTGGGGCTGAGAGTCATGCGCAACTTCGCGGAGCTTTAGAATATGCTGGCCAAACGCATCATTCCTTGTCTCGACGTCACCGCCGGCCGCGTGGTCAAGGGTGTTCACTTTGTCAACCTGCGCGACGCGGGCGATCCGGTGGAGCTCGCCGCGCGTTACAACGCGCAGGGTGCCGATGAGCTCGTGTTCCTCGATATCACCGCTTCGAGCGATGCGCGAGACATCATGGTCGACGTGGTGGCTCGCACCGCGCGCCAGGTCTTCATCCCGCTCACTGTGGGCGGAGGCATCCGCTCGGTGGCCGACGCGCGCCGCATTCTGCTGGCTGGCGCGGACAAGGTCAGCATCAATACCGCCGCTGTGCGCCGTCCCGAGCTGATCACCGAGTTGAGCCTGGAATTCGGCGCCCAGGCCACCGTGCTCGCCATCGACGCGCGGCGCAAGGCGCGGGGCAAGTGGGTCGTCTACACGCGGGGTGGCCGCGATCCCGAACCGCTCGATGCCATCGAATGGGCCGCTCAAGGGGAAGCGCTGGGAGCGGGCGAGATCCTGCTCACCTCCATGGACACAGACGGCGTTCAGACCGGCTTCGATTGCGAGCTGACGCGCGCCGTCTCGCGTGCCACCAACATTCCCGTCATCGCGTCCGGCGGCGCGGGCAAGCCCGAAGATTTTGTCGAGGTACTCACCAAGGGAGAAGCCGACGCCGCCCTCGCCGCCTCCATTTTCCATTACGGCAATTACACAGTGGAGGACCTCAAGCAGTATCTCGGCGCGCACGGCGTTCCAGTGCGGAGGCTCGCGTGATCATCCCTTGCATCGACCTGATGGACGGCAAGGTCGTTCAACTCGTGCAAGGGCGCGACAAGGCGCTCGAAGGCGGCACCCCCTCTGAGATGCTGGAACGTTTCAAGGCTTTTCCCGAGATTCAGGTCATCGACCTGGACGCCGCTATCGGCCGCGGCTCCAACGATGCGCTGGTGGAGTTCCTGGCCGCCCGCGCGCGCTGCCGGATCGGAGGCGGCGTCCGCACACCGGAGCGCGCCCGCAAGCTCATCGGGCAGGGAGCCTATAGAGTCATCGTGGGCACCGCGGCCTTCGCGACCGGCGGCATCAATGCGGAATTCCTGTCTCAGCTCGACCGCGAGCGCCTGCTGGTCGCGCTCGATTCGAAGGATGGCCGCATTGTGGTGAAGGGCTGGCGGGAAGCGGTGCCCTTTACCGCCGAGCAGGTCCTGAAGCAACTGGAACCTTACTGTTCCGGCTTCCTCTGCACCTACGTCGACAAAGAGGGGATGTTGCAGGGAACCGACCTCGGCTGGTTCCGCCGTCTCCGTGCCACCACGGATCTGGAAATCACCGCCGCCGGCGGAATCACCACCATGGACGAGATCCGCGAACTGTTTACAATTCGCGTCCACGCCGCCCTCGGTATGGCTATCTATAAGGGAAAGCTGGACTTAGAAGAGCTTTCTGAACTGAACGAGTCGTTCCGCCGATAGAAGAGGTTGAACCTAATCGCAGCAATTTTGCGTCTACCCTAATGAGGTGTTCCGTTATACTGGAGGTAGGAACGTGACGGGACTTTGGGTTAAGCAGGCAACGCTGGGTTTCGCGCTGGCACTATTGGTTTCGGCGGGCACGATCAGTGTACGCGAGCAAGCCGAAAGCCTTTACCAAAGGACCGACTACCAGGCCGCCGTCAACCTGCTGAACAGGGTAGGTCAAAAGGACGCAGCAACTTACAACCTGCTCGGCCGCTCCTATTACGGCCTCGCCGACTACAAGAAAGCCACCGAGTCGCTGGAGCGCGCGGCGGCCATGGAGCCTAACAACTCCAGTCATTACCTGTGGTTGGGACGAGCCTACGGGCGGCGTGCGGAGACCTCGTCGTTCATCACCGCTCCAGGCTTCGCCAAGAAGACCTGCACCAATTTCGAGCGCTCGGTCGCCCTGGACCCGCGTAGCCTGGATGCTCTAAACGACCTGTTCGAGTATTACCTGCAGGCGCCGGGTTTCCTTGGGGGCGGTTTCGATAAGGCTTCCGCGCTGGCCGAGAAGGTGCGCGCCCTGGATCCAGTCGAATATCACTTCACGCAGGCGCGCCTGGCGGAGAAGCGCAAGGAGTTCAATACCGCCGAGGCCCAATTGCGCCGCGCCGTCGATCTTGCTCCCCGGCAGGTGGGCCGGGTGATCGACCTGGCGAAATTCCTGTCCAAGCAAGGGCGCTACCAGGAAAGCGATGCGACCTTCCAGAGGGCCCAGAAAATTGCGCCCCAGAATCCTAAGCTGCTGTTCGAACAGGCGGCGACTTACATTGAGACCAATAGGAACCTCGATACGGCTCGGGCGCTCCTGAAGCTCTATCTCCAGGTGGCACTTACTCCCGACGATCCTCCCCGGCAGGAAGCCGAGCGCCTCTTGAAGGATTCCTCAGGCGGCTAAACGAGACCATGTTTCTCGGCGAAGCCGTCCGATTCAGTTACCTTGCCCTTCGCGCCAACAAAGTCCGGACTCTCCTCACAGCCCTGGGTCTGGTGATCGGCAACGCGTCGGTGATCCTGGTGGTCACCATTTCCCTGACCAGCCGGGACTACATCCTGGAACAGATCCGCGGCATCGGCTCCAACATGATCTTCGCCTACTACGAGGCGGGCGACCTGACCAGCACCGCGGTTGACGCCGACTTCGTCAAGATGGGGGACGTCGAGGCCGTGCGCGAGCATCTGGGCGATCGCATCGTTGCCGCCACCGGCGTCATGACCAACTACGACCGCATGCTCATCGCCGGGCGCGAGGAAGACGTCAAGGTGATCGGCTCCGACGATCAGTACTTGCGCGTGCGCAATCTGGTCATGGTGGCTGGGCGGTTCATGGACACCAGCGACGTGGCTCTCCGCCAGAAGGTGTGCCTGCTCACCGAACGGTTGGCGCGCCGCCTCTACGGCAGCCAAAGCGCCTCCATAGGGCAGGTCATGAAGGTGCATGGCCTGCAGTTCCAGGTCATCGGCACGTTCAAGGAAAAGACCCAAACCTTCGGCCTCTCGGAACTCTCGGAAGAAACCGTCCTCATCCCCATCACCGTGATCCGCTACTTCACGCCGGTGGAGCGCATCGATCCCATGTATGTGCAGGTGCGCCGGCCTGAGGACGTTGAACCGCTGGCCGGCATGGTCAAGCAGGTGCTCGAAAGCCGCCACCGCACCGGCGCGCGCTACAAGGTGGACACGCTCACGGCCATTCTCGATGCTGCCAAGAGCATCGCGCTCGTCCTGACCATCGTGCTGATTCTGGTCTCCGCCATCGCGCTCGTCATCAGCGGCATCGGCATCATGAACATCATGCTGGTGACCGTCACCGAGCGCACGCGCGAGATCGGCGTGCGCATGGCCGTGGGAGCGGCGCGCCGCGACGTGCTGCTGCAATTCCTGTCCGAGGCCGTGCTTATCAGCCTGGGCGGAGGGCTGGTGGGGATCCTCGCCGGCATCTCGCTGCCGCTGTCGGTCCAATTCTTCGCCGAAGGCGTCAAGATCCCGATTTCGATCACCTCCATCGTGGTGGCCTTCTGCGTGTCGTTGCTGGTTGGAATCGTATTCGGATTGCTGCCCGCCAACCGCGCCGCGCACCTCAATCCTACCGAAGCCCTCCGATACGAATAAACTGGACTACAGCTATGTACAAGTTTGTAAGCATTCTTCTGCTTTCCGCGCTCGGCCTGCCGGCTGAAGTGCGTACGATGACCCTGGCCGAAGCTGTGGAACTGGCCCTGAAGCAGAATCCCGATGTCGCCATGGCGCGGCTGGACGAGCGCAAGGCCGCCGAATCGGTGCGCGAGGCGCGCGACGCCTTCGTTCCTAAAGTGATCGCCGGCAGCGGCCTGGCTTACAGCAACGGCATGCCCATGAGCATTGAAGGCGCTTCGCCCAGCATCGTACAAGCGCAGGCCATCGGGTCGGTGTTCGACCGCTCTAAGAGTTACCTGATTGCGCAGGCCCGCGAGAACGTGCGTGGCGCGGCTCTGGGTACCTCGGCACGCAAGCAGGAAGTAGGGTTGCGTGCGGCGCTCCTTTTCCTGGACGCCGAGCGACTGCGCCGGTCCGCTGAAGCCGCCCGCCGGCAGGTGGAGAGCCTGGAACGGGTCGCAGAAGCGACGCGCGCCCGCGTAGCCGAAAGCCGGGAACTGCCCATCGAAGCCAAACGCGCCGCGCTCAACCTGGCGCGCGGCCGGGAGCGCCTGCAGTTCTTCGAGAGCGACGCACTGTTTGCCGAGACCTCGCTCGCCGTTGTGCTGGGCTTTTCAGCCGGCGACCGTGTCCAGCCCGCCACCGAGGAGCGTAAACCGCCCGTGACAGCGGCCTCGGAACAGGAAGCCGTTGTTGCGGCCCTGAAGAACAGCGTGGAAATCCGGCGCCTGGAGTCGGCGCTGGCCTCGCGCACGCTCGAATTGCGTTCCTACCAGGCCGAACGGCTGCCGAAGCTTGACCTGGTGGCGCAATACGGGCTGTTCGCCAAGTTCAACAACTACGAAGACTACTTTCGCAAGTTCCAGCGCCATAACGGGCAACTCGGCGTGTCGATCCAGATTCCCTTGTTCTCCGGACCAGGCACCGACGCGCGCATCGGGCAGGCGTCGGCCGAGATGGCGCGGCTAAGGCTGGAAATGGGAGCGCTGCGGAACCGCCTCTCTTTGGACGCCACCCGCGGCTGGCAAGAGGTGAAGAAAGCCGAGACCGTGCTTGAAGTGGCCCGCATGGATCACGACGTGGCGCGCGACCAGGTGGCGGTACTGATGGCGCAGATGCAAGAAGGCCGGGCCTCGCTGAGGCAGGTGGAAGAAGCCCGATTCATGGAGAACGAGAAGTGGATCGCGTTCCTGGACGCCCACTACGGAGTGGAGCGAGCCCGCCTGAACCTCCTCAAGCAAAGCGGAGACCTGCTGGCGGCCTTGCGCTAGTAGGTTGCGGCACGCGAGTTCAAAAGTGGGGAGCGATAGGAGAGCCGGGATGGTGCAAACTGCATTTCGTGAAGAGGACCTTTCTTTCCGGTTTAGAAGGCTCACGCCCGATGTTGCCCGGCGCCTGAGACGGCGACTATCCGGTTTTGAGATGGAATCACGCAGACCGGACGTGATATCTATGCCGCTGCGAGAAGGTACGGATTACCGGGCGTTGTTAGAGTTCATTGACTCTGAGAGACTGGACCCAAACACTTACAGTGTCTGGGCCTCCATCGTGACGTCCAGCGACCACGGTGGCATCAGCCTTCCGTCATTCGTCTTAAAGATAGTCCGTGAGACGCGAGCCGGGGTAGATTTCTCGTTTGTTGCTTGCACAGACGGATAGCACTGTAAGGAAAGGAAGCAGATGCTTTCGCAGAAATGGGACGCGTTTGCCGCAACGCAGCCTCTGCCACAACCCGGAAAAGCGAGAGGGATTAAGCGTTTCCGCTGAAGGCCACCCGGCCAGCCGCCGCCGTTCGCGCGTTACTTACTCAAGAATCGGTACCAACCTCGCCAGTACTTCGTCCATGATCGTGCCGGGAACGCTTTCCAGTTTCTTGCCGCCGCGTGCCGCAAGATCGAGCGCGCGGGGCTGGTCGCACCGAATAACGCCTGTTGTCTGGGTTCCGGCGCCCGCGAGCGGCACGGCGAAGCCGGCCGTCCGCGCGAAACTGCCGCCGCTCGTGATGGGCAGAACCACGGGCACCTTCGTCAAGTGGTTGAATGCCTCCGGCGAAACGATCAGGACTGGACGACGGCCCTTTTGCTCATGCCCTTCCGTGGGATCCAGCCCGACCAACCAGATTTCGCCCCGCTTCATTAGATGAGTTCGGCTCCCGCCGGCTTGTCCTTGAGCCATTCACGTTCTTCCTTGGTGCGCGCTGCCCTGGGATTGCATTGGGCGAGGAGTTCGTCCAGGCTATAGTGGGGCCGCTCGCGCGGCTCCACCACCAGTCGGCCACTTTCCACTGTGATGCCGACTTTAGCACCCGGCCGCAGGCGCAGGAGGTCAAGCAGAGAGGGCGGCACCGCCAGCATGACCGAGCCGCCAACCTTGCGCAGATTTGTTGTGAGCATGGCGTTCATCCGATAGTTATATTTTAGTATAACCTCACCGTTCCGTCGCGCGCTCGGATTCGGCATCCACTTCCTTGAGCAACTCCTGGCGGGCCGCGGGCGGCTCGATGCGCCAGTTGCCGTCGGCTTTCGTGGGCAGCGGATGCTTTCGGCCGTAGTACTGAATCATCAGGTCGCGGATGTCCTCGGAGGATTGCCAGACCACCTTGGCGCCACGGAACATCGTGTAGCCGCCGCTGCCGCCCGCCCGGTAGTTATTGATCGCGATGCGCAGCGGCTGATCGTCCTTGAGCGCGCTCCCCTTCCAGCGCAGGTTCTTGATGCGGTGGCCGGCCGGTTCGCGCAGGTCGATCTGGTAGGTGACGCCCTGTGCCATGTCGAAGTTGAAGCCGTGCACCGACTTGCTGATGAGCGGACCGCTCGAGCAGGCGGGCGTCTCGCACGAACGGAAGTACTCCGCGGAAACTTCCAAAGCGTCGCGAAGCATCCTGCCGTTACCTTCGATGGCGTAGAGTTGGTTGTCGTAAATATACAGCGCGGCGAGTTGGCGCACCGTGACCGGACCCTTGCGAACCCTGATACGCGGATTGAACAGGGCGGTGAGCGAAACGTCGGCCTTCGCATACGCCAGTTGCACGGTTTGGATGGCGTCCACGAGCGGCGTGTCCTCGATCCGCCCGCGCGCTCCGCTCATGTCCGTGGCGGCCTGAGTCACGGGCGTGTTCAGATACTTCTCCGCCATCTCGTGGTACGGTTCGCCGAGTTTGGCGATGTCCCCGGCCACGGCGGTGTCCTTCTGCACGGCCAGCAGCCGGCTGCGCCTGTCGACGATCCTGTTCGTCCGGCCCCGCCGCTCGATGACAAAGTCGATCTTCGCCACCGACGCGGCCCAGTTCTTGGGCTGCACCAGGAGCGTGGAACCCATCGTGTACCCTTCCGCCTGCAGGTGCGAATGGCCGTAGACGATCAGGTCGACGCCCTTAGGAATCGGGATCTGCGAGTCCTTTTCAATGCCGTCGTGTACGGCCAGCACCACGATGTCCGGCTTCACACGCGCGCGTACCGACTTGACCACATCCGCCGCGGCCGTCCAAATGGGCGCGAAGCGGTAGCCGCGATAGTGTTCCGGCGGGTCCCACAGGGGGATGTTCGTCGTGGTAAGGCCTATGATGGCCACGCGGACGCCACCCACATCCTTGACGATGTAAGGCTCGAATGGCCGGCGCGTCGAGCCGGGCTCGGTCGTGATGTTGGCGGAGAGCCACGGAAATCGAGACTACGACCGGGCGTGATCCAGGTTCTTCAGCCCGTAATTGAAGTCGTGGTTGCCTACCACCAGTGCCTCGTAGCCGATCGCATTCATGGCCCGAATGGTGGGCTCCTCACGCCACGGCTCGCCGGGGAACTGCAAGCCGAGCGGCAGCCGCCCGCTGCTCACGAACCGCTGGTAAAGATACTCGATGGGCGATCCCTGTATGGTGTCGCCGCAATCGATGAGAACGGAGTTCGGGTTGCGTTCGCGCTCGGCGCGGATGACGGTGGCCGCTTTGGCCAGCCCGCGCGGGGCCTGGCGCCCCGTGTAGTAGTCGAACGGGAAGATGTGACCGTGCAGATCGGTGGTTGCCAGCACGGTTACAGTGAGTTGCTCGGCCGTGAGCGCGAAAGCCGCCGTGAACAAGGCACAGAAGAGTCTTGCAGTAGGCATGAATGTTTGGTTTCAGTATAAACTGGCAGTCATGAGGACTGTTTCCATCGTTACCCTGATCGCGTTGAGCATCGTCAGCCTGGCTTCGGCGCAGACTCCGCCCGCCGC
>JAJFUV010000216.1 GCA_021372245.1 Terriglobales bacterium
GACGGCGGACGCGCTGGGGTCGACGCGGCTGGTGACGAAGGCGAGCGGGAGTTCGACGGAGATCGCGGCAAGCCGGCGGGATTACCTGCCGTTCGGAGAGGAGATCACGGCGGGAGTAGGCGGGCGGAGTGCGCTGTGGAGCGCGGACGCAACGGTCAGGCAGAAGTTCACGGGGAAAGAACGAGGCGACGCGCTCAGCGAGAATGGGCTGGATTACTTCGGCGCTCGGTACTTCTCGGCCGCGCAGGGTAGATGGACCAGTCCTGACCCAACGTTCCTCAGTCTCAGCCGCCTTGTAAATCCTCAACGGTGGAACATGTATGGGTACGCGCTCAGTAACCCCTTCAGATACGTCGATCCCGACGGACGGGACGCGATGTATGTGGTGTTCAAGGACTATCGGGCTGCGATTATGGGCCTCCACCCATACGCGACGGGGCACGCTGGCATGGTCGTGGTAGACAAGTCCGGTCACACAACCTATCGCGAGTACGGCAGATATGACACTAACCAGGGAGAGACACGGTCGCAAAACGTGCCCAACCTGCAGATGGACGCCAACGGTCATCCTACGGACGCGTCTATGGAGGCCCTTATTGAAACGATGTCGAAGGAGAATCAGAATGGGTCGGTCGATGTGATTTACTATGACACCACCGATGACGTCGACACCTTGCTCCTCAAAGAACTGGCAAGGAGGATGGCTGAGAACAAAGACTCCAAGCGGCCTCCATACACGCTCGAACACCATAACTGCGGAACGCTTTTCTGCGAGACGATGCGAGTTGCCGGGCAAACAATCCCCTCCCCGGCGCAGAAGGCTTGGCCAGTCGACACTCTCCAAATGCTTTTAGGAAACTCCCAATGGTGGGCCCACTATTCGTACGACCCTAAGCAGAAGAAAACGAAGAAGAAGGAAAAAGTGACATCCACGATCACATATATTCAATAGGACTACCCCATGGTCTCTCAGCCTATTTCTGCGACTTGCACGGTCCTGATACCGCATACGCTCCTGTTGATGGGGTGCCGCCCGCCCACAATGAACTTTCTGAAAAGGGGGGCGAAGCCACGGCAATGAAGCCAATTAAAGGTTTGCTTCCTCTCGCTGGTTGGTTCATGTTGTTGACGGGCTGCAACAATGCGCACGCACCGGCAAGACCGGAAGGAGTTCCCCATTCAGCTGTTTGGGCAGGGGGAGTGGATGGAGGCGCCTTTGTCGACTGCTCTCCGAGCCACGACGGCGGACCAAATCCCTGCACGGTATACCACGATGGAACCGGCGGCGTGCTGAGCAGTGGGAGGTTTGTTGTGGAGGGAACAAAGTGGGGCGCAACGGCCGACAAGCTGCAGTACTACGGCGCCCCGGATGGAATGAGCATTTTCCTGAAAAACCATCTTACGCTCACTCCACTTTCGCCAGAACGACCGACCTCGGTCCCCGAGACGGCTTTGCTTGGAGAGAACGGCGTGTATGCCGATTGCCATCCCAAAGAAAATGGTCTATACACTTGCTCGTTGTATCTCGCCGCCAGCGGAGAGAAATTGTTCAGTGGCTCGTACCGCTGCGCTAGCCTACCGCATCCGCCTTGCACCGGTGACGTCAAGTACGCGGATCGGGACGAGATAGCCTTAAAAAATGCAGGGCGTCTAAAAGCGGTCAAGTAAGGGACCGTGGGTGTACGTAATGGCTCGCGGAGCGACGGCGGGGCCGCCGCTGGACGTCGCCAGGCGCGCATCCGGCACGCTGGCGAGCAACGGTCATCGTTGCGGGTGTGACTGCGCAGGAATCACCGGGCGCGGAGACGAACTCGGCAGCGAGGGTGAAAGTGCGTGGCTGGTGCGCTACTAGCGCCGTGAGTTAGGCGGCTTCCAGCACATGCATTTCGATGCGTAAGCCCGCGGCTGTCGCCATGTTCACCAGCGCGTCGAGGGCAAACAGGTTGATCTTGCCACGCATCAGGTCGGAGACGCGCGGCTGCGTCACGCCGAAAAGCTGGGCCGCTTGGGCCTGGCTCATTCCGGCGCGCGCGATGTGATCCTTCAAGGCGATCATCAGCGCCGAGCGCAGCTTCATGTTGGCGGCCTGCTCGGGCGTGCTTTCGATAGCATCCCACACGCTGGTAAAACGTTGCTTCTTCATTGCCCCCGCTCCTTCAACAACTCGCGGTAACGCTTGGCGGCAAGCTCCAGGTCCGCCTTGCTGGTTTTCTCGGTCTTCTTCTGGAAGCAGTGCAGCACGTAGACGGCATCGGCGAACTTCGCCACGTAGAGGACGCGGAACGCGCCAGCCTCATCCCGAATTCGAATCTCCTTGACACCCCGGCCGACTGCGGCCATGGGCTTCCAGTCGTCCGGCTCCCTGCCATTTTGCACCTGGTCCAACTGATGGCCGGCCTCACGCCTGGCCGTCAGCGGGAAGGCGCGCAGGTCTTCCAAGGAACTGCCCCGAAACTCGACAGGTTTGGAATCGGCCACAATCACAGTATACAAAGTTTTGTATGTCCGGCGAAGTGGTCCTACCGCCCATGGGACCCTTCCGGCGCTGCGGGCGGCGGGTGGACGGATGGCACGCTGCCGCCAGCGGGAGCGCCGGAAAAGAGGTTGATAGGTTGATAGCCGCTCATGCCCGGCGTGCCGGGGCACGGCGGGGCCGGAGCCGAGGAATGCGGCGGCGAGCGGGCGGTCGCGGCGGGAGTGGCGCAGGAGGTAGCGGAGGTCGTCGGGATCGAGGGCGGTGAGCGGCGCGCCCGCGAACTTCGGGACGGTGCGCGGGATCAGGAACTCAGCCACGGCTGCCGCCTCCGGTCTGGCGCGGGTGCTGAGCCAGGTAGGCCGTGTACAGTTGCGGGTTCTCGGTGAGCGCCTGCACGTATGCCTGGGCGAAGGTGCTGTGGCGGGCGGCGGCGAGTTGCTTGGCCATGGCGTTCAACTGCTGCTCGGCGTTGCCGCTGGACGCGGGACGAGCGGTGGGCTTCACCGGCTTCATGCCGGGCGGGGTCCGGTCCAGGTGCGGGTTCTGGCGCTGGGCTTCCAGCATCGCCTCGTAGCGGCCCGAGATCGGCAGTGACAGACGGGATGTTTCCGATGGTGCGAGTTCGGCGATAGGTTTGGCGACGGGGCGCTTGACGGCGAGCACGCAGCGGACCGCGGGGCTTACAGAGAAGCTCTTCACCTATAGTCACTTTGCGGGCGATGCCGGGGGCGAGGAGGTGTACCCCAGCGAGCGGCGCGTGGTGACGTGTCCGGACGCGCTGCAGCGGGTGGCGTGGGTG
>JAJFUV010000220.1 GCA_021372245.1 Terriglobales bacterium
GCCACAAGCCCAGTTTCCCGCACGCGGCTCCCGTTCGGCAAGTGTTCGTCTTGCATCCGGCAATTCTCCTTACAGCACCTCGAGAATCAGGCACTTCAGGTAGTGCGTCTCGGGAACGGTGAGCAGGATGGGATGATCGGAAGATTGCGCGCGGCGTTCGAGAACCCGCAGCGTGCGGTGCGCGTCGAGAGATGCCTCGGCGACGGTCTCCAGCAGCATCGCCTCGCTCATGTGAAACGAGCAGGAGCACGTCACCAGAATGCCTCCCGGGCCCAGCAGCTTCAGGGCACGCAGGTTGATCTCTTTGTAGCCGCGCACGGCGCCACCCGTGGCGCTCCGCGTCTTGGCGAATGCCGGAGGGTCCAGCACCACGGTGGAGAACTTGCGCCCGGCGGCCGCGTAACCCGCCAGCAGATCGAAGACGTTGGCTTCGCGGAAGCGCACGTTTTCGATGTGGTTGGCGGCGCGATTGGCTTCCGCCGTCGCCAATGCCTCCGCGGAGGAGTCCACGCCCTCCACGTTCGCGCAGCGCGAGGCAAGGTGCAGCGCGAAGCCGCCTGTGGAAGTGAAGCAGTCCAGGGCTTCGCCGTGCGCGTGACGGGCCGCGGCCAGGTAATTCTCGCGCTGGTCCAGGAACACGCCGGTCTTCTGCCCGTGGAGCAAGTCCGCCTGCAAGTCCAGCCCGTTCATTCGCACGCGGACCGGCCCGTCGAGCGAGCCCGCCAGGAGCCGCGATTCTATCGGAAGGGCTTCCTTCGCGCGCACCGGCGCGTCGTTGCGCAGGACGATGGCGCGCGGGATGTACAGTTCGCCGAGGCACGAGGCGATCACTTCACGCGCGTGGTCCATGCCCTGGTCGAGCGTCTGCATTACGAAGGCGTCGTCATAGCGGTCGATGATGAGGCCGGGCAGCAGGTCCGCTTCGGCGTGCACAAGACGGTAGGCGTTCGAATCGGCGACCACTCGGGCACGGTGGGCCGCGGCGGCGCTGATGCGGCGGCGGAGGAAATCCCGATCCACGACGGCCGGCTCGCGCGCCAGCATCCGCAAGGTAATCTGCGAGGCCGCACTGTAGTGGGCTACGCCCAGCATCTTGGCGCGGAAGTCGACGACCCTCACTACGTCGCCGGCTTTGGCTTCGCCACGGTCCTCCACGTCGCTCGCGAAAATCCATGGGTGGCCGCACGCGACACGGTCTGCGCCTTTACGGGAAACGCGAACCGTCGGATAGGGGATCAAAAGTAGCCGCCTAACGCATCGCCATCAGGCGTGCGATGCGCTGCTCGGTCGAAGGGTGCGTCGAAAACAGGCGTAGCAGCGCGGAGCCTGTGAACGGCTGAATGATGAACATGTGCGCGGTGGCGGGCGAGGCGTCCATGGGAATGCGCTTGGAGTAAGTCTCGAGTTTCTGGAGCGCGCTCACCAGGCCGTAAGGACCGCCGGTGTACTGCGCCGCGCTGGCGTCGGCACCGTATTCCCGGGTGCGGGAAATAGCCATCTGTATGAGCAGGGCGGCGATGGGCGCCACGATCATCATGAAGAGCATGCCCAGGATGTTGTTGTCGCCCTCATCGTCGTCGCGGCGGCCGCCGCCGAAGAACATCGCCATGCGAGCAATCATGGTAATGGCGGCGGCGATGGTGGCGGCGATGGAACTGATGAGGATGTCCCGGTTCTTGACGTGCCCAAGCTCGTGCGCCAGCACTCCTTCCAGTTCGCGGTCGTCCATGAGGCTGAGCAGCCCGCCGGTCACCGCCACGGAAGCGTGCGACGGATTGCGGCCCGTGGCGAAGGCGTTGGGCGAATCTTCCGGGATGGCCCACAGCTTCGGCATCGGCAATCCCATGCGCGAGGTCAGGTTGGCGACGATGGGACCGACGCGCCGGTAGATTTCGGGATTCTCGGTCTCGCTTACCGGTTGCGCCGAATACATCGCCAGGGCGATCTTGTCGGAGAAGAAGTAGCTGGCAAAGTTCATCACCAGGGCCACCAGGAAGCCGATATAAAGGCCGTTACGGCCAGCCACGGCCTCGCCCCCAACCAGCAACAAAGCACTCAGTAAACCTAGCAGAAGAACAGTTTTGACGGCATTCATGACGCCCTACCTACTGCTATTCTCACATAAACGAAAAGGGGACGGCCGGAACGCCGTCCCCTGCACGCAACCTTGCCCGTAAGGTTACTTTTTGCTCACTTCCACCTTGATGGTGCGCGGCTTGGCCACTTCCTTCTTGGCCAACGTGATCGTCAGCACACCGTCCTTGTAGTCCGCTTTGACTTTCTCGGGATCCACGCTATCCGGCAAGCTGAAGTAGCGGACGAAGCTGCCGTAGCTGCGTTCGATGCGGTGGTAACCACCCTTATCGTCATCCTTCCTTTCGAACTTGCGCTCACCCTGGATGGTGAGTGTACCGTTTTCGAGTTGGATTCTGATGCCCTCAAGCGGGACGTCCGGAACGTCGGCCTTCAGCACGAGTTCGTTCTCGTTCTCGAAGATATCCACGGGCGGCGCCCAAGGACGTGTAGCGGTTGGCTCACTGAAGAGCCGGCTGACTGCATCCTGGAACAGGCGGACACCAGTGGGGAACTCCGCCAACTCTGCGAACGGGTCATACTTCGTAATTGCCATATCCTTTGAGCCTCCTAACTAACTCTATCTTTATAATAAAACATGAGCACGATGATGTCAAGTAATATATTAACGAAAACGAAGATATCTCTGGGCACAAAAAAAGAGCGCATCGGACTTCCGCTTAAGTCCTTTGCGCTCTCTCTGTTAGCTGTTAGGATTTAGGCTTGGGGCTCCGGCGGCGTCTCCGGTCCGGCCTCGCCCTGGAATTCCTTGCCTTCCTTCATGGCCTGCATCTTGGCTTCGCGGCGCTTGGCGCGCTCAGCCGCACGCTTAACCAGTTCAGATCCAACAAGTTCCAACATGGCCTGCTCGGCACCGTCGCCCTTGCGCCAACCCAGCCGCACAATGCGCGTGTATCCGCCATTGCGCTGGCCGAAACGTGCGCCCAGCTTCTCGAACAGCTTCTTGACCGAGGCAGGGGTTTCCAAGAACGACGCGGCTTGCCGGCGTGTATGGAGGGTATCCCGCTTGGCCAGGGTAATCATTCTCTCGACCAGCGGCTTGACGGCTTTGGCCTTGGGCACCGTGGTGATGATGCGTTCCTGCTCGATGACACTGGTCACCATGCCCCGCAGCAGCGCCTTCCGCGCGGCGCTATCGCGCTTGAGTTTGAATCCACCTCGTCTGTGTCTCATCGTAGGACTTCCTTATTCGCTGATCTCGCCGGCTGGCGGCTCCGCAAGTTCTTCTGCTTCGTCGGTTTCGGGTTGCTCCGCCTCGTCGGCTTCCACGGCTTCTTCCGTACTGATCGCCGAAGGCACTCCGCCGCCCGGCAGGACCAGTCTGCCCTGCGCGTCGTACTTCATTCCGAAGCTCAAACCCAGACCGCCCAGGATTTCCTTGATTTCGTTGAGCGACTTGCGGCCGAAGTTCTTTGTCCGCAGCATCTCGGCTTCGGTTTTCTGCACCAGGTCGCCAATGGTCTGGATATTGGCGTTCTTGAGGCAGTTGTAAGAACGGACGCTGAGTTCCAGCTCTTCGACCGACCGGTTGAGCACTTCCTGCAGCTGGCTCAAGGCCCTCTCGGCGGGCTCTTCGGCGGTCTCGGCCAACTCTTCGAAGTTGATGAAGATCGACATGTGATCTTTCAGCAGCTTCGCGGCCTGGCCGATAGCGTCCTGGGGGCTGATGGCGCCGTTGCTCCAAACCTCCAGCGTCAACTTGTCGTAGTCGGTCATCTGCCCGAGCCGGGACGCCTCGACGGCGTAGTTTACCTTGCGCACGGGAGAATGGACCGAATCGATGGGGATGTAGCCGAGCGGCAGGTCTTCGTCGAAGTTGCGGTCCGCGCTCACGTAACCGCGTCCCTGCCTGATTCGCATCTCGATCGAAAGTTTGCCGCCCTCACCCACCGTGGCGATGTGCATGGTGCGATCCAGCACCTCGACCGTGGGATCGGTCTCGATCTGGCCGCTCAGCACCTCGCCGGGGGTCTCCGCCGAAAGGCGGATGGTCTTCACCGTTTCCGGTCCCGACATCTTGAACGGGACCTGTTTCAGGTTGAGGATGATGTCGGTGGCATCCTCGGTCACGCCATGAATGGAACTGAACTCGTGCGCCACGCCCTCGATCCGCACGGCCGTGATCGCCGCCCCCTCGATCGAACTGAGAAGGATGCGGCGCAGGCCATTTCCGATGGTCGTTCCGAACCCCCGCTCGAAAGGCTGGGCCGAAAACGAACCGTACCGGTCCGTCAGCGTCTCAGTATTCGCAACCAACCGCTTTGGCTTTTGAAATCCTTTAAACATGCTTAATTCCTCGCCTCGAGTGTGCCCGAATTGCTCGCTTCACTGCCGCGCCGCCGGGCGCGGCTTCCCGTGTCACTTTACTTCGAGTACAACTCCACGATTAGCTGCTCGTTGAGCTGGATCTGGACCAACTCCTCGCGCTTCGGCATGCCGGTTACACGGCCCTTCAGCGCATCGCGGTCCACTTCCAGCCAGTTCGGGCAGGGCGCGTGCGCCGTGGCGTCGCGCGCGGCCAGGATGGTCGGATTCTTCTTACTCTTCTCGCACACTTCCACCAGGTCGTTCGGCTTGGTCTCGAACGAAGGAATGTTGACCCTGCGCCCGTTTACCTGAATATGCCCATGACGAACGATCTGGCGGCACTGGGCGCGGCTGGTCCCGAACCCCATCCGGTAGATCACGTTGTCCAAACGCCGCTCGAGCATCCCCAGCATGTTGTCGCCGGTGATGCCCTTCTTCTGGGCGGCCTTTTCGAAATTATTGCGAAACTGCCGTTCCAGCAAGCCGTAGATACGGCGTGCCTTCTGCTTTTCCCTCAACTGCAGCCCGTAGCCGACGACCTTCCTCTGCTTCCGGTCCTGGCCGTGCTGGCCCGGGACGAAGTTGCGCTTCTCGACGGCGCACTTCTCACTGTGGCAGCGCTCCCCCTTGAGAAACAGCTTCATGGCTTCGCGCCGGCAAAGCCGGCAAACAGCGCCAATGTATCGTGCCATTCTTTCTCCTTAACCTTTATACTTCCAAGGTGCAGTTTACGGCTCTCACGAGCCGTCGTCCTGCTTCCATTCGGGCGGCATAAACGCCGCCCACATAAATCACATCACACACGACGGCGTTTCGGCGGCCGGCAACCGTTGTGCGGGATGGGCGTGACGTCGCGGATAGCCTTGACATCCATTCCCACCACGGCCAGCGCGCGGATTGCCGATTCGCGGCCCGAACCCGGCCCGCTTACCTTCACACGCACCGTGCGCATCCCGGCTTCCTTGGCCTTGTTGGCCGCCGTCATGGCCGCCTGCTGCGCGGCAAACGGAGTGCCTTTGCGCGATCCCCGGAAACCGAGCGAACCAGCGCTCGACCACGACACCACGTTGCCGTTGGAATCGGTGATCGTGATGATAGTGTTGTTGAAAGTGGCCTGAATGTGCACCACCCCAACGGGGATGACCTTCTTTTCCTTCTTCTTGAAAGTTTTCTTTTTTCCTGCTTTGGCCGGTGCTTTTGCCATAGATGCTCGTTCCCCGGATTATGTCTTCGACGCCGACTTCTTCTTGTTGGCGACCGTGCCGCGCCGCGGGCCTTTCCGCGTCCGCGCATTGGTGTGAGTCCGCTGTCCCCGCACCGGCAACCCGCGGCGATGCCGCGTGCCCCGGTAGGACCCCATCTCCATGAGCCGCTTGATGTTCAGCGAAATCTCTTTGCGGAGATCGCCTTCCACCGCGCCCTCGTCCTCGATGATCTGGCGGATCCGGGCTACCTCCTCTTCACTCAGATCGCTCACCCGCTTTTCCGCACCCACTGCGGCGCGGTGCAGAATCGACTTCGAGCGCGTACGCCCAATGCCGTAAATGTAGGTGAGCCCGATTTCAATCGTCTTCTTCCCCGGAAGATCGACGCCTGCGATACGTGCCATAGATTCCTCCCGCTACCCCTGACGTTGCTTGTGCTTGGGATTGCTGCAAATCACTCGCACCACGCCCTTGCGGTGGATGACTTTGCACTTCACGCACATCTTCTTGACCGAAGCCCGTACTTTCATGATCTCATTTCCCGCATGCCGCACGGCGGCTGCTAATCTTTGTCCAACAACTCGGTAATCCGTCCCCGCGTATTATCATGGGGCGAGATCACCACTCGTACATTGTCCCCCGGCCTCAGCCGGACAAAATTCACTTCCCGCCGGCCGGCGGCGTGCGCCAGCACCTGCCTGCGGTCTTCCAATTCCAGCCGGTACACCGAACGGGGCAGCAGCTCGATCACCTTGGCCACCACCGCCGGCCGCGCTTTATCGGCACCGGTTCCCGACTCCATACTCCACACTCAGGGACGCGTCAGAACCCACGGCCCGTTCTCGGTTACGGCCACCGTGTGCTCAAAATGCGCCGAGTACTTGCCGTCCACCGTCACCGCGGTCCAGCGGTCCGAAAGAACTTTGCAATCGGGACGGCCCGCGTTGACCATCGGTTCAATCGCCAGCACCATACCCGGCTTCAGCCGCGGATTCTCGCTCCTGCGGTCAACGTAATTCGGCACCTGCGGCTCCTCGTGAAGCCGCGACCCGATCCCGTGTCCCACGTACTCCCTGACAACCGAAAAACCGTTCGACACCACGTGCTGCTCGATGGCGCTGGAAATGTCGAACAACCGGTTCCCCGGCCGCGCCTGTTTAATACCCAACTCGAGCGCCTCGGCGGTCACCGCCAGCAGCCGCTTTACTTCGTCGCTTACCTCGCCCACGGGGATCGTTACCGAAGAATCGCCGAAGTACCCGTCCAACTGGGCTCCTGTGTCGATCGAAACGACGTCGCCCGCCTTCAACACCCGTTTTGCGTTCGGCATTCCGTGAATGATCTCGTCATTCACCGACGTGCAGAGCACATACGGAAACCGGTTTCCCGCCGCCGGAGAATAATACCCTTTGAACGCGGGCCGGGCTCCGGCATCCCGAATCATCCGCTCGGCCGTGACCTCCAAATCCATGGTTGTCACGCCTTCTTTAATCATACCCGTGACCCGCTGCAAAACTTCCCACACCAGCAGGCCGCTACGCCGCATCTTCTCGACCTCAGCGGCGGTCTTCCTAATAATCATTCCTGCTCAACCGCGCGGATGGCGCTCGCGGCGTTCTCCTCCGGCGTTGTCGTTTCGCCGCCCACCACCTCGCGGAAACGCTTCACGCGCGCGCGGTAGAAATCCACCAGCGGCTGCGTCTGTTCGTCGTACGCCACCAGACGCTTGCGAATTACATCTTCCTTGTCGTCGTTGCGCGTTATCAGCTCCGCGCCTTCCACATCGCACACACCGGCCTTCTTGGGGGCCTTGGAAATCAGGTTGTAAACGGCGCCGCAGACCGGGCAACTACGCCGTGCGCCTAACCGCCGCACGATCACTTCGTAGTCCACCGTGATGTACAGGATCACGGTCTCCAGGGCAGCCTTCGCCAGCACGCCATCGAGCACCTTAGCCTGTTCGATGGTGCGAGGGTAGCCGTCCAGGATCACGCCCTTCGCGCAATCCGGGCGGGCCAGGCGGTCTTCCACCACCCGGTTCACCAACTGGTCGCTCACCAGCTTGCCGGCGTCCATCACCGCCTTTACTTCCTTGCCAAGCTCGGTTCCGGCTTTCACGTTCTCCCGGAGAATGTCACCGGTGGAAACGTGGGGGATAGCAAAGTGCGCGCTCAACGACTTGGCGACCGTGCCTTTCCCCGATCCGGGAGGGCCGAGCAAAATCAGTGCGATGGGTTTCATCAAATCCTTTTCCTACGACCACGTGGCCCGGCGCCCGCGGATTCTACCCGACCGCGGCGTGAAGCCCTCGTAATGCCGCATAATCAACTGCGCTTCCACCTGGTTCACCGTGTCCATGGCCACGCCCACCACAATCAGCAGCGAAGTGCCGCCGAAGTAGAACGTGACGCCCAACCCGTCCAGAATGAAGCGCGGGAAGTATGTATCGATCCAGTTGCCCATCAGCGGTAGATGCTGCAGCTTGATACCGGAGATCATGATTTCCGGAATCAGCGAGAGCACCGCCAGGTACAGGCCGCCCACCACCGTAATCTTGGTGAGGATCTTGTTCATGTACTCGGCCGTGTTGCGCCCCGGCCGAATGCCGGGGATGAAGCCGCCGTACTTGCGCATGTTGTCGGCCGCTTCGTTCGGGTTGAAGATGATCGAAACGTAAAAGAAACAGAAGAAGATGATGCCTGCGACAAACAGACACGCATAGAGCGGCTCGCCGAAGCGGATCGCGCTCAACATGCCGGTGATCCAGCGGTTCTCTCTCAGCGCCGGCACCTGCATCAGTGTCTGCGGGAAAGCCAGCATGGAACTGGCGAAAATGACCGGGATCACGCCGCCGGCGTTGACTTTCAACGGCAGGTGCGTGGCCTGGCCACCCATTACTCGCCGGCCCACCACGCGCTTGGCGTATTGTACCGGGATGCGCCGCTCACCACGCTCAACCAGCACGATGAAGCCCACCACCGCCACCATCACCAACAGGATCATGAGCAACTGAAAGGCGTTCCACTGCCGCGTCACGAAAACGTTCCGGTAGATCTCGCTGATGGCGTTAGGCAGGCCGACCACGATGCCGGTGAAGATGATCAGCGACATGCCGTTGCCGATGCCGCGCTCGCTGATCTGCTCGCCCAGCCACATGATGAACGCCGTGCCCGTGGTGAGCGTCAGCATGGTCATCATGATAAAGCCGAGTCCGGGGTTGGTCACGAAATTGCCTTCGCTCGCCTGCAGGCTCATGGCGATGCCGAACGACTGGAACAACGACAAGCCCACCGTCAGGTAGCGCGTCCATTGCGTAATCTTGCGCCGTCCCAGTTCGCCTTCCTTCTGCAGCTTTTCGAGCGTCGGGATGGCCACCGAGAGCACCTGCAGGACGATCGACGCCGTGATGTAAGGCATGATGCCCAGCGCAAAGATGGTCAAGCGCCGGAACATGCCGCCTGAAAACAGGTCGATATACCCGAACAGAGTGCCCTGGTTACGTTGGAAGAATTCTTCCAGCAGGTTCGCGTTGATCCCCGGCGTGGGGATGTGTCCCCCCAGCCGGTAGATCGCCAGCAACCCCAACGTGAACAGCACTCTCTTTCGCAGGTCGGGAACCCGGAAGATGTTCGCTATGGCTTCGAAGAGCTTGTTCATTAGCTGCCTGCCACACCGGCTACTTCTTGCCGGTTTCGATTACCTCTGCCACGCCGCCCGCGGCCTTGATCTTCGCCACGGCGGACTCGGAAAACTGGTGCGCCCGCACCGTGATCTTGCGGCTCAATTCGCCCGCGCCGAGCACCTTCAGGCCGGCGCCGGCCTTCTTCACCGCTCCGGCGGCCACGAGGCTCTGCGGGTCGAACGTGTCGCCCACCAGCTTCTCCAGCGTGCCCACGTTCACGATGGCGTATTCTTTCCGGAAAATATTGGTGAAACCCCGTTTGGGGAGGCGCCGGTGGAGCGGCATCTGACCGCCCTCGAAGCCCCGCATCTGGCGGAAGCCGCTGACCGACTTTTGCCCCTTTTGCCCACGGCCCGAGGTCTTGCCACGGCCGGTGCCCATCCCGCGACCGATTCGTCGCGCAACCTTCTTCTGTCCCTTGGGGGGTTTCAGTCCGCTGAGATTCATAGGAGCCTCATCCTTCAATCCACGATCGCGACCAGGTGCGGCACCTTGGCCACCATGCCGCGAAACCCGGGCGTGTCGGGGCGCTCGACCACCTGGTCGATCTTGCGCAAGCCCAGACCGCGCACTACTTTCTTGTGCTTCTCGGGCGCGCAAATCGGGCTGCGCACCAGCTTGATTCTGATCTTCGCTTCCGCCATATTCCACTCAATTGGGCGAGACGCCGCGCGCCTCGCTCCCTACATTTTCTCCACGGGAAGGCCGCGCAACTCCGCCACGGCACCCTTGTCCCGAAGCTGTTCCAGGGCCACGATGGTGGCTTTCACCACGTTATGCGGGTTGTTCGAGCCGATGCACTTAGTAAGCACGTTGGGGATCCCCACGGCCTCGACTACCGCGCGCACCGGACCGCCGGCGATCACGCCGGTGCCTTCCGGAGCCGGCTTCAACAGCACCTGGCCGCTGCCATAGCGTCCCAACACGGGATGCGCGATGGTCGTCGCCAGCACGTGGACCTTACGCAGGTTCTTCTTGGCCGACTCGATGCCCTTCTTAATGGCAGCGGGCACTTCACGGGCTTTGCCCGTTCCGAAGCCCACCACCTTCTGAGCCGGGTCGCCCACCACAACGAGCGCCGAAAAGCTCAGGTTCTTGCCGCCCTTGACCACCTTGGTCACGCGGTTGATGGCGACCACCTGCTCTTTGAGGCTGAGGGTCGCCGGATCGATTCGCTTGAGTATATTCGTGGCTGCCATGCGCCTAAAACTCCAGTCCGGCTTTCCGCGCCGCCTCGGCCAGGGCCTTCACCCGCCCATGGTAAAGGTAACCGCCGCGGTCGAAAACGACTTTCACGATCCCATTTTCCTTGGCCCGCGCCGCGACCATCTCGCCCACCTTGCGCGCACCTTCGAGGTTCCCGCCACCGGCAACCGGAGATTCCTTTTCGGCAGAGCTCGCCGCCACCAGCGTCTTGCCCGCCGTGTCGTCGATCACCTGTGCGTAAATATGCTTCAGGCTGCGAAACACAGCCAGACGCGGCTGCCCGGGGGTACCCCGCACCTTGCGCCGGATTCGAACATGAACTTTCCGGCGAACTTCGTCCTTGGAAATCTTGTGTATCATTTTGCACCAGCCCCGGTCTTGCCGACCTTCTTGCGCAGCGCTTCGCCGGTGTACCGGATGCCTTTCTGCTTGTAAGGCTCCGGCGGCCGCAGCGCACGAATGTCGGCGGCCGTCTGGCCCAGGAGTTGCTTGTCGAAGCCGCTCAGGGTGATGTGCGTTTGCTTCTCGATCTTCGCTTCAATCCCGGCCGGCAGCAAGAACTCAATCTGGTGCGAGTAGCCCAGGCTGAAGGTGATCACATGGCCCTTGACCTCGGCCCGGTATCCGATGCCGACGATGTCCAGGTCCTTGGTGAACGTGTTGGCCACACCGTGGATGGCGTTGGCGGCCAGCGCGCGCGTTAATCCGTGCAGCGCAGCCTTGTCGTCGCCCGAGCGTGTCACCTCCACGCGCCCGTCACCTTGCCGCACCTCGATTCCCGCCGGTACCGGCACTGTCAGTTTGCCCTTAGGGCCTTCCACCTGCAATGTCTCGCCGATGGTCACCTTGACGCCTTTCGGCAAGGGGATCGGCTTCTTTCCCACTCTTGACATGGCTCAATCCACTCCGCTTCCCGCGCGCCGCACGGCTACCAGACCTGGCAGAGAATCTCTCCGCCCAGGCCTTCCTTCTTCGCGTTGCGACCCGTCATCACGCCCCGCGGCGTCGTCAGGATGTTGATTCCCATGCCGCCGAGCACACGCGGGATCTCCTTGCTTCCCACATAAACGCGGTTGCCGGGCCGCGACACTCGCTCAATCTGCGAGATCACCGGCTCATTCGCCGCCGTGTATTTGAGATAGATCCGGATGAGCTTGCGAGAACCTTCCTCGGCAAGCTTGAAGTTTGCGACGTAACCTTCTTCCCGCAAGATCCGCGCGATTTCACCCTTCAGCCGCGAGGCCGGAACATCCACCTTCGTATGACGCGCCGCCAGCCCGTTGCGGATTCGGGTCAGCATGTCGGCGACCGGGTCCGATACCATCATCGTCGTCCTCTCCGCCTTTCTACCAGCTCGCCTTGATCACGCCGGGGATTTCACCGGCCAGAGCGAGTTGCCGGAAACAGATCCGGCACAGGTTGAACTTGCCTATGTATCCGCGAGGCCGCCCGCATCGGAAGCAGCGGTTGCGCAAGCGGATCTTGTACTTCGGCTTCTTTTTCTCTTTGGCGATCTTGGCCGTTGTTGCCATCAGTGATTCCCTCTCGTCCCGCGGTCCTATTGCCGGAACGGCATGCCGAGCTGCTTCAGTAACGCCAGCCCTTCGGCATCCGTCTTCGCCGTGGTCGTGATGCAGATATTCATTCCCTTGACCTTCTCGACCTTGTTGTAGTCGATCTCAGGGAAAACCAACTGGTCCTTCAGGCCCAGCGTGTAATTGCCGCGGCCGTCGAACGACTTTGTCGACACGCCGCGGAAATCGCGCACGCGCGGCAGCGCCACGTTGACCAGCCGGTCCAGAAACTCGTACATGCGTTCGCCGCGCAAGGTCACCATGCAACCGATGGACATGCCTTCGCGCAGCTTGAAATTGGCGATCGACTTGCGCGCCTTGGTCACCACGGGATGCTGACCGGCGATCTGCGTCAACTCCGCCACGGCGCCTTCCATCAGCTTGGGAGTCTGCGTCGCGTCGCCCAATCCTACGTTGATGCTGATCTTTTCGACCTTCGGGACGGCCATCAGGTTCGTGTAGCCGAACTCCTTCACCAACGCCGGAATCACCGTTGTCTTATACTTTTCTCTCAGCCTTGCTTTCATGGCGAAATCCCTTATCTGTCCGCTTACGCCTTGCGGTCCAGCACCGCGCCGCATTTGCGGCAGACCCTGGTCCGCCGCGTCTTGCCGCCGGTCTTGTCCACTTTATGCGCCACGCGTACCGGGCCGCAGGCGGTGCAGACCACCATTACGTTGGACGCCGCGATCGGGCCCTCACGCTCGGCGATGCCGCCCTTGACCTGCCGCTGCGGGTTCGGCCGGGTGTGACGCTTGATCATCATGACGTGCTCGACCAGCAGCTTGCCGCGCACGCGGTCCACGCTCAGCACGCGGCCCTGCTTGCCCTTGTCGCGGCCGGCGATCACCTTCACGATGTCGTTCTTCTTGATGTCAACCCGCACCGGCGTCTCCGGCGCCTTCTTGCGAAATGGCCGCGCCATTAGATCACCTCCGGGGCGAGCGATACGATCTTCATGAATTTCTTGTCGCGCAACTCACGGGCCACCGGACCAAACACGCGCGTGCCCACCGGTTCGCCCACGTCGTTAATCAACACGGCGGCATTGGAGTCGAAACGGATGTAGGTGCCGTCTTTGCGGCGGGTTTCCTTCCGCATCCGCACGATCACGCAGCGCACGACCTTGCCTTTCTTCACCTGCGAATCCGGGGCCGCTTCCTTCACGGCGGCCGTCACCACATCGCCCAGTCCCGCGCGCAGCCCTTTGTCGCCGCCGCGCGGCAGGATGCAGGACAGTCTGCGGGCGCCGCTGTTATCGGCCACCTCCAGGATTGTTCGCATTCCAATCATGACGTCCTCCTAGCCCGCTTACTTGTTCTCGCCCGTACCGACCGGCGCCGTCGCCATCGTGTCCAGGCTTTCCGGTTCCACGCCCACCTGCGCGGCCCGCCTTACCACCTCGGCCAGCTGCCACCGCTTCAAGTGGCTCATTGGCCGGCATTCCACGATGCGAACGACATCGCCCACTTTGGCCGTCTCTTTTTCGTCGTGCGCGTAGAACTTCTTCCGCTTGGTGACGATCCGCTTGTACATCGGATGTGGAACCCGGCGCGAAACCTCTACCACGACGGTCTTCTGCATGCTGGTCGAGACCACCTGGCCGACCTTTTCGTTCTTGCGAGCCGCGGTCTTTTCCTCGGTCATCGTCTCCATCAACCTTTCTGCGCGCTCAATTCGCGTTCGCGCAGGATGCCTTGCATGCGCGCCATGTCTTTCTTTAGGGCGCGGAACTTTTTCAAACCTTCCATCTGGCCCATGGACATCTGGAACCGCAGGCGGAACAACTGTTCCCGCATTTCCCGCGCCTGCCTTTCCAATTCCTTGTCATCCAGTTCCCGGAGCTTTTCGGCTTTCATCTCGGTTTCTCCTCCCCGGCTACGCCAATACCGGCCGCGCCACCATCTTGCAGGGGATGGGCATCTTTGCCGCCGCCAGTTTCATGGCCTGGCCGGCAATGTCCCTAGGCACGCCTTCCATTTCGAACAGGATCTTGCCCGGACGGATCACGGCCACCCACTGTTCCGGAGCGCCCTTTCCTTTTCCCATACGAGTTTCAGCCGGCTTCTTGGTGATGGGCTTGTCCGGGAACAAGCGGATCCACACCTTGCCACCGCGCTTGATGAAGCGCGTCATAGCGACGCGCGCGGCTTCGATCTGCCGGTCGGTTACCCAACCGCAGCGCATGGCTTTCAAACCGTAGTCGCCGAAGGCCAGCTCGGAACCACGCCAGGCTTTCCCGGCCATCCGTCCGCGCTGTTGCTTTCTGTATTTGACCTTCTTTGGCATCAACATGGCGTCGTAATCTCCGTCCTGCTAGTTCTGGCTCTCCCCGCCCGGCTCGGGGCCGGCAGCGGGTGGCTCCGCCGTTTCCTGCTTCAGTTCCTGCTTCCAGTTGGGCTGCGGAGGCGCAAGCGGCGGCATGATGGGCGTGGCCGCGCGCGCGGGCTGCGGCAACTCGGCCGGAGTCTCCTGCACCGCCGGAGCGGCTTCCACGGGAGCAACCGGAGGCTGCTGCGCCACCGGCACCGGCGCGGGTCCGCGCCGCCCGCCGCCTCTGAAGTCGCGATCGCGGCGTTCACGCTGCGGGGCGCGCCGCGGTTCGGGCTCGTTCGACAGCCGGCGCATGCCGCCGTCCAGAACCTCACCCTTGTAAACCCAACACTTGATCCCGATGACCCCGTAGGTCGTGTGCGCTTCCGCGAAGCCGTAGTCGATGTCTGCCCGCAGCGTATGCAGCGGCAGCTGTCCCTGCAGATACCATTCGCTGCGCGCGATTTCCGCGCCGTTCAACCGGCCGGACACGCGCACCTTGATTCCCTTGCAGCCGAAGCGCAGCGCCGAATCCACGGCCTTGCGCATGGCGCGGCGGAAGGCGACGCGCTTCTCGAGCTGCAGCGCGATCGACTCGGCCACCAGCTGCGCGTCCAGTTCGGGCTTGTGCACTTCCTGGATGTCGATGAAGATGTCGCGCTTGGTCTTGCGCGCCAGGTCCTGCTTCAGCTTCTCGATCTCGGCGCCCTTCCGGCCGATGATGATGCCGGGACGCGACGTCTGGATGGTGATCCGGAGCTTGTTGCCGGGCCGGTCCACTTCAACCGAACTCACGCCGGCCGACTTCAGCCGCCCGCGCAGCGATTCTTTCAGATCCAGGTCTTCCTCGAGCAGCTTCGCGTAGTCCTGCTTTGCGAACCACCGGGAGCGCCAGGTCTTGGTGACCCCCAGCCGGAATCCGTACGGATGTACCTTCTGACCCATTTACCTGCCTCCAGCCCTCACTTGTCGCCGACCTTCACCACGATGTGCGCCATTCGGCGCTGATAGCGGTAGGCCCGGCCCATCGGCGCAGGGCGGATGCGCTTCATGCGGGGCCCGTCGTGCACGTAAGCTTCTGTCACAACCAGTTGGTCGACGTCCAACTCCGCCGGCGAATTCCGCGCGTTGGCGATGGCCGACCGGAGCACCTTTTCGACGGCGGGGGCGATCCGTTTGTTGATGGTCTGCAGAATCGTGATCGCTTGGCCCGCCTGCTTGCCACGGATCTGGTCCACTACCAGCCGGGCTTTCTGCGGCGAGACCCTGATGTATCTGGCTTCCGCTTTCGCTTCCATAAAATCCTCAGTCACCGTGTCAATCGCCGGACTCATTGCCCGGCGAGATCATCTTTCTTCCCTAGGCCGGCTTGGCGACCTTATCCGTCGTCGCAGCCTTGGCCGAGTGCCCCTTGAATACACGCGTCGCGGCAAACTCGCCCAACTTGTGCCCCACCATGTTCTCGGTCACGTACACCGGAATGAACTTCTTACCGTTGTGCACGGCCAGCGTGTGCCCGATGAACTCCGGCAGGACGGTAGAGCGCCGCGACCAGGTGCGGACAACCTTCTTCTCGTTCTTCTCGTTCATTACCGCCACCTTCTTCTCAAGGTGCGCGTCAACGAACGGTCCCTTTCTCAGCGAACGGCCCATAGAGTCCTCTTGCGCTATCTCTTCTTCGACCGGTGAGTGACAATCCACTTCTCGGTCCGTTTGTTATTCCGCGTCTTGTAACCACGCGTCGGCTGGCCCCACGGCGTTACCGGGTGACGGCCGCCACTGGTCTTGCCTTCGCCGCCGCCATGCGGGTGATCCACCGGGTTCATCGTGACGCCGCGGTTGTGCGGGCGCTTGCCCATCCATCGCGTGCGTCCCGCCTTACCGAGCGAAACGTTCTCGTGATCCAGATTGCCCACCTGGCCGATGGTCGCCGTGCAATCCACCGGTATGCGGCGGGTTTCACCGCTGGGTAGCTTGATCAGGGCGTAATCGCCCTCCTTGCTTACCAGTTGCGCCTGCGTGCCAGCGGCGCGGGCCATCTGCCCGCCCTTGCCGGGCTTCAGTTCGATGTTGTGCACGAACGTGCCGGCCGGAACATTCTTGAGCGGCAGTGCGTTGCCGACCAGGATGTCGGCATCGGGGCCGGCCAGCACCTTGCGTCCTACCGCCAGCCCGTCCGGAGCCAGGATGTAACGCTTCTCGCCGTCGGCGTAATTCAGCAGCGCCACGCGCGCCGACCGGTTGGGATCGTACTCGATGGATGCCACCGTCGCCGGGATGCCCTTCTTGTCGCGCTTGAAATCGATGACGCGGTAGCTCTGCTTGTGCCCGCCGCCAATGAAACGGCTGCTCACGCGGCCCGTCGAACTGCGTCCGCCGGTGCGCTGCTTGCCCGTCGTCAGAGACTTCTCGGGCCGGTCCTTGGTGATCCCTTCCCGCGACAACGTACTTGTGAAGCGGCGCGTCGGCGTGGTCGGTCGATATTTCTTAATCGCCATGTCAGATCTCCGCGTACTCCGGCATCTTCTCGCCGGCCTTCAGCCTTACGTAGGCCTTCTTCCAGTCAGAGCGGTACCCCGCGAAACGCCCGCGGCGCCGCAGCTTGCCGGTCTGGTTCGCCGTCCGGACCTCAGCCACCTTCACTTTGAACAGCTTCTCGACGGCGTTCTTGATCTGGACCTTCGTGGCATCGCCCGCCACTTCGAAAGCCAGCGTCTGCTCGGCTTCCTTCTTGGCCACGCACTTTTCGGTGACCAAGGGCCTCAAAATGATCTGTTGCCGGTTCATTTCGCCAGTGCCTCCGACAGTTTCTTGGCCGCCTCCAGCGACACGAGCACGCGCTGATGCCCGAGCAGGTGATACGGTGTCACCTCGCGGCTGGCGACGAGCGTTACGCCGGCCAGATTCCGCGAACCCAGGTCCAGGTTACGGTCGTCCGTGTTGTCTACCACGAGGACGCTCTGGCGGGCTTCCAGCCTGGTCAGCGCCGCACGCACGGCCTTCGTCTTGTGGTCGGCGAACGCGAACGCATCCACCACCTTCAACTCGCCGTCGCGCAGTTTGGCCGACAGGGCCGAACGCAGCGCGCCCTTCATCATCTTCCGCGGCAACTCGTAACTGTAATCGCGAGGCTGCGGTCCGTGTGCCGTGCCGCCATGGCGCCAGATGGGAGAACGGACGGAACCCATGCGGGCGCGACCCGTGCCTTTCTGCCGCCACAATTTCTTTCCGGAACCGGAGACTTCGTGCCTGGTCTTGGTCTTGGCCGCGCCAACGCGCGCACTGGCCATGTGCTGCCGCACGGAATCGTACAGCAACCCTTCCTTGATCTCGGCGCCGAATACCGCGTCGGCCAGTTCGACCTCGCCGACTTTTTGGTTGTTAAGATCTACGACGTCCACTTTGGGCATGATCGTCACCTCTTGGCGCGCCGCACGACCACGTAGCCGCCGTTGGGGCCGGGGACCGCCCCCTTCACCACCAGCACGTTGTCCTCTGCGTCCACTTCAATCACTTCCAGGTTCCGCACCGTCACCTGTTGCGTTCCCATGTGCCCAGCCATGCGCTGGCCCGGCCAGACGCGAGACGGATAGCTGGACGCGCCGATCGAACCAGGCGCGCGGTGGAACATGGAGCCGTGGGATCCCTCGCCGCCGGCGAAATGATGCCGTTTGACGAAGCCCGCAAAACCCCGGCCCTTGCTCACGCCGATGACGTCCACTTTGTCGGCGGGCTTGAACACATCCAGCAACACACGGTCGCCAGTTTTCAGATCGCCCTCGCCCGGCTGGAGACGAAATTCGCGCAGGAACTTCACGCCGGCCGCGCCGGACTTCTTCATGTGTCCTGTCGCGGGCTTGTTGACGCGTTGCGGCTTGGCATACTCGAGCAGTCCTAATTGGACGGCGTCGTAGCCGTCGTTGGCCGGAGTCTTGCGCTGCACTACCACGCACGGGCCCGCCTTCAGCAAGGTGACCGGAACCGCCTGCCCGTCGGCCCGGAATACCTGCGTCATACCGATCTTCTTGCCTAGAATGCCTGGACTCATAAAAAAATCCTCGGAAGTCAGGACCCAACCGGAGGCCGGCAGAGCGTCGAGGCGTCTAACCTGCCGTCCCCTGTCTTCTGATTCCTGTCTTCTGTCTTCTACTTCCTATCCTTCCCAAACGCCTTGATCTCGACATCCACGCCAGCTGGCAGGTCGAGCTTCATCAGCGCGTCGACAGTGTCCTGGGTCGGTTCAAGAATGTCCAGCAGCCGCTTGTGCGTGCGTATCTCGAACTGTTCCCTCGATTTCTTGTCGACGTGAGGAGAACGGTTCACAGTGAACCGATTCTTCAGCGTCGGCAGCGGGATCGGGCCCGCCACCTGAGCCCCGGTCTTCCTGGCCGTTTCGACGATTTCCTTCGTGGATTGGTCCAGGACCCGGTGGTCGTAAGCCTTTAAGCGAATTCGAATGCGTTCCTTCATGGTTGCTGCCCGTGGCCCGGATCAGGGATCCCGGCCCGTTGCCTGTTACCCCACGATCTCGGTCACGGTGCCGGCGCCCACCGTGCGGCCACCTTCGCGGATTGCGAAGCGCAGCCCTTTGTCCATCGCCACCGGCGTGATCAACTCCACTTCCAGGTTCACGTTGTCGCCCGGCATCACCATCTCCGTGCCCGCCGCCAACGTCACCACGCCCGTCACGTCCGTCGTCCGG
>JAJFUV010000234.1 GCA_021372245.1 Terriglobales bacterium
GGTGCTTTCGAGAGCGCCGTGGCCAAACTGCAAGTGCTCGCCTCGCCGGCACAGCTAAAACTATCCATCACATCCGGCGATAAGCAGACCGCCGTGCCGGGTTCGCCTTTGGCCAAGCCCGTGGTAGTCCGAGTGACGGACTTGAACAACCTGCCCTATCCGGGCATCACGGTGAAAGCCTCCGCCACGACGGGCGGCACGGTGAACCCTGGGATAGGTGTCACGAACGAGAATGGCAGCGTGAGCTTCACCTGGACGCCTGCGCCGAATGTCTCCAACCAACTCCAGATCTCGGTGGATGGCGCGACAGCCGTTATCGCCACCGCTCTTGGCACACCGTCGTTCACTCCCAACGCCGTAGTCAACGCCGCCTCGTTCAGAACGGGCGTCACCGCAGGTAGTTTTGCCAGCATCTTCGGCGCGAATCTCGCCGGCGGGTCCACGGCCGCCGCGCGGGTCATCGTCAACAATCGCAGCGTAGTTCCCGTGTACATCGGAGAGAGCCAGCTCAATTTCCTGGTGCCCGACGACATTGCCGCGGGCACCGCCGAAGTTTCGGTAACGACGCCGGTGGGCTCCTCGAGCAAGATCCAGGTAGTATCGAAGGCGATCTCCCCCGGGATCTTCTTCGACACAGGGAGTGGACTTGGCGCCATCCTGTACAACGCTAACGTTCCCAGCATCCTCGAAATCTACTCGACCGGCCTGGGACCTTTGCGGGCGGACGGATCAGGACTGCTTTGGACCACGGCAACCGTCGAAGTCCTCATCGGTGGTAACCCGGCTACAGTGTTCTTCAGCGGGCAGGCGCCCGGCTTCCCGGGGCTCTATCAGGTCAACGCGCAGATCCCGAGCAAGACGACGCCGGGTTTGCAGCCGGTGGTACTCCGGGTCGGCTCGGAAACCAGCAACGAAGTGAAAGTCCTGGTCCGCTGACGGTGTCCGAAACAAACACAGTTACGCCTATCGAATTGCTGGCGCCCGCCCGTGACACCGAGTGCGGGCGGGCGGCAATCGACTGCGGTGCCGACGCGGTCTACATCGGCGCGCCGCGCTTTGGGGCCCGCGCCGCCGCCGGCAATTCGCTCGAAGATATTGCAAGCCTGGCCGAGTACGTCCACAAGTACTGGGCTCGCGTCTACGTCACGCTCAACACGCTCCTCTACGACGCCGAACTCGAATCCGCGCGCCGCATGGCCTGGCAAGTGCACGAAGCCGGCGCCGACGGGTTGATCATCCAGGACATGGGCTTGCTCGAAGGCGACCTGCCGCCCATGCCCCTGATCGCCAGCACGCAGATGCACAACCACACGCCGGAACGCGTAGCTTTTCTCGAAGCCATCGGGATCCGCCGCGTGATTCTCGCCCGCGAGTTGACGCTCGAAGAGATCCGCGACATCCGCCGCGCGGCGCCGCGCATCGAACTCGAGTGCTTCGTGCACGGTGCGCTGTGCGTTTGTTACAGCGGGCAGTGTCTTCTCAGTTTCGCCCTGGGCGGCCGCAGCGGTAACCGTGGAGAGTGCGCCCAGCCGTGCCGCAAGTCTTACACGCTTCTCGACGCGGAGGACCGTGTGCTGGCGCGGGATCGCCACCTCCTTTCGCTGCGCGACCTGAATCTTACGGATCATCTTCCGGAGTTGCTCGCCGCGGGCGTCACGGCGTTCAAGATCGAAGGCCGGCTGAAGGATCGTGCTTACGTCGCGAATATCGTGGCACACTACCGCGCTCGGCTTGACGAGGTCATGCGCGCCGGCTCATACCGCCGGTCGAGTTCCGGCACGAGCGAGCCGGGCTTCACGCCGGATGTCGCCAAGACGTTCAACCGCGGCTACACGACGTACTTCCTCGCAGGCCGTGGCGCGCCTATGGCTTCCCACGCCACGCCCAAGATGGTTGGTGAAGACGTCGGACCGGTTACTAGCGTTGCCGCGAGCACCTTCACGGTTGATACTAAGCTGGCTCTGCATCCGGGTGACGGCCTGTGCTTTTTCGACGAGCACGACGAACTGCGCGGCACAGTGGTGAACGCCGTCGATGGCGCAACTATAACGCCGGACAAGATGGAAGGCATCGCTTCGGGGACCGTCATCCACCGCAACCACGACCACGTGTTTCTGAACACCGTCGAGCGCGCCCAGCCCCGGCGCCGCATCGCGGTGACGCTCACGCTCGATCGTGCTCCGCGCGGCCTCGTTCTCCGAGCGCGCGACGAAGACGGCAACCAGGTCGAGGAAGTTCTCTCCGCGGTGGTTGAACCTGCGCGCGACGCTCAAAGGGCGCTAGCCACCATTCGCCGCCAACTCGAGAAGACCGGCGACACGGAATTCCGGTGCGTCGATTCCTCAGTCGCCTGCACGCCGGTTCCATTCCTGCCCGTTTCAGCGGT
>JAJFUV010000236.1 GCA_021372245.1 Terriglobales bacterium
TGAAGTCGTCTGGGATGGTACGCCGCCTGACAAGCCGCTTGACACAAAGATCTCAATCACCCTGGAACACGTGACGAGGGCGCCGTTCACGGGAGAAGACGAGAGCCTGACAGCCAAGTCTTCGATTCCCGGAGAGTTCAACTTCCCTGGCGTGTTGGCGGACGAGTACACGCCCACGCTTCGTGGCGTCCCCAAGGATCTTTACGTGAAGGATATTACCTATGCCGGCGCGAGCGTCCTGCGGGCACCTCTGCGCGTGGGCAGTGCCATCGGCAACGCCACGCTGCGCATCTCACTCGCGCGCGATGGTGCCCTCGTCAATGCCAAAGTGGCCGACAAGGACGGCAATCCCGTTCCCGATTCGTATGTTCTCATCATGCCCGCCGAAGCCAGTACCGAGGCCGCGCTCGCCGCCGCCCTCATCACCGGCCAGACCGATCAGACCGGCGTCCACAAGAGCAACGCACTGGCGCCGGGCAAGTATCTGATGCTCGCCAGCACCGCTCCCGTCGACATGTCGCCCGAGTCGATCGGCAAGCTCTACCAGGCACGCACCCAAGCCAAGGAACTCATCCTTGCACCGAACGCGAATGTGTCCGTGACACTCAGTCCAACGCTCTAGCGCTTCAGGAATGTCAGGAATTCCGCCGGATTGCGGGTCAGCCCCGCGAACGTCGCCACCGGCTTTTCGTCGGCGCCGATGATGGCGTAGTAGGGGAGTGCGACGGTCGAGAAGTGGCTCTGCTGGAATTCCTGGTTGCGCCGGGATGCCTCATCCGTGCCATCGGTGTAAAGCTCAACCAGAACGTACTTCTTGAGTTCCTGTTCGATCTCCGGCCGCGTGAACATATTGGCCTTCATCCAGTGGCAGTTCGTGCAGGCATAGCCGGTGAAGTTCACCAGCACCAGTTTGTTCTCTTCACGCGCCTTGGCCAGCGCCTCGGTGTACTGGTTCTTCATCCAGACGAGCCCCGTGCCTTCAGTATTCGCCGTCGCGCTCGCTGCCGGAGCCGGGATATAGGCTTCAATCTCTCCCAGCCGCGCGCCCGATATGCCTGGAATCAGGCTCAGCCCGAAAATGAGGAACAGGCTTCCCACCAGCAACCGCGTGACGCCCAGGTGCTCGTCCGCCTTCACGCCCTCCAGCCGCAGCCAGCCGAGCAGGTACGCGCCCGTTAGCCCGAAGAGCACCACCCAGGCGGCCAGGAAGCGTTCCCGCGTCAGTAGGCCCCACTGGAGCACCTGGTCCACGTTGCTGGCGTACTTCAGCATCGCCGCCAGAATCACGAAGCCCAACACCACCTTGACCCGTGCCAGCCATCCTCCGCTGCGCGGTAACCGCTGCAAGTACGACGGGAACAATGCCAGCAGGAAAAACGGCGCCGCCAGGCCCACTGCGAACGCCACCATGCCGGCCAGCGGCTGCCAACCGCCGCCGCTCACCGACGCCGCCAGCAAGGTCCCCACCAGAGGTCCTACGCACGCGAAAGATGTCAGCGAGAAAGTCAGCCCCATCAGCAGCGCGCCCGCGATCCCTCCGCGTCCCGAGGCTTGGTCCATCTTCGTAAGCAGGGACGAGGGTAGGGTAATCTCGAAGGCGCCCAACAGGCTCAACGCGAACGCCAGGAACACCAGGGCGATGAATCCGTTCACCCAGGGGCTCGAACCTAATTGCACCACGCCGAACGGCCCCAGGATCGCCGTCGCAGCCAAGCCCAGTGACGAAAAAAGCACCACGATACCCAGCGAGAAGACCGCCGCCTGTACGATGCTCTCCCGCCTCGAACCACCCTGCCGCCCCAGGAAGAACGACACCGTGATCGGGATCATCGGGAACACGCAAGGCGTGAAGATCGCCGCCAGTCCGAACCCGAACGCAACCAGCAGGAACATGCTGAACGAGCGTTTGTCGCCGGTACCCTTCGCCGCTGGAGCCGGAGCGGAGGCCTTCTTGATTTCGCCGCCCCCGGCGGGTCCGAACTCAACGAATTCAGCAGGCACTACCGCCTTTGCGGGCTTGGCACCCGGATCGATCAGCAGGCTGGCGGTGGCAGTACGGGTCACCGGCGGCAGACACATCTTGTCGTCGCACGTTTGGTAGCGCACCTTGGCGGTGTACTCGACCCGGCCCTGCAGGGCGTTCGGTTTCAGCTCACAGACAAACAGGAAATCTGCCTGTTTATCATAAGTTTCCACGTCAAGGTTAAAGTTTTTGTCGAAGATCTTGTGCGGCGCCTGGGCGTACACGCGGCACCCTTTTGTCGCCGCGTTCTCCTCCATGCTCACCCGCGTCGGCAGTGGTCCACCTTCGGGCGTTGTCAGGGAGTAGAGGTGCCAGCCGGGATCCATCTTCGCCGTCAGGCGAAATGTCACCTCGCCGCCAGCGGCCGCCCACAACGAACCGGGCTCCAGGGTCCACTGTATTGGGTTGAGCTGCTGGCTGCGCGCACAGGGTATGAGCGCCGGCACGACCAGCGCTATCAGGAACAACCGGGAAAAGATCTTAGTCAGCGCGTGCTGATACCGCAACGGGCGCGAAGTGCTGCACCCCTTCTTCGATGCGTTGATCGACGCGGCCTGCTGCAAACTCGGCGGCAACGCGGATGGCGTTCTTGATAGCGTTGGCGTTGGAGCGTCCATGGCAGATGATGCAGACCCCCTTGATCCCGAGCAGCGGCGCTCCGCCGTACTCGGAGTAATCCACTCTCTTGCGAAAATCCGCGAATGCCGCCCGCGACAGCACGTACCCTATCTGGCGCGTGATGGTGGCTTTGAGCGACTGCTGCAACAGGTACTTGGTGATGTCCACCACGCCTTCACTGACCTTCAACGCCACGTTGCCGATGAATCCATCGCACACGATGACATCGGCGGCGCCCGTGTAGACGTCTCGCCCCTCGACGTTGCCGATGAAATTAATCGGCAGGCCCTTCAGCAAGGGCGTTGCGGCTCGAGTGAGCTCATTACCCTTGTGTTCTTCCTCTCCGATTGACAGCAGCCCGACTCTGGGCTTCTCGGTCCGGAAGATCAAGTGGGAATAAATCGAACCCATCACCGCGAACTGGGCCAGCATCTGCGGGGTTGAATCCACGTTCGCCCCCACATCGATGATGACCGCGGGCGTCCCCTTGACAGTCGGGAACGCCGAGGCCAGCGCCGGCCGGTCCACGCCGGGGATCATGCCCTGCACCATCTTCGCAGTGGCCATCGCCGCGCCTGTGTTGCCCGCCGACACCAATCCTTGCGCCAGCCCGTCCCGCACCATCCGGCTGGCCACCCGGATCGAACTGTCACGCTTGGCCCGGAATGCCTTCGCCGCGCTGTCTTCCATGGTCACGACTTCGCTGGCGTGGACAAGCTGGATCGGCAGATGTTGCCAGCCGTCGTATTCGGCCAGTTCCTTCCGCAGAACATCTTCCCGCCCTACCAGCACCACCTGCACGCCGAAAGAGCGGCTGGCTCTTACCGCGCCCTCCACTTCCATCTTGGGGGCGTGATCGCCGCCCATGGCATCTACAGCGATCGTGACCATATTTTTGAGCGTAACTACTGCTCCTTCGCTGCTACTCCTCGGCGACTTCGACTACTTCGCGGCCCTTATATTTGCCGCAATGCGGGCAAACGCGGTGGGGCAACTTCGGTTCGTGGCAATTGGGGCACTCCGCCATTCCCGTGCTGCGGATGGCGTCGTGCGCGCGGCGCGTTGAAGTGCGGCGCTGCGAATGTCTCCGTTTCGGATTCGGCATGCAAACTCCCTTTTCTGTTTCTGAATCTGGACCTACTTATTCTGCGGCCGGCCTCAGATCTGCTTCAGGGCCGCCCAGCGGTCGTCCACCGGCTTCGGCTGGCAACCGCAATCCTGCTGATTGCGGTTCTGGCCGCACACCGGGCAGATACCCTTGCAATCCTGCCGGCAAACTTGCTGCATCGGGAGGGCCAACAACACCCGCTCCCGCAAGATTTCTTTCAACTCCAGGCCGTCCCCTTCATAGAAGCCCACCTCGGCTTCCCGCGCCCCGATCTCCACTTCCTCGGCCCGCGCGATGTGGGTCATCGGCTCATAGTACAAATCGAAGTCGGCTTGGATCGGAAAACGGGCCGGCTCCAAACAACGGTCGCAATCGGCCTCCATTTCGACGCTCAGGCGGCCCTGAATTCTGACCTCACCCAGGCTCGCCGACACCAGCGCTGCCGATCCGGTCGCCCGCAACGGGGAAACCTGTCTCAGCTTGCTGTCCAAAAACTCAACTTCGCCCGGCGGGAAGGTCTCGTCGAAAACCAGCTTCCGCTGTTCCATCTCCCTGATGCTAAGGAACATACACACCTCCGCCGCCTTGCCGGGACGGCAAAAATCCATTATACCGCCTCCCGCGCCAGCCGGCACGACCGTGTGGCCGTAAGGGGCGGATATATCCGCCCCTTGCGGAACGGCAGGGCACCGTGTAAGTAGCTGTGGGCCTTAGTCCTAATTTGGAGTACCGCCTAAGTGTTTCGCTCGGTTGTCACAATTCAGGCCGGATGGCAACCTGAAGCTGGGTTTTCTGTATGGAAGGACTATCTCAATACCTATTGCTGTTCCTCGTAGTCGGATTCGCGGCTGGCGCCGGGGCCATCTGGCTACTTTTGCAAGGCCGCACCAATTCTGCCTATGCGCGGGCCCGGGCGGAAATGGAGTCCAGTCACGCCGAAGTGGCCGAAAGGCTCCGCGGTAAAGAGGAGCAGGTGCTCGGCCTGCAATCGACGCTGGATCAGGGCGTCACGGCGATGGAAGCGCTGAAAGCGGAAGTGGTTAACTTGACTGCCCTGCAGACGGCTACTGCGGCCGAGAAGGCCGCGCTTACCGCCCGGCTCGAAGAGCGGGACCAGCGCTTGGCCGCCCTGGAGTCCGAATCCTCCAGTACCAAAGCCGCGTTGATCGCGCAGGCTGAACGCGCCGCCACGCCTGTCGCTCCCTCCTCCGCCACGCCTGTCGATGAAGCCGCCCTGCAAACTCTTACCCGGCCTATCGAGGAGCAGCTTCAAGGCCTGCGCCTTCGCCTGGAGCACATGGAAGCTGAACAGGCGCGTTCGGCCGCCGACAAGGCCGAACTGTGCGCGCGCAACGCCGAATTGAAGGAACGCCTCAACGGCTTGACCCGCGGATTGTGTGAATTGCGCGGAGCCTTGGCGCGCAGCCTGGACCTCTGCAGCCTCGCTGTGGCCACTGCCGAAACGGCTGTAGAACCGGTTTCCGCACCAGCGGCAGAGGAATCGAGCGAGCCCGTCGAACTCAGCGCGTAGGGCGGGGCAGGCGTTGCCGCCTCATTTCTGCGCCTGCGCGAACGCCGCTTTGAGCTTGCTGTACGTCTCCGGGATGTCTTCCGGCATCACGCGCGTTTCGCCCACCACGCTCATGAAGTTGGCGTCGCCGGTCCAACGCGGAACCACGTGCATGTGAATGTGCCCGGCAATGCCGGCGCCGGCGCAATCCCCGATATTCATGCCCAGGTTCAAGCCCCGCGGCCGGTATACGGCTCGTAAATGCCGCACCGCCTGCCTCACCAGTAGCATCATCTCGATGGCCGTCTCCTCGGACGTTTCTTCGATGCTCGCCACGTGCTCATAGGGCGCCACCATGAGGTGGCCGCTGGTGTATGGGTACAGATTGAGGATCACGAAATTCCGCTCGCCCCTGTAGACGATCCGGTTGTCTTCGTCGCGGCCGGCGGCGGACTTCGCGCAAAAAATACATGCGTCTTCCGGCCCCGCTGTACTCACGTACCGATAGCGCCAGGGACTCCAGAGGTGATCCATATGTTTGGCCGCGCCTCGTGTGGTGGACGGTCAGGCCGTCTGTGGCGTGGTGGGTGCCGGCGCCATGGGCGCCGGAGTAACGGGCGCGCTGGTGCCCTCGTTGACCAAGTCCTTCAATTCCTTGCTGGGCTTGAAGTACGGGATGCGCTTGCTCGGCACATCCACGCGCGCGCCGGTCTTCGGGTTGCGTCCAATCCGCGGCTGCCTCTGGCGCGTGCGGAAGCTGCCGAATCCCCGGATCTCAATTTTGTCCCCGTTGCGCAACGAACGCACGACGCTTTCGAAAATCGCGTCGACGATGACTTCCGAGTCCTTTCGGGTCACTTCGACGACCCGGGCCACTTCTTCGATCAGATCCGCTTTGGTCATAGACACTGGTATCTCCTTGCCTCTGGGGCCGCCGCTTGAGCGGGCCTTGCCCTCCGAATCTCCACTATCGCAAAATTCAAGGCCCCAGGGCTATCCCTGGTTCTTCAAATGAATTGCCTCTTCGATAGTCATGGTCGCCGCCGCGGCGCGCCGCTGGTAATCTTCCAGCCGCATCCGCTCCTCGTCCGCCGCCACCGCGCGGTAGCTGAGGCCGATCTTCTTCTCCGCCTCCGAAATACGGATAACCTTGAACTCGAATTCCTCGCCGATGGGCAGCAGAGCTTCCTCGGCGCCCTTATCTCGTTCCCTTCGCCGATCCATTTGCGGACGTATCTCGGAATTATGGCACAATCCCTCAACGCCCTGCGCCACTTCGACGAACACCCCGAAGCTCGACGCGCGCGTCACGCGGCCTTTCACAACGTCGCCCACCTGGTGCGCCCGGAAGAAGCTCTCCCACGCGTCCGGCTGAAGCTGCTTGATGCCCAGGGAAAGCCGGCGGTTCGCCGCTTCGATCTGCAGGATTACCGCCTGCACAACCTGTCCCTTCTTCAACATCTCCGACGGGTGCTTCACGCGCTTGGTCCAACTCAGGTCCGAAATGTGGACCAGCCCGTCGATGCCTTCTTCGATTTCGATGAACGCGCCGAAGTCCGTCAGTTTGCGCACCCGGCCTTCCACCACCGAACCCACGCTGTAACGGGCATCCACCGTGGTCCAGGGATCGGCCTCCAGTTGCTTGATGCCCAGCGAAATCCGCCTGTCCGACGGCTTCACTTCGAGCACCACGGCTTCCACCTGGTCTCCTACTTTGACCACCTTGCTCGGGTGCTTCATGCGCCGCGACCAAGTCATCTCGGAAATGTGGATCAGTCCTTCCACGCCCGGTTCGAGTTCCACGAAAGCGCCGTAGTCGGTAATGCTCACTACACGCCCGATGACGCGCTGGCTGGCCGGGTAGCGCTCGGCGATCGTCTCCCACGGATCCGGGGCCATCTGTTTCAAGCCGAGCGAAATGCGTCCGCGTTCGCGGTCCAGCTTGAGCACCTTCACCGTGATCTGGTCGCCCACGTGGACCACTTCGGATGGGTGGTTGATCCGCCCGTGAGACATGTCGCTCACGTGCAACAAGCCGTCGACGCCGCCGATATCGACAAAAGCTCCGTAGTCGGTCAGGTTCTTCACCGTGCCGGTTACCACCGAGCCCTCTTCCAGCACATCCAGCGCCGCGTGCTTACGCGCCGAACTCTCGTCTTCCACGGCCAGCTTTCTCGACACCACGACGTTGCCGCGGCGGCGGTTCAGCTTCACCACCTTTACCGGGATGTCCTGGCCGATCAAAGCGTCCAGGTTGTGTACGGGATGTGAATCGGCTTGCGAGCCGGGCATGAAAGCTTTCACGCCCACGTCCACCATCAACCCGCCTTTGATGCGCCCCAGAACGCGCCCGCTGATCAGCAGGTTCTCGCGGAAGGCCTTCTCCAGGTTGTCCCACGCGCGAATGCGCGCCGCCCGCTCGTGGGAAAGGAGGATGTAACCTTCCACCTCCCCGCGGTGGTCCACCATCACGTCCACCACATCGCCAGGTGCGACGCGCACGGATCCGTCCGGCAGCTTGAACTGCTCGATTGGGACGAGTCCTTCGGATTTCAGACCGACGTCGACGATGACTTCCTTCTCTGTCACCTTCAAGACGTGTCCCGCGAGAATCTCGCCCTCTACGGGCGGCGCGAAGTGACTGTAGTCCTCCATGAGGTGTTCATAGTCAGCTTCCGCCGGGGTGCCGGGCATGTCTTTCCGCCGGTCTTCTAGTTCATTGGCCATGGCTGCGTCTCCAGAGCGCGAGCCTTACTCAACGCGCACGCCGGATGGGAAGAGGATACAATTTGACCGTGGTTCACGACTCCCTCGCGACCACCATGACCCGAAACCGGACAAGCCGTTGATAAAGCGATACTTCAGCAATATAGCGGACGCAAAGGTGCTTGTCAACACGCCTCCCGTCTCCCAGTCCGGCTTTCAGTAGACATACCGCCTCCGCGTTCCAGGATTTCAGTGCAACCTGGGAGAACTTTTTTGCACCTAATGGAATGGAATCGCAATTGCTCTCCGATAAGTGGGAGAGGGAGGACAGTTTATGCTGGTGGGATCGTTAGTCGCGGGTTTCCTGATACTTAGCCTTTTCATGGCCATGGTATCTTCCTCGCCGAAGGTGGACCGCTGAGTTCCCAACTGACACACTTCGAGTAATTTTTGCCGCACTTCACCCAGTAGCGCTTACCGTTTGGGCAACTTGGCCGCCTACTTCAGCTCGAGGATTTCTTTTTCTTTCACTTTGGAGGCTTGATCCAGTTTCTGCATCTCCGCGTCTGTCAGCTTCTGGATCTCGTCCAGTGACCGCCGCTGGTCATCCTCTGAAATCAGCTTGTCTTTGAGCAGTTTCTTGAGGATTTCGTTTCCATCGCGGCGGAGATTGCGGATCGCCACCCGGTGATCCTCCGCCATGGTGTGCAGGTGCTTGACCAGTTCCTTGCGGCGCTCCTCGGTGAGAGCCGGGATTGGCACCCGCACGATCTTACCGTCGTTCTGAGGATTCAAACCCAGGTCCGACGACCGGATGGCCTTCTCGATCGAACCGATTTGAGAGATGTCGTACGGCTGGATCGTGATCAGGGACGGCTCCGGCACGTGCATCGTCGCCAGTTGATTCAGCGGCGTCGGTGTGCCGTAGTAATCCACGCGGATGTTGTCGAACAGGCTCACCGAAGCCCGGCCCGTGCGAATGCCGGCCATCAGGTGCTGCATGTCGCTCAGGACCTTCTCCATCCGGGCCTTGGCGGCTACTTCCAGTTCCTTCGCGGTGCGGTACTGCGGTGTGGTTGCTTGGTTGGGTTGTCCAGGTTTCATACGTCCGTTCCCACGAAATCGCTAATGGATCAACGTGCCCATGGGTTCTCCCATAGACACACGCATTATATTCCCACGCACATTCAAATTGAAAACGACGATGGGCATCCTGTTGTCGCGGCACATCGCCACGGCCGAGGCGTCCATGACGCCGAGAGCTTTCGTAAGGAATTCGGCGTAGGAAATCGTTTGAAACATCTTCGCGTCAGGGTGTTTCAACGGGTCCTTGTCGAAGACCCCGTCCACGCGAGTGGCCTTGGCCACCAGCTGTGCCTTCAGTTCGAGGGCCCGCAGCGCGGCCGCGGTGTCGGTGGAGAAATAGGGGTTCGAGGTGCCTCCGGCGACGATCACCACGCGGCCCTTCTCCAGGTGCGCGATGGCGCGGCGCCGCACATACGCCTCGGCCACCTGGCGCATCTCAATGGCCGTCATCACGCGTGCCGGAGTCCCCTTCTTCTCCAGGGCGTCGGCGAAAGCCAGGGCGTTGATGACCGTGGCCAGCATTCCCATGTGATCCGCCGTTACCCGCTCGATGCCCCGCGAATTGATCCCTCGAAAAAAATTGCCGCCCCCGGTGACCAGGCCTACCTGGACGCCAGTGGCGGCAATTTCCGATATCTCGCCTGCGAGCTCAGCCATCCGCTCCGCATCAATACCGAAAGCGGCTTGGCCCGCCAGAGACTCCCCGCTGAGTTTCAGCAGAATACGCTCGTATTTCGCCACCCTATCCTCCGGGACGAGCTCGCTGCCGTCCTTATTCGGCCGGCGTCTCGCCGGCGGCGGCGTCGCCCACTTTCAGGCGCACAAAACGGGCCACCGTGATGTTCTCGCCGCACTTGGCGATCTTGGTGGCGATCAACTGGCCCACGGTGAGCGAGTTGTCCTTGATGTACGGCTGCTCGAGCAGGCAGACTTCTTCGTAAAACTTGCTCATGCGGCCTTCCACGATTCTGTCCACCATCTTCTCGGGCTTGCCTTCGGCCAGTGCCCGCGCACGCTGGATCTCGCGTTCCTTCTCTATCGCCGGCCCGGTTACGTCCTCCCTGCGGATGAACTGGGGATCGGCCGCCGCGATCTGCATGGCGATGTCGTGCACCAATTCACGGAAGTCGTCCGTACGCGCCACGAAATCGGACTCGCAATTGACCTCTACCAACACGCCCAACTGGGCGCCGGCGTGGATGTAACTGCCGATCACGCCCTGCTTGGTGGCTCGGGCGGACTTCTTGCCGGCGTTGGCGATGCCGTGCTTACGCAGTACCACTTCCGCTTCAGCCAAATCGCCGTTCGCTTCGCCCAGGGCGCGCTTACACTCCATCATGCCCGCGCCTGTGCGGTCGCGGAGTTCTTTTACCAATTGTGCGGTGATTTCCGCCATTATCTTTCACCTGTCCTTGAGAAATCTGCTTGCGCCACGCCCGCTTGAGCGGGCCCGCGGCCGGCTATTTGGAGTCCGCGGCCGGGGGTGTCGACTCGCCTTCGGCGGCCGGAGTTGCCTCGCCCTCAGCGGCCGGAGTTGCCCCGTCCTCGGCGGCCGGCGTCTTCTTCGGCAGCGACGTGGAAGGCAGGTCCTCGTCCTTCAGGCTTTCCGACATGAGCTGTTCGGCGTACTGCGGATCCACCCACTGCGTGTATTCTGGGACTTCCTCGCTGGGGGTCTCGTCGGTGATGATCTTCTCGGCGGTGAAATCCTGCTCGGTCGCCAGCGCTCTGCCCTCGACGACCGCGTCGGCGATCTTGTTTGTGAAAAGACGGATCGCACGCAACGCGTCGTCGTTGCCGGGGATCACGTAATCGACCACGTCCGGATCGCAATTGGTGTCCACCACGGCCACCACGGGGATGCCCAGCTTGCGGGCTTCCTTCACGGCGATCTCTTCCTTATTCGAGTCCACTACGAACATCACATCCGGCAACCCGGGCATCTCCTTGATGCCGGCCAGGTTCTGATCCAGGTGCTTGCGCTCGCGCTCCAGGCGGATCAGTTCCTTCTTCGGGCGCCCGCCGCCGGTGGGATCGGCTGCGATCTCTTCAAGCAGCTTCAGCCGCTTGATGGACTTCTGCACGGTCATCATGTTCGTGAGCAGCCCGCCCAGCCAGCGCTGATTCACGTAAAACATGCCGCAGCGCACGGCTTCCTCGGAGATAGCCTCCTGCGCTTGGCGCTTGGTGCCCACAAACAACACGTTCTTGCCCTGCGCGGCCATCTCGCCCACGAACCGCATAGCGTCTTTGAACAGCTTCAGGGTCTTCTGCAGGTCTATGATATAGATCCCGTTGCGTTCGCCGAAGATGTACTCTTTCATCTTCGGATTCCAGCGCTTGGTCTGGTGCCCGAAGTGAACGCCAGCTTCGAGCAATTCCTTCATCGAAATCGACGGCAAAATGCCTCCTTGGTTTCTGCTGGGGACTCTTGTCCCGCTCACGGAGTGGATACCCGGCAACTCTCAGTCGCGCCGGCGGTCCAAAGCGAGATTTGCCGGTGCAGGGAAAGCAGCCAAAAATACGCAACGGCGCCCCGGCGGACGGCTGCTCGCCATCGGACGCCGGGGCGTTGATGCAACAAGCTGCTCTAGCGCTTGGAGAACTGGAAGCGGCGCCGCGCGCCCTTCTGCCCGTACTTCTTGCGCTCATGAGCTCGCGGATCGCGGGTGAGGAATCCGAGCTGCTTCAACTTGCCCCGCAGTTCGGAGTTGAACTCGATCAGCGCGCGGCTGATCCCCAGCCGCACCGCGCCGCTCTGTCCCGTGATCCCGCCACCGGTCGTCAACACCACGACGTCAAACTTGTCGGCCGTTTCGGTGACCAACAAGGGTTGGCGCGCCGTGTTGCGGGCGGCGTCAGTCTGAAAATATTGTTCAAAAGGCCGGTTGTTGACCTTGATCTGGCCAGTGCCCGGCCGCAGGAATACGCGGGCCACGCTGAACTTCCGCCGGCCCGTTCCCAAGTACTGCACTAAAGTGCCTGCCACTCAGTTCCCTCTCGTTCGTCGGTTACGCTTCAGCCACGGGATTCTGCGCCTGGTGCGGATGCTTGTCGCCGGCGTAAACCTTCAACTTCTTGATCATCTGCTTGCCGAGCTTGGACTTCGGCAGCATCCCGGCTATAGCATCTTCGATGATGCGCGTCGGGTGATTGGCGCGCACCTTCTTGACGCTCGTCTCAATCAGCCCGCCTGGATAACCCGTGTGATGACGGTAGACTTTTTGGTCCTCCTTGCGGCCCGTCAGCCGGATCTTGGAGGCGTTGATGACGACGACATGGTCGCCAGTGTCCAGAAACGGGGTGTAGATAGGTTTGTTCTTCCCCATCAGAATGCGCGCGGCTTCAGTGGCGACGCGACCAAGCACTTTGTTATCAGCGTCGATGAGGTGCCACGCACGGGTCACCTCGTTTTTGGACGGAAAGACCGTATTCATGGACAAACTTTTCCTGTAGGTGAGCTACAACTATTTAAGATTAGCGGACTTGCGCGGCCCTGTCAAACGTCACTTCGACTGCTCCAATTCGGCCAACATGTTTTCCAGCTTGCCGGCTTCCTGCCGTGGCGCTTCGTCGGAGGCTTGGTTGGCAGCGAACAGGTTCAGGAGGTTCAACTGAAAGGTCAGGCTGTCCTGTGTTTCCTGGGATTCCTCGGACATAATTACATTCCTTCATCGGCAAATTCGGCGTGGTTCTGTAGGGGGCTATCCCCGTGATTCTTAGCTGCGCCGCTCATGGTAAAAGGCTCAAGGAGACCGGCCGGGTGGGGATGAGCAGGGAGGAGGTCGGGAGATTCGTTACGGTTAGAGGGAATTCCGTCAGCGGCAATGAGTGGTACGGCCCTTGCTCCTTGAGCCTTCGTTTCAGTTCCCACGCTCAACCAATGAGCAAGTCCCGTACCAAAGTGCAACCGCTTGAAACACTGGCCCCACCGGCTACACCTGGAACTCCCGGTGCCAAATCCGCACACCGAATCCCCGGCCTGTGCCGTTTTGGAACTGCCTGGATTGCGATTTAATCCTCGCCCTTTGGGAGTTGACTCGGCGGTGCAGACACGCGGCCCTTATACGCTTCCTCGACCACGATGTTGTTGGCCGTAAGCGTCTGTCCCGTGGAACGATCCATCTCGACGCGAGCCTTACCGTAACTTGCCAGCGCGGCCACCTCGGTCGACCGTGCCGTGGCCAGATCCCGCTGCGCCTGGATGACGAAATAGATGGTGGATGCGCCCAGGGCGTACTTCTTCTGCTCGGCGTCGAGGTTCTGCTCCTGGAGAATGCGCGCCTTCAGCGCGGCATTATAGCGCGCGCGTGCCTGCTGCAGCGTGATCAGCGCGTTCTGCACTTCCACGCGCAACTGGTTCAATTGCTGCTGCTGGCGGATCTCGTTCTGCCGCAATGTGAGTTGACTGCGGGTGACATCGGCCTGTGCCGAACGGTTGCGCAGTGGGATATTGAGCTGGAAGCTCAGGCCGTAATCCGGGAAGTTGCGCGAGAACAACTGGTTCATCAGGCCGCCCACGCCGCCGACAAAGAAGTGGTCCACCGTGAGGGCGCGCTGCTCGGGCGTGACGCCGGCGCTCACGCCGGGGATGGCCGGCTGCGGCAACTGGTTGACCTCGCCCACCAGGCCGTTGTTCCTGACCATGCCCGTGACATCGAGCGAGGGCCGCAGCGCATTCTTGACGCCGCGCAGGGTTATTTTAGCATTCTGTATCTGGATATTTGTTTGTGCAATGTCCGGCCGGTTCTCGACGGCCTTGGCCACTAGCTCCTCGACCGGAGGCAGAACGTCGCGTTCCGGCAACTCGATGCGATCGGTCGGGATGATGCGCGCTTGGGCGAGGCTGGGACTGGCGACGCCGGTCCGGCTCAGCGCGTCCTTGATAATGGTTTCCTGCTGGAGCAATTGCGTCTCGGAGACCGTCAACTCCTGCTGGCGCTGGGCGACCTCGGCCTCGGCCTTGACGATCTCGATGGGCGCCATGGTGCCGATCTCCACCTGTTTCTTGTTGTCGTTGTATAGCTTCTCGGCCAGCGCCAAAGCCTGAAGACGAACCTTGCGGTCTTCGTTGAAGCTGACTAGGTCCCAGTAGAGGTTCATGACCGACGCCACGGTGGTGATCACCTGCTGCTGGAAGGTGAGGTCGGAGACTTTCAGGTTGTTCTTCGCGATCTTGATGTTGCGTGAGTTGAGCGCGAGGCCGAATCCCTGCAGCAGGTGCTGGGTGACCGTCAGGCTGAAATTGCCACTGAGCGAGGGGTTGAAATCATTGCGGAAGGAATTCTGCGCCACGCGCGAAGTATCCCACTCGAAACCGACGTTGGTCCCGGTGAGGAATCCCTTCTGTATGCCGAAGGTTGTGCCGCTGGTGTTCGTAATGAGCGAGTTGGTGCCGGTGGTGAACGAACTGGTAAGCGGCCGGGTGCCGTGACTCCAACCATAGCTGGTACTCAGGAGCGGATCCAGGCTGGGCGTGGCCGGTCCGTTACCGCTGGAGACGGTGCTCACGGCGCCGGACGTAGTTGTGCCCGCCGAAGTCGTGGTAGGCGATCCAGCCAGCACGCCCGTAGCCGAAGCGGCGCTCGAAGCTCCCGACGAGACCGACGTCGACACGCCGCTGATGCCGCCGCCAGCGTTGGCGCGCAGCAGGTCGGCCTTGGCGATGCGCGGCCCGTAACGCTGTAGTTCGATGTCCAAGTTGTTCTCAAGCGCCAGTGCGATGGCGTCACGCATGGACAGATAAAGCTGGCCCGCCCTGAGCAGCGATTCCAGACGGTTCGAGTTGGCGAGATTGATAGGCGCCACCTCACGCACCCGATACGGGGCGAGGATGGGATTCCCACGACCCGCTTCCACCGGCGCCGTGGCCGGTGCCGCTTGTGTCATTTGCTGGGCGCCCGCCGGCGGGACCGCCAGCAACGCTGAAAAGAAGATGGCAAAACACGATCGTACGCGCTTCATGAACGTCCTTTCATTTGCAGATGGGGCTTGGCCGGCCATCAACACTAAGACGACGTCGAATGCCCTCCGGTTGTTCCCGGTTTCTAAAATGGTAACGCAAGCGCGGAATAGTGTAGGATGCGTTTGATGACCGATACGAACGCGATCATGCAATTATTCGAGCGCACGGGCGCTTATCTGCGCGGCCACTTCCGGCTTACCAGCGGCATGCACAGCCCCGAGTATCTGCAGTGCGCCAAGGTTCTGGCGTACCCGAAATATGCTGAGGAGTTGGGTTCTGGGCTGGCGGAAGCCATTCGGCCGCTCTGCGGCGGCCGGGTACCGAAACTGGTGGTGTCGCCCGCGCTCGGCGGCGTGATTATCGGGCACGAAGTGGCGCGCGCTCTCGGCGCGCGGTTCCTCTTCACCGAGCGCGAGGCCGGCGGGCAGATGACACTGCGACGCGGCTTCGCCATCGAACCGGGAGAAACCGCGGTGATGATCGAGGACGTGGTGACCACGGGCGGCAGCAGCATGGAAGTGATCAGAATTTTGCGCGAGTCGGGGGCGGAGGTTCTGGCGGCGGGCTCCATCATCGACCGCAGCGGCGGCGCGGTCGACCTGAGCGTGCCGCGCGCGGCGCTGGCTGTGCTGAAGGTGGTCGCCTATCAGCCCGATCAATGCCCGCTCTGCCAGCAGGGAATTCCGGTGGTGAAGCCCGGTTCGAGGCCCGCGGCGGGGTGAGACATTCCACAAGAGCTCAGCGAGCTGTTATACGCGCGGCTGTGATCTGGAATTCAGATGAGATCCGACATCGCCCGATCACGCCGAAGCTTCATAATGAGGACATGCTGATCATTCACAGCGGGCTACCTGGTGTGAGATTCAAGTAGGAGGGCTCCAGGTTGGCTCGTCAGGCATTCCGCGGTTGGGAACGGAGGCGCCAATGAAGCGGTTCTTTCTACAGAGCATCATCGCGGTATTGTGTTGCGCCGGAAACGGCTTAGGTGCCGGCGGTATCACCATCGTTAAGCAGGGAAAGCCCTTGGCTGTGATAACGGTGTCCAGCGGTGTTTCCAAGACGGTTGCGGAGGCAGCTCAACTGCTGAGCGCATGCATTGAGGAAAGTAGCAATGCAAGACTGCCGTTGGAAAAGGCGGCACCCGCCAGGAGGAAAGTTGTCATCCATGTGGGCGAGGATGATTACACCAGGCGGCTTGGTCTGGACCTGAAGAGTACCGGTACGGACGGCTTCGTAATAGCGTTCCCGGACAGCAGGAACATCGTGATTGCAGGATCCGAGGACCGGGGAACGGAATTCGGCATCTACGAATTTCTGGAACGCTACGTGGGGGTCCGATGGCTGATGCCCGGCCCATACGGGGAGGATATTCCGCATTCACCCACGATCACGATATCGAGGGATGAAGTCCGTCAGGAACCCGTATATAAGTGGCGGCGCCTCAGCGGAGACATTAGTTCCACCTGGTCGAGAAGGAATCGTAACAACTTCGAGCTCATTCCGAATGGTCACAATCTGAACGTGCTATTCCCACCAAGCAAGTACGCAAAGTCCCATCCGGAATTCTTTCCCATCTTGAACGGAAAACGATACCTCCCCCCGCACGATCCGGACCAAAACTGGCAGCCGTGCTTTTCAGCGGACGGCGTCGTGGAGGAGGCCAGCAAGAACATCAAGGAGTATTTCAGAACACATCCGGGTGCGAAGTACTTTTCGCTGGGGATGAATGACTCCAACAATTTCTGTGAGTGCGAGCGCTGCAAGTTGAAAGAGGATCCGGCCCCCAACTTCCTGGGATTCAGAAACTTCTCCGACAGCTATTTCGAATGGGCCAATCAGGTTGTTGAGAGCGTGTTGAAAGAGTATCCCGACGCCTGGTTCGGCGCCCTGGCCTATGGCCCCCTGTCTCAACCTCCGAAGAAGATCAAGAAGATTCATCCGCGCATCGTCATCTACATGACCGACGACAGAATGCGGTGGTGCAACCGGGAAGTTGAGGCCGAAGCGCACCGGATCACCGAATGGTGGCATTCGACCACGTCATCGCTGGGCTGGTATGACTGGATCTGGGGTTACCCCTACATGCTCCCCAAGGTGTGGTTTCACCAGATGGGAAGAATCCTCGATTACGGCTCCAAGAATGGTGTGCGTGGATTCTATGCCGAGACCAATTTCTATGTTGAGTTCAATGAGGCGATTAAGGACCAACCGAGCCCTTTCCGCTGGGGAGAAGGGCCGAAGTACTATCTCCTGTGGAAACTCCTTTGGAACCCCTCCGTCAATGTCGATCAGGTACTCGACGAGTGGTATGAGCGTGCGGTTGGGAAAGCTGCCGCCCCGGATCTGAAGGCATATTTCTCCCACTGGGAGAACTTCTGGACCCAGAGATTATTCCAATCGTCGTTTTGGCAGCCGAAGGGCTACCATCTGAACTTCAGGAATTATGATTACTTCGACATTGTAACCAGGAAGGACATGGCGCAAAGCCGGCAGTGGCTCGAATCCGCGGTGGCGAAAGCGGAGACCCGAGCGCAGAAGGAACGGGCAAAACAGATTCTCAAGACTTTCAATTACTATGAGGCAGCGGCTCTAACCTTTATGGAAGTCATAAGAGCGGCCAAAGCTCCGCCCACTTCCGAAGTTGAGGCCTTGCAGCAGACAAGCTCCATCGAAAGTTATCTCGCTAACAAACAAAGAAGGGAAGATCTGCTGGATGAACTGATCTTTCGCGATCCTGTTCTCAAACCGCCCATATGGGTGAATGAGGGAGACCGGTGGGGATGCTATCCGCTTTGGAGTTTATACAACTGGGCAAGAGGCAAAGATGGAAAAGTCAGGAGCCGTCTCAATCAGTTTGCCTCGTCGCAAGATAGGGTACTCAGTGACACGGCGCAATTGATGTGCGATATCCTCGACGGAAAGGTCCGGCCGATCACGAAAAACTCAGACTTCTCGAAATCATTCGACGGATGGGATTCTGCGGGAAAAGACTCCAGGGCGATCGCCTGGACCGGACGGGAAGGTCATGACGGTGCTGGAGCGCTTTCGGGCGAGGGGGCTTGGTCGATTTCGCAACAGGCGCCGGTCAGTGGCGCCAAGAAGTACACCTGCCTCGGATTCGTGAAGATTACCGGATCCAAGAGCAAAGGCGGTTATCTCGATGTTGCCATTCTGGATGGGAGTGGGAATCCCATTGACGAACATTATCGCCGGAAGACCCTATTCGTGAAGCCTGGAGTGTGGACGCCGATAGCGACCACCATTGATTTCCCTGCTCTGAAGAGGAGCTTTCCCAGAACCTGGAAGGAACCGGCAACCATGAGGCTGCAACTCAACATCAGTGGCCTCGACCCGGGAGAAAAGGCCTACATCGACGACTGCGGGATTTATGTGCAGGACTGGCGGTGACATGGGACTCGAGTTCCGTACCGTCCAATAATTCAAACCGTCGCCAACCCCGGCCAAACGGGGCACCCGTGGAGGTCAGAGTTCTTCTCCAAGCAGCGGACCGTCGCACAGATCGGGCACCTCCGAGTGGAAACTCCACTCGAACCGCCGATCGACGGTAAGACGGCCCTCGCCCGGGAGTTGGCGCGCCAGAGTCAGGGCGTTGGAAATTGAAATCAAGTGCTCGGCCCGCCAATCATCCATATGGGCTGGCGCTTAGCTGGATCGCACGCTTGCTGCCGGCTTTGTGGGTTCGGCCGGCACGCGCTATAGCATCCCCGCCAGCTTCTCAAGGTCACTTTCCCGCTCCCTAACCAGGGCCTCGCCCTGTAGTTTCAGGCCGCGGAGATTGTCCGGCGAGGTGTCGTCCATACCTCCACTCCCTTGCGGGAGGCGGGTCTGGAAGCGGAAGTAGTGCGTGGACGGCAATATCTGGCGCAG
>JAJFUV010000239.1 GCA_021372245.1 Terriglobales bacterium
GGGTCGAACAGAAGTTGCTCCAGTCCGCCGTGCTGCTTCGAGCGGCCGAATCCGAGACGCCCATCCGGCTGAACGATGACCTTCTGCCGGGAAGTCACGGTGCCGAGGAAGGTGTAGCTGTCGAGCGGCGGGAGCAGATCCTCCACGGCTTCGTACGAGGGATCGGCGTTGCCGGCCAGCACGCGTTTGCCAAGCACGTCCTCCTGCGCGGCCAGCAATTCGTCGTAATAGGAAGCAGGAAACGGTGCTCGCGGCGGCTGCAACACTTCCAGCTTGCCAACGGTCTTGCGCAGCGCGGCGACCGGGCCGTTCTCGCCGATGTATGCGATGATCCCCCACCGTGCGAAATTCCGTTCGAGCACCGCCATGGGTTCGGATCCGGGCAGAATCGCCACCAGATCAAAATCCCCGAATCTAACGCCGGGCCTTACCTCCTGGGCCGGCCTGCCGGGGCGCTGGAGCACCGCGGCGCCGTTCTTGAACGCAACCACGCGCGGCCATGTGATCGCATTCCTTTCAGCGGCTTCTTCGGGCGGGTAGTATTGGTCGCCAGCAGGCTTTTCTGCGGTCTGAACCGCCATCGCGGTGCCACCGATGAACAGGAGGGACAGAAGGGTCAGGATTTGAGGGGCTCGTCGTTTCACGATTGTCTCTGGTCGAACTCAACCTTGTAGCATACCAGAGCACGCCGGAGGACGGCTTCAGATGATACACTCCCAACACGTGGGGAGCGCATTGGATCATCTTATGAAAGAAGACCGAAAACGGAATGGAGCCATGGTCACCCGGCGGCGCATGCTGGCGACGGTCGGCGCGCCGGCAATTCTGTGTGCGGACAGGCGTCCGAACATCCTGTGGATCATCGGCGACGATCTTGGCGTCGAGTTGGGTTGCTACGGTTTCCCGCTAGTCCGCACCCCGAACATGGACCGCCTGGCGAACGAGGGCGTCCGATTCACGCACGCGTTCACAACCGCGCCGGTGTGCTCATCCAGTCGCTCCGCCTTCAACGTGGGCATGTACCAAACCACCACCGGCACGCACAATCACCGAAGCCACCGCACCGACGGTTACCGCCTGCCGGGGGAGGCGCGGCTGGCGAGCGAACGCTTTCGCGAAGCCGGCTACTTTACCGCAAATGTGCTGGAGATCGCGTCCGGGGTGCGGGGCACAGGCAAAACGGACTTCAACTTCCAAGCGCCGATGCCATTCGAAGGCTCCCATTGGAACCAGCGGGCCAAGGGTCAGCCGTTCTTTGCGCAGATCAATTCTCAAGCACCGCACAAGGGCGTGGCATTCAAGGCGGCACGTCAACAGAAGCAGCTCGTGGATCCCGCTCTGGTACCACTGCCACCCTACTATCCCGATCACCCCGTCGTGCGCGACGAGTTTGCGAATTACCTGGACGCGGTGAACCTGCTCGACACGCAGGTGGGTGCCACACTCGATGTACTGGCCGCGGATGGGCTGCTCGACAACACCGTGATCTTCCTGTTCGGCGACAACGGGCGCTGCCTACTGCGAGGGAAGCAGTGGCTCTACGATCCCGGTACCCACGTGCCGCTTGTGATCCGCTACCCCGGCGTGCTCGCCAAGGGCAGGCTGCGCGACGATCCCGTGGTGGCGCTCGATGTCGCCGCGCAATCGCTCACATATGCCGGCATCGCCGTGCCACCAGAATTCCACGGCCGGCCCCTGTTCGGCGGGCCTCCGCGGGACCACGTCTTCACGGCCCGGGACCGTTGCGATATGACCGTCGACCGCATCCGTGCCGTGCGCGACCGGCGCTACAAGTACATCCGCAACTTCATGCCGGAGCGACCATACACACAGTGGAATCAGTACATCGAGAACTCCTATCCCACGCTCAAGGTCCTACAAGAACTGCACGCGGCGGGGAAGCTCAGTGCCACCCAGGAGCAGTTCATGACACCGCGCAGACCAGAGGTCGAGTTTTACGATCTTCAGGCCGATCCGCATGAGGTGCGCAATCTCGCGCAAGAGCCGGTGCAAAAGGAGCGCTTGGCACGCATGGGACGAATCCTTGACGGCTGGATTCGCGAAACGCGCGACCAGGGAGTGATTCCCGAGCCCCGGGAAGTGATCGAACAAGAGGAGCCACGCTTCATCAAGGCGTTCAAGGAAGGAAAGAGCGCGCCCAGGCTGCCATAGCGAGCCGCCCCCTTTGATAAGATCTTCCCTGCATGGATCCGAAACAACCTCTCAATGGCAAAGTAGCGATTGTGACCGGCGCGGGATCGGGGATTGGCTGGGCGATAGCCTTGTTGTTTGCCGAGCAGGGTGCCCGCATCGTGGTGGCTGATTGGAATGCATCGGCGGGTGCGGAGACGGTTCAGCAGATACGCAGCGATGGCGGCGAGGCGCGATTCCATAAAGTTGATGTATCGAAGGCGGTCGAGGTGGAGGGATTGATCCAGTTCGCGGCCGGCCAGTACGGCAGGCTGGACGTCATCGTCAACAACGCAGCAATCCAGATTCTGGGCACGCTCACCCAGACGAGTGAAGAAGACTGGGACCGCCTGCACAGCGTCAACCTCAAGGGTGTGTTCCTCTGCTCGAAGTACGCGATTCCGGAAATGATCCGAGGGGGCGGCGGCTCAGTGGTCAATGTGGCTTCGGTACTGGGACTGGTCGGCGATCCGAACCTAGCTGCCTACTGCGCGGCCAAGGGTGGCGTGATCGCGCTGACCAAGGCGGCGGCAATCGGGTATGGACCGCAGGGCGTGAGGGTCAACTGCATCTGCCCGGGTGACGTTGATACGCCGATGGTTCAGGAATTCTTCAACAGAGATCCGAATCCGGAACTGGCCCGGCAGACGGTGAGCGCCCATTACGCGCTGCGCCGCATCGCAGACCCGCGGGAGGTGGCGCAGACGGCGGCCTTCCTGGCGTCGGACGCTTCGTCATTCCTGACCGGATCGGTGATCGTGGTGGACGGCGGATTGACATCAAAATGTTACTGATACTGTGCGTCCTGGCCTGTCTGCTGGCGCCGCAGGCTGCGCGGGCCGACGCGCTCGCCGAGATGCGCAAGGGTGGCCGGATGCTGTGGGGCGGCGATCAGGAAGGCGGCGGTCCCTACGTCTTTCCCCGCCCCGACGATCCCGCCCGCGTGACCGGTTTTGAAGTGGATTTCGCCTCGCGCCTGGGCGAGTACTTGAGGCTCGAAGCGGTCTTCACTCAAGGGCAGTGGGACCGCATGCCGGACATGCTCCGCACCAGGAAGATCCACGCCATCATCAACGGTTACGAGTTCACGCCGGAACGCGCGGATATGATGGAGGCATCCATTCCTTACTACGTCTACGCACTGCAATTGATGACGCGCAAGGACGATGCCGCAATCAACTCCTGGGAGGACCTGCGGAAAAGGCCGCGCGGGGAGAAGGCCCGGGTAGGCGCGTTGACTGGCTCCGCGGCTGAACAATATACACGCCGGTTCTGCGGCGAACTGTGCGAGGTGATTTCTTACGACGGCAACACGGACAGCATGCGCGAGGTAGAGACGGGCAAGCTCCGCGCCACGGTCCAGGACACTCCCATCGCCTCCTTCTATGGCCCCCGCTTCCCCGCCCTGCGGCGGATCGGAAAACCTGTGGCGCGCGGCTATTACGTTGTCTACGTGCGCAAGGGAGAGACCGCGCTGCTCCAGTCAATCAACGAAGCCATCGTGTTGATGGTGCGCAACGGAGACCTTGAACTCATCTACCGCAGCTACGGCATCTGGGACGAGCAGCAGGCGGAATTGGTGGACATCGTCGAGAAGGGCCGCTTCTATGGTTACTACAAGGCGGCCGATGCGAAAGTGGAAAAGAATCGGATGCCGGCGCGCGAAGACGTGCAGGCGGGAACGAGCAAGCGCGGCTGGCGGGTAGTGAAGGATTACGGCGGAATTCTGCTGCAATCGGCTGGCATGACCGTGGTCCTCTCCACGATCTCCTTCCCGCTGGCGATTCTGCTGGGCCTGCTGGTGGCCGTGGGCCGCCTGTACGGACCGAAATGGCTTCGCCTGCCCCTGGCCGGTTATGTGGAATTCCTGCGCGGCACGCCGCTGATGCTTCAGCTTTACTTCCTCTTCTTCTTTCTGCCCGAGATCGGCGTGGCCATCCCCGCTTTCTGGACCGGCATCCTGGGGCTGGCCGTCAACTACTCCGCGTACGAAGCCGAGATTTATCGCGCTGGTCTGCAGGCTGTCCCGAAGGGGCAGATGGAAGCGGCGCTCTCGCTCGGCATGCCGCGCGGCATGGCGCTGCGCCGTATCATCGTGCCGCAGGCGATGCGGATCGTGATTCCGCCGGTGGTCAACGACTACATCGCGCTCTTCAAAGACACGTCGGTCTGCTCCGTGGTGACCATCGTGGAGTTGACCAAGCGCTTCTCAGTGCTTTCGATGAGCACGCAGGCGACCATCGAACTGATGGCGATGACCGCGCTTTTGTACCTGTTGATGAGCTACCCGATGTCGTTGCTTTCCGGAAGAATCGAGCGGCACCTGGGACTGGAGCAGACGGCATGATCGCGGTCACCGGTCTGGTGAAGAAACATGGTCCGGACACAATTCTCAAGGGCATTTCCCTCAGGGTGCAGAAAGGTGAAGTGCACGCCGTCATCGGGCCGTCCGGAGGCGGCAAGAGCACATTCCTGCGCTGCATCAACGGACTAGAGCAGTTCCAGGGAGGCACGGTCCAGGTGGGGGAACATGTGCTGACGCCCGCGACCGATCCACGCAGGGACGCGCGACTGCTGGAAGCCGTGCGTCGCAAGACCGGATTCGTGTTCCAGCCGTTCAACCTGTTTCCGCATCTCACGGTGATCGAGAACGTCATCGAGGCGCCCGTGCACGTGCTGCGCATGAGCCGCGAACAGGCCATCGAACGCGCGCGGACATTGCTTGACCGCGTCGGGTTGGCCGCCAAACAAGACGCCTACCCGCGGAGCCTTTCCGGCGGGCAGCAGCAGCGCGTCGCCATCGCCCGGGCCCTGGTGATGGAGCCGGAATCGATCCTGTTCGACGAGCCGACCAGCGCACTCGACCCGATCATGGCCGGCGAGATCCTCTCACTGATGGCGGATTTGGCCAAAGACGGGCAGACCATGATTGTGGTGACTCACTCGATGAGCTTCGCGCGCAACGTGGCCGGCCAGGTGCACGTTTTCGCGGATGGCCTCGACGTGGAGTGCGGACCACCTTCGAGGGTGTTTGAGGAGCCGCAACATCCGACGACGCAAGCGTTCCTAACGAAGACTGCGAAGGATTAAACCTGTAGAGCGTCTCGGAGGAAGGCGGCCAGTAAGAAAGCCGCCGTCGCAGACGGCCAAGTCGAGACTCCTGAGGCCACCGTGCGATCACGGCAGGTTCAACAGATACACGTTTCCCCTCATCTGCAAGTTTTCGTATATGATCTCCTCGGTCCCGTAGCGCCACGCCGGACTACGCACGAACGATCCATAGGCGGTGTGATGCGTGAGTTGCTTGCGCTCGCGCGTGACCCGATCAATCCACCATAGGTTCCAAACGCCGTCGCGGTAAGCAGCGAAGGCAATCCGGCGGTTGTCCGCGGAGAACGAATGGGCCCAACTCAACCCTGGATCGCTGGTGAGGACCTCCTGCCGGCCGGTCTGACGATCGAGAAGGCCGATCTGCACGGTATCGCCCCGCCGCAAATTGAAGGCGATCCAACTTCCATCCCCGGACGGAGAAGGATAGAGCGCGCCTTCCCTCTCGAACGTGATCTGCCGGGGAGGACCTCCCTCGGGTCGGCTCAGGCAAATATTGAAGGGTTTGGAACAAGCCGACAATACCTCCCGCTCATCAGGCGTCAGTACCGGATGGAACAGGTCGCGGGTCAAGGGCAATGAGTACAGGACCTGGTTCGTTTTGCGCGCCACGTCATAGCGCCTGAATTCGATCTTCTTTTCAACGACGTAGTTGTAAAGGAGCCCATCGCCGGAGAGGTTCCATATATTGCCACCCTCCATCGTCCCCGGGTCTCTGGAGACTGGGGTGGCTCCTGTGCCGTCGATGTTCATGACCCAAATTTCGCGGTTGCGCCCGGCGAGTTCGACCATGCACGCCAGATGTTTCCCATCGGGCGAAACGCGCGGGAGGGAGACCCTAAGGACGGCCTCTTGAAACAGAGGCTTCGGATCGGCGTCCGGCGTGTACTTCCAGAGCTGGCTGGTACCGCTGACCCGAGTGAAAAGCAGCCGCTTGCCGTCCGGGGACAATGTGATTCCAGAAGGCACTTCACCATGCGTAGGGTAGAGTTCCAGCGGATGCCCGCCCGACCGCGGTCGAAAGAAGATTGCGTAAGCTCCGAGCCCGCTCATGGCGGAGAAGTAAAGGCCGTTACCGGACGGCCCAAATCTCGGATCCGCCAAGCGCGTGAACCACGTGCCGGGTTGCTTCGGAATGTCCCGGCCGACTTTAACCAATGCGTCGAGTCTTCCGGAGGCCAGATCCAGGTTCCAGATCGCGCTTTGGGGCGTCATCGCGACGAAAACCAGTTGCTTTCCGTCGGGATTCCAGACTGGCATCGCCTGCTGCCCCGGTGGATTATTCAAGGTGGTGACCTCGCGGAGTTGCGAGCCGTCGGAGGCTACGGTCCACAACGTAGACGGCCCGGCGCCACCAAGGTCCCCCCAGGCGAAAGAGACGGGCTCGGTAGAGCGGAACGCGACACGCTGCCCATCGGGCGACCATGCCGGCGCTGACCCGAAACTGGTGAGTCGCCGCGGCGTGCCGCCTGAGACCGGCACCAGCCAGATTCCATGCTGCGAGACCGAGTGGTAGGCGATCTGTCTCCCATCCGGTGACCAAGCCGGCTCAATATTCTGTTTCCCGTCATTCGTGATCTGGATTTCATCGCTGGCGGAAGTCACAGATCGCCGGTAGATTTCGAACCGGCCTGACCGATTGGAGCAGTAAACAAAGGAATTGCCGTCGGGACTGAATGACGCCCCTATATCCAGGCCTGCGGAAGTGGTCAGCTGCACGGGAATCATTTCACCCGTCATGCGTGAGGCGCTCTTGTGGGTCCACAGCCAAACGGCGACACCCAGACCCAGAACGGCCAAGATGACGGCGGAAACCAGCCGTGGAGTCCGCGACCGCCCGGTCGAAAGGGGTGGCGAACTGGTGACCGTTCGGAGGACCTTAGGTTCCGCTACAAAGCGGTAGCCCATCGTAGGAAGCGTCTGAATGTAGCGCGCGTGGTGAGCATCGTCGCCCAGTTCGCGGCGAATCTGGGCAATGATCCGCGTGAGTGCATTGTCCGTGACTGCGGTCGCCCCCCATACGGTCTCCACCAGCTCGTCTTTGGTCACCGCCCGGTCGCGATGTTCGATCAGGTAAAGGAGTACTCGAATGGCTTTGGGCTCCAAATCGACGTGCCGTCCATCCCGCAGAACACAGAAGGCCGCGGGCTGCACTTCCACGCTATAGAATTGATAACGCACCAGTTCCGCTTCCATCACGAATACATCATACGTCGGTTTCCTAACTCGGTAAACAAATCATTTGTGCGTCACGACTTGCCACCGCCCCGCGCCATACGCTCCCATGCATGAAACGTATCTGCTTGATTCTGCTTATGAGCGCGGCGCTGGCCGCGGCACAGGAGATCGTGAAGGCTGATCGGGTGGCGCACGTTCTCGTGCTCAAGGAAGTCTACCTGAACGGCCAAGGACCTTTTCGCGTGATGGTCGACACCGGCGCGGCTTCCTGCATGATCCGCCCAAGCGTGGCCAAGCGGCTCGGCCTTCGTCCGGCCTACGCCGTCGAACACGTAAGCCTTGCGGGCGCCAAACGGGTTCCGGCCGCCATATTGGATGATCTGCGAATCGGCACGGTCCGCAACCAGGGGATCGAAGTCATCATCACGGATGTCAGCCTACCGGATGTGGACGGGGTGGTCGGCCAGAATTGGCTGCTACAACACGACTATCTGTTGGACTATCGCGGCCGACGGCTCGTGGTTGACCCCTTGGAACCAGAACGCGGGATTAAAGAGGCGCTCCGTTCGAGCGATGGCAGACCGGAAATTGCGGCGGAGGTCAACGGCCGCCGGCAGGAACTGGTAGTGGACTCGGGCGCCTCGGTTCTCGTCCTGTTCGGGCAGTCAGCGCAGGCAGATCAGACGACGCTGCTCACCAACGGGGGCTCCCTTGAGGCCGGCACGGGCAGGGCTCGCGTAATGATCGGCACAGGACACACCCGACTGCTGCCGGCGGCAAGAGTGAATGCCTCGATAACAAAGGGCTTACTCCCCGCCGCGGCCTTCGCGTCGGTTTACATTTCCAACCGGAATGGGGTAGTGGTGCTGGTGCCATGAAATGAAGTCCCTATAAGTCACCCGTGGGCTTCCTTCAAGCGCGGTGCGGCAGGTTAGTAAGCCGAGCGATGGAGGGAGCGGAGAGGGGCATGAGATAATGTCTCAAAAGGGGGGTGAATATGCACCAGTGTGCGACCAGGGTCAATCCCTCGGAAGAGATCATCAAAATTGGTCCGCTGGAGATCCGTTTTCTCCTTACGGGCGATGATTCCAACGGTAGCGTGTCAGTATTCGAGTTCCGAGTCCCCGCCGGGCAGAAGCTGGTAGCGCCGGCACATATGAACGACGCCTACGAGGAGATGCTCTACGGTATCGAAGGCGTGCTTACATGGACGGTCAACGGCACGCCCATCGACGTGGGTCCCGGGCAGGCGTTGTGCATCCCGCGAGGCGCGGTGCACCGCTTTGACAACCTCGGCAGCGAGGATGTGAAGCAACTCGTGGTCATATCCCCAGCGATAATGGGCCCCGCGTACTTCCGCGAAGCTGCCGAAGTAATCGGTGCCACCGCGGGTGGTCCACCCGACCGCGCAAAGATGATGGAAGTCTTCCGGCGTCATGGCATGACCGTGGCGCCACCCCCGCCTGCTGAGTAGCGGTCCGCCGGTATCCGTCCCCCGGAGGCGGCAACTTCCGGGATGCCGTCAACATAAGGATATTGCGCGAGCCGGGTGTGGCCGGCCATCATTGGCCCGAATGCGCGAATATTCACAACAACGGCTAGACTGGGGACATGCAGCAACACTGGGAGAGAATCTACGGGACCAAAGCGCCGGATCAGATGAGTTGGTTCCGCCCTCATCTGGAGACTTCCCTAGACCTGATCGAGCGCGCCGGGCAGGGTGACCGGTCAGCATCGATCATCGATGTGGGCGGTGGCATATCCACATTGGTGGATGACCTTGTGGAGCGCGGATACCGAAACATCACGGTTCTTGACATCTCTCAGGCAGCGCTCGACGTGGCACAGAAGCGCTTGGGTAAAGCTGCGAAATCGGTCCGGTGGGTACGCACGGACGTGACGCAATCGACCCTTCCAGCGCGCTCATTCGATGTTTGGCATGATCGTGCGGTGTTTCACTTCCTGACAAAGCCAGAGGATCGGCTCGCTTATGTTCGTAATGTCGCGTCGGCCGTCAAACCGGGCGGTCACGTCATTATCGGCACATTCGGCCCCGAGGGGCCGGTAAAATGCAGCGGCCTCGATGTCATGCGATATGACGCGCAATCCCTTCACGCGGAATTTGGCCCCCGCTTCCATTTGGTCGAGAGCTCGAAGGAATTGCATGTTACCCCGTTCGGGACGGAGCAGCAGTTTCTATACTGCCACTTTACGATGGAGCAATAGCCAATCGCGCTGCTTCTGCGGATCAATGCCCGACAATGCCAAGGTCCCGATCTCGAATCACTCAGCGTAATGATCGCAAGCATCGGTACGCTCTCGGCTGTCTTTGTCTCCGCGCACGATGGCGGCATGTCCCAGGCACGGCACTTCTTGCAGTTGGTGCTCGCCCTCCAACGCGTTACCATCGCGACCGACTGCAATACGATGGAGGGATGCGGGCGAGCATAAAGCAAGGCGGTATGTCATGAAGGCATACCTGGTTGCGGATATCGAGGTCCTCGAAACAGGCGTTTACGAGGAATACGTAAGGGCCGCCCAGCCGATCGTCCTGCAGCACGGGGGCCGATATCTGGTCCGCGGCGGCAGCGCGCTTCCAGTCTGTGGTGACTGGAATCCGAAGCGTTTACTCATCATTGAGTTCGACTCGCTGTCTCAGCTCCAGGGTTGTTTCGGTAGTGAAGAGTACAAACGAATCGCTCCACTTCGTCTTGCTTCGACGCGTTCCCGGTCCGTCATCGTGGAGGGAACACCGGATGCCGGGTAGGAACGTGAGTCGCATTGCAGGCAAGTTATCCCGGGCGCCGGGCCATCCGGAAACTAACTCGTTGCCACCGCCGCGCCGCCGGTCTCGTTGCCGCCCGGACGGTGTCTGTCAGGTGTATACTGAGGCAGCCCGGGAGTCCTAAGAGGCAACGCCGGGCAGAATCGATTGTGCCTGGGCTTCGAACGGGGAGGTCCGGGGAAGTTTTCATCGTCAGTCTGGGGCGATGCCACACTGCGCCGGACTCCGGTATGAACCAATCGTAGAGCCGCAGGAGTGCGCCGGTCCGGCATTCGGTGCGGGCGAGCCTCGTGTAGTAAAGGAGGCGCTGCATGCTGAGAATCTACGAGTGGGTACCGAACGAGAACCCCGCGGCCGCCGGGCAACCGTTTGTGGAACCCGAGATCACGGATGCCCTGGGACCCTACCCTCACCATCTCATTGCCGGAGACGGACACCGGTTGCCGTTTCCACTCGACATCCTCAGGACCCGCCAATACTACCGCTCCACACATTGCCGCGTGCGTTTGTTCGCGCAAAGTGATCTTGAGGGACGGCGTCCGGGGATCGATTACTTCATGGAAATCCATTTGGCTGGCCGGTCTCACGTTGTAGACCAAGCTGCGGAGGTAGCGGATAACCTCGGGATCATTGTTCCGACTTCGGGGTCTGGCCTGGCATTGGGCCTTGCGGGCGCGGTCGGTCTCAGCGCGTGCACCCTTGCCACAGCGATATCAGCCGGCGCAGCCACTCTGCTGGCTCCCAACCCTAATATGTCCGGAGAAAGAATCTGGCAGCGTCGCGTCCACCTCACTACCGGGACCGTGACCCTTCAATACGAGTACCTGCCGTAGAGTGGAGAAACCGGGCGCGTTTCTCGTCAACGCGACTGAGCACATCTACGACTTGGAGTGCAGACGGGCGACACGGGTGTTCGAAGCACCGCGACGTCTGACAACCCCGGCGTTCTCGGGGTAAACCGCGAAAGAGTGAGACCTACGAGCGGCGGCATCGCAATCGACTGCGTCACGAAGTAGTGACGCTGGCGAGTACAGGACTGGGCGATCAATCATGTTTGCTCATAAGCAACGGCTAGACTAGAGACATGCAGCAACACTGGGAGAAAATCTACGGGACCAAGGCGCCGGATCAGATGAGTTGGTTCCGCCCTCACTTGGAGACTTCCCTAGACCTGATCGAGCGCGCCGGGCAGGGTGACCGGTCAGCATCGATCATCGATGTGGGCGGTGGCATATCCACATTGGTGGATGACCTTATGGAACGCGGATACCGAAACATCACGGTTCTTGACATCTCTCAGGCAGCTCTCGACGTGGCACAGAAGCGCTTGGGTAAAGCTGCGGAATCGATCCGGTGGGTACGCGCGGACGTGACGCAATCGGCCCTTCCAGCGCGCTCATTCGATGTTTGGCATGATCGTGCGGTGTTTCACTTCCTGACAAAGCCAGAGGATCGGCTCGCCTATGTGGGTAATGTCGCGTCGGCCGTCAAACCGGGCGGTCACGTCATTATCAGCACTTTCGGTCCCGAGGGACCGATAAAATGCAGCGGCCTCGATGTCATGCGCTATGACGTGGAATCCCTTCACGCAGAATTTGGCCCCCGTTTCCATTTGGTCGAGAGCTCGAAGGAATTGCATGTTACCCCGTTCGGGACGGAGCAGCAGTTTCTATACTGCCACTACACGATGTGCAGCGACTAATTGCGCTGCTTTTGAGGATCGATTCCCGACTTACCGCCCTCGCGCCGCTCGCAACACCCTGTCAACCACTCCACCGGGCGCCAGTGGGCCGTTCATGGGCTGGCCGGCCGTGGCCGCGGGCAGGGCCCAGAGCATCATGTCCTGGTAATAGTCGTGGCCGTAGGTGCGCTCGCCGGTGTCCTTGTCTCCTCGCATGATGTTGGGCATGTCCCAGGTGTAGCGCCACTTGCAGGTGATGTTCTCCCAACAGCGCCTCGCCAGTTCGATGCCGAACGCGCGCTGGCCTTCGTACATGTAGTTCATGGACAGCATCAGCACTTCGGGGGGGAAGTAGCTGTAAGTGCCGTAGCCGCCCACTTTGGCCGGACTCCCGTTGGCGTGCGCGTAGTTCACCGCTCCGGACTTCGATAACGCTATGTTGGTCCGCTTGATGGTGGCTAGCGTCGAATCCACGCGGTCCTTGCGGAACACGCCGGGCAGGCCGTGGAAGTCCGCCACCCACTCGCCGTCGAGCTGATATCCGAACACGAGGTCCGATTTCCGGCCCGTTTCCGGCTCCCAGAACGTCAGATAGTAGCCGCCGGCCCATAGCTTTTCTTCGAGCGATTTCGTTCCCGCCTCGATCCACTGGCGGCATTCGGCGGCGAACTTCTGATCGCCGGCCTGGAGGGCCATCCGCTCCACGATGCGGTACTGCGCCAGGTGCAACCCGCCCACGTGCGCCACCAGCCCGAACCAGCCGGGCTCCGGCGCCTCGAACCATTCGGTGCCTTCGTTGCCCGTGGGCATGCTGATGACGCGGTCGCCCAGTTCGTAATCGGGACGCAGGTTGAACGTATAGATGGCGTTCCTTTTCACCGATTCGTAAAACTCGCGGTTGAACTCCTGGTTGCCCCAACAGAGCGCGTAGCGGTTCACCATGGCCGCGTAACACAGCCCGTTCAGCGTGATCTGGTAGCCGCGCGTGGGCTGCGCGAAGTCCACCGGCGGTGTTTCTCCGGTGACTCCGCCAAAAATCCAGGGCGCGGCGCCCTCGGTGTACTGATAGCCCCTATAGCCGCGCAGGGTGGAGAGGGCGAGTTCCTTAAAGAAGTAGACCACCGGGATGTTGCCATAGAAGCTGCACGGGATGCACTCGATCTGCGAGCAACCGCGCGGGCACTCGTTCATTCCGAACAACCCGTCTTCCTGGCGGACCCACTCCGGCAGCGGCGCTTCGGCCGCCGCCCACATCCCTGTCTCCGTGATGAGGTGCAGATTGTTGATGAGCGAATCCTGCAGCCAGCCGGGCAGCGACTTGTCGCCGTAGATTTCGGCCTGCCAAGCCAGGACGCGGGCGAGCAGAGATCCATGCTCCCGCGCCAACTTAAAGGCCGCCTCGCGCGCGCTGCGGTGCCGGATGGCGTACATGTGCACGAACCAGTTGCCTTCCTTCGACGAAAGCGTACCGCCACCGCGCCACATGGGTGAATGCCACGCCAGGACGAAACGCTCGATGCGCTCGGCGCCGGGCGTGAGCGTGAAGTCCACGGCAGCCGATGCGCCGCCGTGCCCATCGACCGCGCGCGGCAGAGTCTCATGGATGTGCGCCCAGGGGCTGGCGCTGAGCTGGCCCCAGTTCCACCCGCCGGCGTCCAGCGCACCTCCGAACCGCGCCTTCTCCTTTCCGAACACGCCGAGGACGTAACTGGCCCTCGCCGCGGCGATCGGGGTGCGCGTGACGCTAGCCGAGCTGACCTGCAACCCCTCCACCGGCCCGTGCACGTCCTCGCGCCGGAACGCACCCGTGGCGGCTTCCTTTTTCGTCGGACCAGGAAAGTTCAGGGCGAAGGTTCCGCTCTGCGTCTCGCCGCTCAGGTTCCGCAGGTGTACTTCGAAGACGATGCAGGGGATCATCGAGGCGGTGACGTTGCCGGGCAGGAAAGGCGACCACGCCCGTACGCCCACGCTCACCGGCGCCGAAGTGATGAACTCCGTATCAACCACGGGATAGTGACCCCAGTAGTGAATCTCGAAGGCAGTTTCCACACCTTCCATGCGCGGCGCCTCCGGTGGCGCTTCCTCGGGTATGCGTCCGTCGGTAGTGTCGTACCGTTTGGCCTGCGACGGATCGCACAGCACCCAGGTCTTCCCGCCTACGTTCAAACCGAACGCAGCCGCGTTGATCGGGCCCCGGCGCGGCACATGGCTGTTGAACAGGGTGGAGTAGCCCCACATGCCGCTAGTTTCCAGATCGATGCAGCCGGTGTCGATGCCGCCCAGCGGCATGCCGTTGGTGGCGGGAGTGGCGCGCCGGTAAATCACACCGGTGACCTCGCTGGGATAACCGGCCGCGCGGAATTGCGTCCACTCGCTTGATGGAAGATTGAGGGGGAACAACGTGGCAGAGACGGCAGCGGAGGAGGTGTGAGTGACACCCGCCATCGCCGCGGTCTTCAGGAAGTCCCTACGGTCCATGGGTCGATTATAGAGAAAGCACCGTGGATTTCAAGTGAGCGTGGCCTTGCGTGTTCGCAGTATTCGATCTCGCGGACCACGCCG
>JAJFUV010000260.1 GCA_021372245.1 Terriglobales bacterium
TCGGGATATAGACCTGCGATAATCTGGATCACCGTGAAGCCCTTCTCCAAGCGGTCCGCCAGCAGGCGGTCGAAGTCGTCGGGCCAGCCCAGTCGCTTGCATAGTCCCATCCACCACGTATCGGCCAGCCAGAAGAACGGCGCTCCGTCGATGTGTTCGAGCCAGCGCTTGGAAGCCGCCACGCGCACCGGGCCGTGGCGCAGCAGCGGGTTCGATCCGTCGTAAGGCGCCGCCTCGACTACGCCTTCCACGCCGTGCAACTCGCGGTTGGATGTGTCGCTTGCAACGGTGCGGTACTGATAACGGCCGGGCTCCGGCGGAGCGAATCGCACGCGCCATTCTCCGCCGCCGACCCAATACGCCGGCACGCGGATTTCCGCGCCCGCTCCGGTGAACACGACATCGAGTTCCACCTCGTTGAACGGGTCGGCATACTTCTTGCCGCTGCTGATACTCCACTCCGTAGTGGTGCGCGCCGTGGTGAAACGGTTTGTAGAGGCGGCGCGCGCACCGGAGAGCAAAACGGTTCCGGCTGCCATTCGAGATAAGTCGCGGCGTGAAAGCATTCGAGTGTCCCTCCTTCTGCTAAAAATGCTGAACGAGATCCGCAAAGCGCTCCAGCACGAGCATTCGTGAGCTTGGCGCGGGCACCGCTTGCCGTTCCAACGTCCAGGTGTGCGCGTGCGGAATGAAAACTGCGTTCAACCCAGCCTCGAGAGCTGGGTTTACATCCGACTTGGGCGAGTTCCCGATCATCCACGTGCGCTCAGGTTCCATCCCGAGGTCCTCCGCCAGCTTGCGGTACGCGGCGGCATCTTTCTCTTTCACGATGGCCGTGTGGTGGAATCGGCCGGCCAGCCCGCTCCGTTCGATCTTCATACGCTGCTCCTCCGGATGTCCCTTGGTGAACAGCGTCAGGCGGTGCCGTGTGGACAACTCGGCGAGGGTTTCATCGACGCCCTCGATCAACTCCAGCGGTTGCTCGATGATCTGCCCGGCCAGCGCCATGATCCGGCCGATGTCCTCCCGGCGGATCTCGCGTTCCACCAGGTGCCGGTAGCACTGCTGCAGGTTCCGGGTGAAGTTCGCCGCACCGTAGCCGTGGATCTTGTTATTCGCCAGTTCGATCCCGTCCAGCACGGCGCGAACCTCCGTGGCATTCAACGTCGAGTGGTCCAGGAACTCGACGAACTGCTCGAAGGCCCGCTCGAAGTAGATGTTGTTCTCCCAGAGCGTGTCGTCGGCGTCGAAAACCAGGTCGTACGTCAAAGCTTACTCGTTCTCCGTCTTCTAATCATTCTCTCGCCGCATGGTAACATGATGGCTGTTTCCGCCTTCGGATGATCCTGAAACTCAAGCGTACTCCGGCGATTTACCTGGTCGGTTTCATGGCCTGCGGGAAAGGCACGGTGGGCCAGATTGTGGCCGCGCACCTGGGCTGGCAATTCGTTGACGTGGATCAGGAGATCGAGCAGGAACAGGGCACTACCATCGCCGAGATCTTCCGCGACCGCGGCGAAGCGGAATTCCGCCGCCTGGAGGCGGGAGCCATTCAAACGCACGTGCGCCTGGCGGAGCGAGGCAAGCCGATGGTGCTGGCGCTTGGCGGCGGCGCGTTCGTGCAGCCGGAAAACCAGGAACTGCTTGCCGACCACGGCGTCACCGTGTGGCTGGATTGCGCTCTCGAAGTCTTGAAGGAACGGGTCTCGGGCGATGCCACGCGTCCGCTGGCAAGCGACCCGGAAAAGTTCGAGCACCTCTACTACTCACGGCGCCCCGCTTACGAGCGAGCCGATTACCGCATTGATACGACCGGCATGGACGCCGAACAGGTTGCCGAAGCCGTGCTGACGCTGCCGATCTTCTGAATCCCCATGCAAGCACAATTGCGCAAGCAAGCTCTCCGGATCTTCCGCGCCGCGCTCATCGCGGCTGATCCCGCCGAGGCCGTCGCGCGCCACCTGCGCGTGGAAGGAGGCAAGCTCGTCGCGGGCAAGCGCCGCTATCGCCTGGACTCCTTCGAGAAGATCTACCTGCTGGGCGCCGGCAAGGCCTCGGCCGTCATGGCCGCGGCTGTGGAACGCATCCTGGCGCGGCGTATCACCGGCGGCCTGATCAACGTCAAGGACGGTCACCTGGCACGTGTGCGCCGCGTTGAATTGAACGAATGCGGGCACCCCGTACCGGACCAGCGGGGCGTGGATGGCGCGCGACGCATCGCCGCCATCGCGCGCCAGGCCACCGAACGCGACCTTGTGCTCTGCGTCATCTCCGGCGGAGCCTCGGCGTTGATGCCCGCTCCCGCCGCGCCCATCACCCTCGAAGAAAAGCAGGAGGTCACCAGGCTCCTGCTCGCCTGCGGCGCGGACATCCACGAAATCAACGCTGTCCGCAAACACATCTCCGAGTTGAAAGGTGGCCAACTGGCTCGCCTTGCCGCGCCGGCCACCGTTGTGACGCTACTGCTTTCAGACGTGATTGGAGACGACCTGGACGTGATCGGATCGGGCCCCACCGCTCCGGACCAGTCCACTTTCGCCGGAGCGCGGGAGATCCTTTCGCGATATGGCGTTTGGGAACAAACACCGGCCAGCGTGCGAGAGCGGATCGACCGCGGCGCGGCGGGCGAGATCGAGGAGACTCCCAAGCCGGGCGCGAGCGTGTTTGAACGCACACAGAACCTGGTGGTCGGCAGCAATGACCTCGCCGTCACAGCGGCCGCAGGCGAAGCGCGGCGCCTGGGATTGCACACTGTAGTGCTCTCCACTTTCGTCGAAGGCGAGACACGCGACGTGGCCCGTGTGCACGCCGCCATCGCCAAGGAGATCCGCGCCCACGGAAGGCCCGTGAAGCCCCCCGCCTGCGTCATCTCCGGCGGGGAGACCACGGTGAAAATCCGAGGCAAGGGCTTGGGGGGACGGAACCAGGAGTTCGCGCTCGCCGCCGCCATCGACCTCGCCGGCATGGACCGCGTCGTGGTGCTCAGTGGCGGCACAGACGGCACGGACGGGCCCACAGACGCCGCCGGTGCTATTGCGGACTCGCGCACGCTCGCCCGCGCCGGACAGATGGGGCTCGATGCCGCGCGCTACCTCGACAACAACGATTCGTATCACTTCTTCGAACCGATCGAGGGCCTACTAAAAACAGGGCCCACCAACACCAACGTGATGGACGTCCACGTGGTGCTGGTGGGCTGATGGAGGCTCCGCGTTCAGGATCTACTGGCGCTCCGCTTGCACTTTCACGGGCGCCGATTTCTTTCCCACCTCGCCGGCGGCTTGCTCGCCGGCCTTGCGAACTACGATGGAGCCTCGGTTCGTCGTCAGGGATATGGCCGGACCTTGCCCCACTGAACCCTTCAGTGAACCGCCCTCATGACGGCTCTCGACCGACAGCGGCGCGCCGAAATCGTTCTGCACTTCTCCTCGCCTGGTTTCCGCCGCCAGGGTGAACTTAGCGCCGGTAGGTAGGCTCAGATCGATGTCGCCCGTGTTCGTGCGGGCCGCGATCTTGCCCATGCCGGTCTTGGCCGGCCTAAGATCGATGTTCCCCCGCTCCAAACTGACGTCGGCCGTCTCTGTGAAATCCACCAGTTCGACGTCGCGCCCCCGCGAGCGCGCATCCAGACGAACCGGGCCGGTCAGGTTGTTTCCGCGGATGTCCCCGACAGTAATGTGGAGCTGGCCCGGCACCTTGGCAACCTGGAAGTCCGTCACCGGTGAGGCAAAGCGCAGGGAGTTCGCCAGTTTGCGGAACTGCAGATCGCCGGTGAAAGTGCCGCTCACGACCGCCGGCCCCTCGATACCTTCGAGTTCGAGGTCCTCCCCGCGGCCCTTCACGCTCACCTCCACACTCTTCTTCACGTTCACCGCTCGCACAATGTCGCTGCGGCGAAGATCCACCCGCACCTCTCCACCGATATTCTGTAGACGCACGCCGGCGTTGTCGCTGGAGACCTTGACTTCACCTGTGATATCCGAGATGTCGAAATCGCCGAAACGGCCCCGCGTCTCCACGCTTGCGCCGCGTGGTACCGTAATCTCGATGTCCATCGAGACGCGCTGCTCCCCGGTCGCACGCTCCTGATTTGTGCGTACCGTGATGTGGTCGCCCTGCACGCTGACCTCGATCGGCGTCTGTCGATCCGCCGCGTCGGCTTCATTCTTGCTCATGGCGCGGATCGACTTGCGTCCGGTCACTTTCACCTTGTCTTCCGCCGTGCCGACGATTCGCGCGTTGCCGCGCAGGTTCTCTACCAGGATCTGCGGCGCTTTGGAGGCCGGCTGCTCCGCGCCGAGCGGATAATCATAAGTCTCGCCGAACATCTCAATGCCGCGAATCCACGGCCGGTGGATCCACCATCGCTGGCTGACGAACAGCCCCGTGCCGATCAGCACGATGAACACGATGGCCACCCATTCGCCGCCGGAGACGCCCCGGGCGACCGGCTTGCCCATAAACCACCAGACCAGGACCTCGATCAGGCGCAGGGTGCCCCACGCGATCAGCAGGTAAGGCCAGTACTTGGAAACCATGTCCAACCACGGCAGCTCCGGGTGAAGGTTGTTCACCAGGAACAATGCACCCATCAGGATCAGCAGCACTGGACCGATGATTGAACGCGGCCTCATAACGTACTCCCTTTCGTCTGATCCACGGCCGCCGCCGGGCTCTCGCCAGGCCGCCGTTCAGCCAGCCTAAGTATTCCGTAAACGATCAGGATCACAGGCCACGTGATCCCGATTCTGTACGGCCCGAAGTGATCGATGGCGAACAACACGCCGATCGTGATCAGCATGATGGGGCCGCGGATGGCGGATATCAGATTGACACTATTCCCGCTCATGGTGGGCCTCCTCGCCGGCCGTCCCTGAGCCGCGCCCGCTGCTGAAGCGGCCGTAAAGCATGTAGACTCCCAGCACTATCAGGAATACAGGCCAGTACCGAAGGACTTGCTGCAACCTCAGCAGGTCCAGGTTATTCAGCAGGAACAGTACGCCGGCGGCGATCAGGATCACCGGCGCCACCGGGAAGCCGTTGCTGCTGCCCTTTATCGGGACCAGGCTCGAAAACTCTTCGACAGGCTGCCCCAACTGCCGCTTCTTGGCCGTGTGATACGCCTCGAAAGCCATGTAAAAGAACCACACGGCGATGAGAAGTCCGAACAACGCCTCCAGTCCACCCGCCGCCCCGGAACTGGTAATGCTGATCAGCAGCCCCAGGATGACGACGTGGATCACACCTTTGGCGTACTGTCCGTTGTAAACCGCGCCCACCCCGGGAATCAGCCCCAGTACGAAAGCCAGGCCGGGACTCACGTCGGCACCCGGCCGGGGAGGCACCGCCGATACCGGGGGTGGACTCGCCGGCCGCGGAGCGGGAACATGCTCGGCACAAAAGACGGTTCCTTCCGCCTGCCGCTGGCATTCCGGACACAGCGCTTTTCCGCACGTCCGGCAGTATGCCGTCGCGGGAACCTCCGCATGGTTTACGCAGTTCATTTCGCACCTCTTTCACGACGATCCGTCGACGGCCTGCCCGAGGCCCCGTCCGTCGCTGGCCCCTTGGTCGCATCATCCGCCGCGGGCTGATCGCCTTCCTCCGGCACGGTCCATTCCTGAATCCGGGTTTGGATTTCATAGACCAGCCGCAGATTTTCGTAATACTTCCTCACCGCCAGCCAACCGCGATGCACCCGGTCTTCAACGTTCATAACGATCTTGACCGGGTCCAGGTCCGCCGCGGTCAACTGCCGCACTTCAATCCCGGCAAACCGCCCCAACATGGACAGTGACAATACGGTCATGGCCATGCCCATGGCGAACTTCGGCTGCAGCACCGGCCGCAGCCATTGGCTGAACCAGCGCCTCGCTCCAGCGGCCACCGGGGCTTCCCGCTGGACCTCACCCCGCATCTGGAACAAGATCCGGGTCAGCAGCTCCGGCGGGGGCTCCATCACTTCCGCCCGCTCGATGAACTCCACCGCCGCCTGGGCATCCTCGGCCAGGCTCGCGCAGGAGGCGCACCCGGCAAGGTGCGCCTCTACCTCGGCTTTGCGCTCCGCGGGGAGCGCACCGTCCAGGTAGTCGCAGAGCAGGATTTCCAGTTCCGCGCAGTTCATACTACGACCTTGTGCCTTCGCAGCACCCGGGCCAACTCGGCCCGCCCTCTGTTCAACCGCGACTTCACCGTTCCTTCCGGTACGTTCAGCACCTGAGCGATTTCGCGGTACTCCAGTTCTTCCACGTCGCGCAGGATCACCGCTTCACGAAGTTCCGGCGACAATCTCGCCAGTCCCGCCTGGAGCACCTCACTTGCCTCCCGCCCGGCCAGCATCCCGTCCGTGCGGGTCGAAAGCGAGGCTTTCTCTTCCAGCACGCCCAGTTGATCCTCGATCGAATCCGTTACACGGTCGGTCCGGTTGCGCCGGTAGTGGTCGATGAGCAGATTCCGGGTCAGGCGCGTCAACCAGACCAGAAAGGATCCTTCTCCGGCGCGGAAACTCTTAAGCGTGCGGAATACCCGTAAAAACACCTCTTGCGTGAGATCCTGGGCCTCCGTGGGGCTGTTCGTGAACCGGTAACACATGGCATACACACGTCGCGTGTAGGCCTTCACGAGGCCTTCCCAGGCCTCGTCTTCACCTGCCAGACATTGCGCGATCAGTTGGGCTTCGGAATCCAAGTTTTCCGCCGGCGCCTGCCGAATTCGGCTCGCTTCACCGCCCGCCCACCTCATGGACCATTGTCGGCCCGCCGTGAGAGGCCCGTTTGCCAGACTGAGCGCAGCGGTTGCCATGACTCGCCTCATTCTCCGAACCCAACCGGGCGGCCCATCGCTCACGGCCGCCTCGTATTGGCTTCCACAATGAGAAACGAAGAACTATCATAAGAAGTTCACCCGAATGTGAATGTTCGGGGCGTAACCGCGCTTCCCGGCTTGGCGCACGTAGATCTATTCTAGCTTGAAGGGAGCGCATTGGTGCCCGTCGCTGTCCGAAATTCTGCTGTCGGGAGGGATTTCTATCAAAGTTGACAGGCGTTTCACCTGGATCATCGTAACGGCGGCCATCGTAGCGGCTGCGGGCTTCCTGGTCTATGGACGCTGGCATGAATCCGGGTTCCAGTGGGACCAGTTTGCCGGCGTCTTCTCGCAAATGGACTGGTTTTGGGTCCTGGTGAGTCTCCTTCTCAACCTGGCGACGTACTTCGGCCGGACTCTGCGATGGGCAGTCATGATTCGGCCCCTCCAGCCCCGCCCCAGTTACTGGAACCTGTTTTCGGCCACTGTGATCGGATTCACCGCCATCCTCTTGTTCGGACGCCCCGGAGAATTGGTCCGGCCATACCTGATCTCCGCCAAGGAGCGCGTTTCATTCTCCTCTCAGATGGCGGCCTGGCTTCTCGAAAGAATCTACGACCTGCTCGCCGTGGCGTTCATCTTCGGCCTCGGCTTGAGCCAGGTGCGTGTGACGCATGCTCAACTCGGACCGGGTATGAAGTGGGTATTGAGCACCGGTGGCTACGTGATGGCTGCCATAGGCGCCGCGTGCCTGCTGGCTCTCGTCGTATTCCGCAACTTCTCGGAAGTGTTACGTGCGCGCGTGGTTTCGGTATTCTCTCTGCTTCCAAAGCGGATCGAGTCGAAGGCCGTACACATGCTGGACGCCTTCCTCGACGGCACCAAGGCCACCCGGGACTCGGCGGCTGTTCTCTCCATGGTCTTTTATACCTTCGCCGAATGGCTCGTGATCGTCCTGGGATTCCTGGCCATTTTCCGGGCGTTCTCCAGGACGGCCGGTTTTAGCTTCATGGAGGTGTTGATTCTGTTGGGCTTTGTCGCTTTCGGAGGGGTGGTCCAAATCCCCGGCGTGGGTGGCGGCATGCAGATTGCTATAATTGTAGTACTTACTGAGATATTCCGTTTCTCGCTGGAGCCCGCTACCGGAATCGCTATTATGTTCTGGGCGCTCAACTTCCTAGGCATTGTCCCGTTGGGCCTGCTGCTGGCGTTCCACGAGGGGCTCAACTGGCATAACTTGAGGCACATTAAGGACATTGAAAACCAATGATTTGCCCATTTTGCGGCCATCGCCAGGACCGGGTTATCGACTCGCGGGAAAGCAAGGAGGGGGATTCCATCCGCCGGCGGCGCCAGTGTCTGGCCTGTGAACGCAGGTACACGACGTACGAGCGTACCGACGAAATCCCTTACATGGTCGTCAAGAAGGACGGCCGGCGCGAGAAGTTTGACCGCCAGAAAATGCTCTCCGGGCTGCTGAAAGCCTGCGAGAAGCGTCCGATCCCCATGGCCCGGCTGGCGGAGATCGTGAATGAGGTGGAAGCCCGGCTAAACGACAGCCCCGAGCGTGAATTAAGTACTACAATCATAGGAGAAATGGTGATGGAACGCCTGCGGGGGCTCGACAAAGTGGCGTATGTGCGTTTCGCCTCCGTCTACCGTGACTTTCAGGACGTCGAAGCGTTCCTTTCCGAACTCAAGGTCCTGATTCGCAAGAAGCGGGGCTGAGCCCGATCCCCCCGGCCGCAGGCGGGTCAAGGAGACTTTAGTAACCAAGGCCGCCCTCTGAACATCAACATAAGTGGAGGCTTAACTTTGAACGGGAGTGATGCTATAATTAGGCAGATGCCTCGCCCTTTTGGGCATCACCTCATCAGAACTCGGTGGGCGCTTCTGTGCGCTTTCGATATTTCCTTCATACCCAAAGACATAGTCTATTTACAGCGGGGAGGTAGACCCTAGTGGATCAATACGAAGATCACTTTTTAACCGATAGCCACGAACCCCTCGGGCTCCCCTTCGACGAGGAAGGCAGCTTCTTTCATCCTGAGGAAGTCCATGAGGATGAACTACATAGCACCCAGCAGGTCGAGGAATCCATTTACACGGACGACCCCGTAAGGGTCTATCTCCGTGAGATGGGTTCGGTACCGCTGCTCACCCGCGAGGGCGAAGTGGACTTGGCGCGCCGCATGGAACGCGGCAAGTTGCGGATGCAGAAGGCGATAAGCCGGTCCGCCCTGGTGCAATTGATCGTCCTGGACGCCGCAGACCAGCTCAAGAAAGGCACCGAGGAGTTGGACGAACTGGTGGATCTGGGCGATGTCGAGGAAGGCAGCCCGGCCGAAGATCACCGCCGGACCGAGATCCGTCAACAGTTCGCCGATATCTCTTTGCTGCAAAAGAAATTGCAGCAACTGGACGAGAAGTACGAAAGCATTGAGGCGAGCAACAAGAAGCTGCGGCGCCGCTGGCTGGGAAAGCTGAATCGTTGCCGCGTGGAGATCTCGCGGGCGGTCCGCGCGATCCCATTCCAGTTATTGAAATGGAAGCAGTTCGCCAAGGAAATCGAGCGGGTGGTCGACGAGCTGAACCACCTGCAGACGGAATTGCGTCGCGCCGAGGAACGGGGTGGATCGGCCGCCCAGTCTCACATCCGCGAGATCAAGCGTGAGGTTCGCAAACGGGAAACCGCGGCTCGCGCTTCGTTGCCGGAATTGAAGCATAGCCTGACAGTGATCCGACAGGGTGAACTGGAAGCCGAGCGCGCCAAGAAGGATCTGGTCGAAGCGAACCTGCGCCTGGTTGTCTCCGTAGCCAAGAAATACGTGAATCGCGGCTTGCACCTCCTGGACTTGATCCAGGAGGGCAACATCGGCCTGATGCGCGCCGCCGACAAGTTCGAATACCGCCGGGGCTATAAATTCTCCACTTACGCCACGTGGTGGATCCGGCAGGCTATCACCCGCGCCATCGCGGACCAGTCCCGAACCATCCGCATCCCGGTGCACATGAACGAGAGCATGAACAAGTTCCTCCGCGCCACCCGGGAACTGGAGAAGGAGCTTGGCCGCGCCCCCACCAACGATGAGATCAGCCGCCGGATGGATATCCCGGTGGAAAAGGTTCAGAAACTCAAGACCATCTCTCGCGACCCGGTGTCCCTCGAAACGCCGGTCGGCCGCGACGGAGAATCCGCCCTCGGCGACCTGATCGAGGACCGCTGGGTAGGATCGCCCGTGGATGCCGTTATCGAAACCAACGTTCGCGATGAAACGGCGAACATCCTGAAGACCCTCTCTCCCAAGGAAGAAAAGGTTATCCGGCTGCGGTTCGGGATCGGCTGCGAACGCGAACACACGCTCGAAGAAATCGGGCAGGAGTTCGACGTCACGCGCGAGCGGATCCGCCAGATAGAAGCCAAGGCGCTGCGGCAACTTCGGTCGCCGGAACGCGCCCGCCACCTGCGCGCCCTGTTGGCCGCGCGTTAACCATACGTGTGCTGTGCGTCCCTGCAAGTATCTGGGAAGAAGTCGCTTCCCACGCGTTGGAAGTGTATCCCGAAGAATGCTGCGGGGCGCTGTTGGGGGCGAAGGACCGCGTAGAGCGTCTCATCCGCCTCGCCAACAGTTCTGAAACCGACCGTCGCCGGAGGTACCGCATCGACCCGGCGGAACTGCTCGACGCCACACAGCAGGCCAGGAAGCTCGGCATGGACGTCCTGACCGTCTACCACTCCCACCCGGACTCTGAAGCATATTTTTCGCCCGAGGATGCGGCCAACGCCTGCCCCTGGTACCGCTATCTGGTCGTGGCGGTGCGCGACGGACAGATTCGCGCAGCCAAATCCTACCAATGGGACGCCGCGCGTGGCAGCTACGTCGAGTGCGAATTCAAGATCGAATCGCCCGCCTCAGCGGAATAAACGGCGCTCGCGGCGCAGAAAGGCAGGCGTGTCCAGATCGTCTTCGGGCGCGGCGGGCTCCGGCTCGGGTTCGGGCGCGGGCTGCGGTTCCGGCGCGGCGGAAGGCTGCTCGGGCGCAACTGCTTCTGGTTCCGGCTCCGGTATCGCCGCCACTGCTGGCTCGACGGCATTTTCCAACCCCGGCATTTCGAAGCCGGTGGCGATCACGGTGACTTTCACTTTATCGCCCATCGACTCGTTCATCACCACGCCGAAGTTGATCTGCGCATCATCGTTCTGGGCGGCCTCACGGATCAGCGAGCAGGCCTCGTTGACCTCGTGCAGCCCCAGGACACTTGAACCGGTAATGTTGATGAGAATACCGCGCGCCCCGCTCACGCCTCCTCGTTCGAGCAGCGGGCAGGCGATGGCCTGACGGGCTGCTTCGACCACCGCGTTTTCGCCGCTGGCGGTGGCGGTACCCATCATGGCGTGCCCCATCCCGAGCATGATGGTACGGATATCGGAGAAGTCGCGGTTGATCAGGCCGGGGGTGGTGATGATGTTGCTGATGCCTTCGACGGCCTGCCGGAGCACATCGTCGGCGATGCGGAAGGCTTCGAAAACGCTGGTGCCGCGCGGGACCAGTTCGATGAGCCGGTCGTTAGGGATCGAGATGACGGTGTCCACCGTGGTGGCGAGTTCCATCAGCCCCTGGTCGGCTTGCCGGCGCCGGCGCGGGCCCTCGAACTGGAATGGCTTGGTTACGACGGCCACCGCCAGCGCGCCGAGTTCCTTGGCCAGCGACGCGACCACCGGCGCGGCGCCTGTGCCGGTTCCGCCGCCCAGGCCCGCGGTGACAAAAACCATATCGGCGCCCTCGAGAATCTCGACGATTCTTTCGGTGTCTTCGAGAGCGGCCTGACGGCCGATGGACGGGTCCGAGCCCGCGCCGAGACCGTTGGTGACTTTGGCGCCGATTGCCAGCTTGTTCGGGACAGTGGAGGCGCGGAGCGCTTGGGTATCAGTATTGAGGATGTGAAATTCGACACCTGTCAGCCCTTCGCTGATCATCCGCGCGACGGCGTTGGAGCCGCCCCCGCCCACGCCGACAACTTTGATACGCGTCCCGGGCAGCGTTTCATCCTGGATCTCGAATTTCAAATCGTCCAAGGTCCGTTCGAGTTCTTCCATACCTCAAATCCTCCACGGGGTGCCACGCCGGGCACACCCGCTCCTTAACCCAAGAGGTGGCCTAACAATCCCGGCGCGCCGCGGTTCGCCGCGTGACGGTACTTCAACCGCGCCGAATACATGGCCAATCCCGCCGCTGTCGTCCAGGCCGGATCGTTGATCTCATCCGGCCAATCATCGATGCCCACCGGCAGGCCATTGCGAGCCTGACAGTTCAGGACCCGTTCGGCCATGTCGCACATTCCGTTCAATCGCGCGCCGCCGCCGGTGAGGACTACACCTTCCAGGAGGTCCTGCTCCATGCCGGCCGCCACGATTTCCTCCCGCGCGAACAGGAAGAGTTCCTCGGCCCTCGCCTCGAGCACTTCGTTCAAGTCGCGGCGCGGCGCTTCGCGCGGGGCGCGCCCGTCTGGAGTCGGCACATCGATCAGGCTGTTGTCGGCCGTCAGGCCGAGCACGGCACAACCATACTGCTGCTTGATCCGCTCGGCGTCCTCGATCGACACCGTGAACCGCCACGCCACGTCGCGCGAAAAATGATCGCCCGCCACCGGCAGGCTGCATGCGCCCACGCAGGCTTCCCCGTCGTAGACGATCAGCTCGGTGGATTGCGCCCCAATGTCCATCACGGCCACACCCCTGGCGCGGTCCTCGGTGAGGATCGTGGCATAGGCGGATGCCATGCCTTCGAACACGGTCTCTTCTACGGCCAGGTGCGCCTGGTGTACCGCGTCCACCAGGCACTGGTGTTCCGGCGCGGTGGTGGTCATCAGACACACGTTGGCCTCCAGCCGCGAGGCGCGCACTCCAATCGGGTTGCGGTAGCCTGCCCGGCCGTCCACGGTAAAGTCCTGCGGAAGCACCTGGAAAATGTAGCGATTCGATTGCAGCTGCGCCGCCATTTCGACGGTGGCGTCCAGGTGCCCTTGCTCGACGTCGCGCGGGCGGCCGAATTCGTAAAGCCCGTTGCCGCCGGTGCTTTGCACCGCGCTTCCGCCCAGGCCCACCACGGCACCGTCGACGCTGACGCCCGCTATCGCTTCCGCATCGCGGACGGCGCGCCGTATAGACTCCGACAACGCGGTCTGATCCCGCAGCCGGCTCTTGTTCCATGCCAACGACGGAGTCTCGCCGTGCCCCAGGTAACGCAGCTCGCCATTTTCGAGGGCGCAAATCACCACGCGCGTCCACGCGCTGCCGGCGTCGAGTCCCACCACCCAACCGTTGTTACTGGACACTCGGGTTCGCCTCCACGGCCGTGATGCGGTCATCCAATCGCAAATCGAATGTACCGGCATCAGGGAGCCGCTTGTGGATCTCCGGGTAGCGTTGGTGGAACCGCTCCAGCCGGGCCAGGAAATTCCGGTTGCCCAGGATCAGAACCAGGGCTTTGCCGTCGGCCTGCTCCATGATCTGCAAATTCTCGGGGTCGCTGACGTCAACTTCGGAAACCTTCTCGGCGAGCGCTCCCAATTCCTCTAGCAACCGTGACATGCGATGGACGCGATCGCGCCGCAAAGCCTGTCCCGCGTTTGGGGCGACGCCTACCAGCACGGGCAGGGCGAAGCGCGCCGGCGTCTGCGGCCGCAGAATGACGCCATCGGCGTCGATCAGCGCAAAGGGCGCGGCCGGGTCCGCCGGAGAGGGAGTCCCCAGAAAAGCCACCGGCGTGCGCTCGACGATCTTGACCTGGATCGTGTTTGGCCAGCTCCGCGACACGCCGGCCTCTTTCACCCAGTCGATCGCGAGAAGGGCCTTCCGGCGCTCGACGAGTGAGAGCAGGTATACGCTGCGTCCGAAATCTTCGCGAAACACATTCATGACGCGCGCCCGCGAGGCGTGCTGGACCCCTTGGATCACAAGGCTGGGAGATGCGTCGCCATACTCGGGCGGCGGCGTCATGGTGAAGCGCGCATCGCCGATCAGAAACCGTTCGATACGCCAATAGGCCGCCAGGCTCCCGGCCGCCGCGAACGCCACGATGACCAGGATGCCGGCATAGTACAGCCTACGCTTCATGAATGCTTCTCCCGCAGCCGCTCCAGGATGCGGTCACCGGCCTGCCAAACGCTGCCGGCACCCAGCGTCATCACCAAGTCGCCGGGCTGGACCAGCTTCAGGATAGCTTCCACCCCGTTCTCGATCGAGCCCACGTAATAGGCGCCGCGATGGCCGAACTCGCGCAACCGCTCCGCGAGAGCCTCCGCGGTGACGCCCTCGATGGGTGGCTCGCTGGCCGCGTAGATATCGAGCAAATGAACGGTGTCGGCTTTCTGGAAACTGACGGCGAATTCATCCATCAGGGCCTTCGTGCGCGTGTAGCGGTGCGGCTGGAACAATACGTGGATCTGCCTGAACCGGCACAGCCGCGCGGCATCCAGCGTGGCGCGGATCTCGGTGGGATGATGGCCGTAGTCGTCGATCACGGTTACCCCATTGGCTTCGCCGCGCCGCTGGAAGCGGCGGTCCACACCCGTGAACGCCGCCAGCGCCTGCCGCGCCGTATCCGGGGAGACATCCAGTTCGAGGGCCACGGCGACGGCGGCCGTCGCGTCCAGCACATTGTGGTAACCGGGAATCGCGAGCGAGAATTCGCCGAGATCGTCCTGTTGGAATCTCAAGTGGAAGCGCGAGGAGTACTGGTCGCAAACGGCGTCCGTGATATTCAGGTCCGCTTGGGGGCTTGCTCCGTATGTGATCGTGCGCCGCTTGATAGTAGGCAGCGTCTGCTGCACGTTGGCATCATCCAGGCACAGGATCGAGGCGCCATAGAAGGGCACCTTGTTGGCGAAATCGCTGAAGGCCGCGCGGGTCGCTTCGATCGAAGCGTAGTGGTCCACGTGTTCGCGGTCGATGTTGGTCACGACGGCGAGGATGGGAGCCAGTTTGAGGAACGAGCCGTCGCTTTCGTCGGCCTCCACCACCAGCAGATCGCCGCTGCCCACACGCGCGTTGCTGCCGCCCATCAGTTTCACGCGCCCGCCCACCACAACTGTTGGGTCGAGGCCGGCCTCGGTCAGGATGTGCGCCGACATGCTCGTGGTGGTCGTCTTCCCGTGGCTGCCGGCAATGGCTACGCCGTACTTGAGGCGCATTAACTCGGCGAGCAGTTCGCCGCGCGGGATGACGGGGATCTGCATCCGGCGCGCCTGGCGCACTTCGGGGTTGGATTCGTCGACGGCGCTGCTCACCACGACCACGCGCGCGTCGTCCACGTGGGACGCGTCATGACCCTCGTAAACGGTAGCTCCCAGTGTGGCCAGGCGGTTGGTCAGCGCGGTGGCCCTCAGGTCGGATCCGCTGATCTGATAGCCGAGCTTCAACAACACCTCGGCGATCGCGCTCATCCCGATGCCGCCAATCCCTACAAAATGCAAGTGCTGGGGTTTAAAAAACATTTCCCTCTTGTATTGTTCCGGCTTTACGGCTGCGTGTCAACCGTGAACTGGAACCATCTCCTCAAGTATTTCCGCCGCGCGGCGTGCCGCGTTGGGGTGCGCCATCGCACGCGCCGCCGCACCCATGTTCCGCAACAAGTCCGCGTCCGCGGCCAGAACGCCCACTTCGCGGAAGAACCGTTCGCCGGTCATCTCCCGGTCCGGGACCAACCGCGCGGCCCCGGCACGCTCCATCGCCTGGGCGTTTCGCAACTGGTGGTCGTCGGCGGCGAAGGGAAACGGGACGAGCAGGGAAGGTTTGCCTCCAGCGGCCAGCTCCGCCACCGCGCCGGCGCCCGAGCGGCAAACCACCAGGTCCGCTTCGGCCATCGCGGCGGGCATGTCCTGAATGAATACCGTAACGCCCCCGTCCATGCCGGTTGCGGCGAATTCACGCGCCAAATCGTCGGCGGACGCCGCTCCGGCCTGGTGCAGGAAGCGCGCGCGGAGGCCGCTCTGCTTGAACAGCGGCCAACTCGCACGCGCCGCCTCGTTCAGCGTACGAGAGCCCTGGCTGCCACCCGTGATCAGTATGGTGAACCATTCGTCGCGCGGCTTGGGTTCGATGGCGAAGAATTCCCTGCGCACGGGGAGCCCGGTAAGCTCGGTCCGGCCCGGCAGGAAGTAGTCCGCGGCTTCGGGAAAGCTCACCAGCGCGCGACGGATGAAGCGGCGCAGCTTGCGGCTGGTCAGACCTGGCATGGCATTGGGTTCCATCACCGCCATCGGCACGCGTTTCCAGATTGCCGCCAGCATCACCGGACCGGCCGCATAGCCGCCCATGCTGAAGACGGCTTGGGCGCCGCGGCGTCTGAGAATCCCCCCCGCGCGCCAGATACTCGCCGGAAGCTCGCAGGCGCTCTTGAGCATGCGCGCCAGTCCCACCCGGTTGAGCCCGCCGATTTCGATCCATTCGATGTCGAAGCCCGCCTCCGGCACCAGGCGCGCTTCCATGCCGCGTCGCGTCCCGATGAAGAAGGGGAGGTGGCCCCGCTCGGCCAACTCGCGGGCCACGGCCAGCGCCGGGATGATGTGGCCTCCCGTTCCTCCACCGGCCATGGCGACGACCAGCGATCCGCTCATCCGGCGTGCTCGTTCACGCTGAGCAACAGCCCCAACGAAGCCAGTGTGCTCAACAGCGAACTTCCTCCGTAACTGATCATGGGCAGCGGAATGCCCTTGGTGGGCGTCATGTCCAGCACCACACTCATGTTCATGAACGCCTGTATCACGATGCTGGCCGTAACGCCCAGCGCCAGGTACCTGCCGAAATGTTCCGGCGCCACACAGGCCAGCCGCACGCCTCGCCACAAGATCAACAGGAACATGAACAGCACGGTGGCGCAGCCAAGCAGCCCCAACTCTTCGCCCACCACCGCGTAGATGAAGTCCGTGTGCGCCTCCGGCAGGTACAGCAACTTCTGCTGCCCCTGCATCAGGCCCATGCCGAGAAGGCCGCCCGAGCCCACCGCAATCTTCGATTGCCGTGCGTGATAGCCCGGGTCTTTGGCACCCGGCATCATCTGCATCTTGGCACGGATCGTGCCGTTGCGGTCGATGCTGTCGATAAGCGTGAAGTCGGGGTCGTAACGTCCTATGACACGCAGGGCACGGTAAGGCTTGTGCAAAATGGCGGCCGCGATCAGAAGTACCGCCGCGGCGCAGGCGATCGCCATGTGGCGCCTGTCGAGCCCCGCCACGAAGAACACCACCCCCGCCGTGGCCAGCAGCACGACCGCCGTGCCCAGGTCGGCCGCCACCACCATCCCCACCAGCACAGTCAGGCAAAGCGTGGCCGGAACCAGCGTGTGCTTGCGGTTGTTGATGGCGGAAGCACGCAGGCTCACGAACCAGGCCAGAAAAACGATGAGCGCGGGCTTGGCGAGTTCCGAAGGCTGCAATTGAGCGGAACCGAGCCGGATCCAGCGGTGCGCCCGGGCATCGGCGAAATAAGCCACGATTAGCAGCATTATGGCGACGCCCATGGGCGCGAAAGCCCATACCGGCTGGTTCCAGCGCCGGTAGTCCTGGTTCTTCAAGTACATCAGGATCCCAAACGCAGCTACGGCCCACGCGGCCTGGCGCACCAGGTAGTAGGTACTATGGCCGTACTTCAGGTCCGCCACCACCGAGGATGCGCTGTACATGATGACGAGACCGAAGAAGACCAGCGCCACGACGGCGGTGAACAGGACCCAGTCGGTCTTGCGCTCCATCGGCATGTCAGGCTTTTTCCTCCAGACGTGACACGAGGCCCTTGAAGACGCGGCCGCGTTCTTCGTAGCCCGAGAACTGATCGAAGCTGGCGCAGGCGGGCGCGAGCAGGACGGTATCGCCCGGACGAGCCTTTTCGTATGCGATGCGCACGGCCTCGGCGATGGTGCCGCAATCCATAAGCAGCAGGGTTCCCGCGAGATGGTCCGCGATCTTCGCCGACGCCGCGCCCACCAGCAGCACGGCATGAGCCTTGGCCGCGAGCGATGGCCGCAACGTGCGGTAATCGCTGCCCTTATCCTTGCCGCCGAGGATCAGCCACAGCCCGCCCTCGAATGCGTCGATGGCCTTCTGCGTGGCGTCCACGTTCGTGGCTTTTGAATCGTTGTAAAAGGAAACGCCGTTCACCGTGCGAACGAACTCGATGCGGTGCTCCACGCCGGGGAAGGTCCCGGCGGCCGCCGCGATCGATGCGAGCGGGGCGCCAGTCTCACGGGCCGCCAACACGGCCGTCAGGGTGTTTTCGACGTTGTGCAGGCCGCGCATCGGAATCGCCGCGGCGTCCATCAGAAAACCGCCGTCAACGTACAGCTTTCCGTCGTCGAGATAGGCGCCCTTATCCACGGGCCCCTTGAGGCTAAACAGAAGCGTTCGCGATTTCGTGCGGCGCGCGTAATCCATGCAGGTAGCGTCGTCGGCGCTGAGGATGGCAACGTCGTCCGGACCCTGATTCTCGAACAACCGCTCCTTGGCCGCGGCGTAACGGGCGAAGGTGTGGTGCCGGTCGAGGTGGTCCGGCGTAACGTTGATGACCACGCCCACGCGAGCGCGGAACTTCTCGATGGTCTCCAGTTGGAAACTGGAGAGTTCGAGCACGTTCCACTGGCCCGGCTTGGAACCGGCCACCATCGCTGCGGGCGGCCTTCCGATGTTGCCGCCCACCTGGACCGGGACTCCGCAATGGGCGAGGATGTGCCCGACCAGAGCCGTGGTGGTGGTCTTGCCGTTGGCGCCGGTGATGCCGATGATGTCGCCCTTCAGATAGGCGCCGGCCAATTCCAGCTCCCCGATGACGCTCACGCCGCGCGCGCGCGCGGCTTCGAGTTCCGCCAAGTCCGCGGGTACGCCCGGCGAGATGACGATGCTGTCCACTCCTTCGAAGACTTCAGGCGATTGTACGGCGAACGGGACGCACAGTTCGCGAATCCTGGGCGCAATTGCGGGCAGATCATCGAGCCCTTTCCGGTCCGTGGCCCGGGGCCTTGCGCCATGCTCGAGCAGCAGCTCGATTGCAGCCAGGCCCGACTTGCCCATGCCCACCACCAGAATGTCCGCACCTTCGATTCGCATCTCGACGTTACCTCAACTTCAGTGTGGTGAGCGCCGACAGCGCCATCACGAGCCCCGCAATCCAGAACCGCACGATGATCTTCGATTCCTGCCAACCCAGCGCCTCGAAATGGTGGTGCAGCGGCGCCATCTTAAAAATGCGTTTGCCGCGCAGCTTGAAGCTCGCCACTTGCAGGATCACGGACAGCGCCTCGATCACGAAGACGCCGCCCACGGCGAGCAGCAGGATCTCCTGCTTGATCAGTACGGCCACAACGCCCAGCCCGCCGCCCAGGGCGAGCGATCCCACGTCGCCCATGAATATATCGGCCGGATGGGCATTGTAATAAAGAAAGCCGATCGAAGCGCCCATCATGGATCCGCAGAAGATGCTCAGTTCGGCCGCGCCGGGCAACCGTGCCAAGCCCAGGTAGTTGGCGAATGCGGCGTGGCCGCTTACGTAAGTCAGCACGGTCATGGCCGCGGCGGCGACGATCATCAGTCCGATAGCCAGCCCATCCAGCCCGTCGGTCAGATTGACGGCGTTCGAAGACCCGACAATCACCAGCACCAGGAACGCGAAGAAGAATACGAACGCCAACGGGTACGTGAGCGGATTGCCCAGCCAGGCGCGAACCAGCATCTCGGGCTTAAAACTCTTGAAGAACGGTACGTTCATGGCCGTCGAGTAAGCGCCGTGCGCGTGCAGCGCCAGCAGCGCCACGCCGATCAGGAACGCGACCAGGCATTGCAGCGTGAATTTACGCCGGCCGGTCAGGCCCAGGTTGCGATGCTGCTGGAGCTTGCTCGCGTCGTCCCAAAAACCGATGGCGCCGTACGACACCAGACCAAAGAGTGCGATCCACACATACTGGTTATGAAGATTCGCGAGCAGCAGCGTGGGCACCACGATGGACACCACGATGAGCACTCCGCCCATGGTGGGCGTGCCGGCTTTCTTCTGATGGGACTGCGGGCCTTCCTCACGGATGTACTGCCCGATTTGATACTCCCTCAGGCGGCGTATGAGCCACGGCCCCAACGCGATACAGAGGAACAAGGCCAGCAGCGTAGCCGCGGCCGTGCGGAAAGTGACGTAACTGAAGACGCGAAGGGGACTGAAGTGAGGATACAACCTTTCGAACAACAACCAATAAAGCATGACTTAGCCGTCGTTGCCGGCCAAAAACCTTTCCAGGGCGATTTCCACTCGCGTGCCGCGAGACCCTTTAAATAGTATGACGTCTCCGGGTCGTGCAATGCCACGCAGGAAGTCTCCTGCTGGCGCCGGGTCCTCGAAAAAGTACGCGGCGCTGTCCGGTAGACCAGCGTCCAACGCCCCGTGGAGCGTGTAGCGGGCCGCGCCGCGTATCCCAACAAGCACATCGACCCTGTTCGCCACCGCGCAGCGTCCGGCGTCGCGGTGCAGGGCCTCGGACCAGCGCCCGAGTTCGAGCATCTCCCCCAGCACGGCGATACGGCGCCGCGCCGGCGTGACCTGGAGCACTTCCAGCATGGCTTGGACAGCGTCCGGGTTGGAGTTGTAGCAATCGTTCAATATCGTGACACCGCGGCATTCCATGCGCTCCCCGCGCATGTGGCCGGCCGCGAGCGAGAGTGCGGCTTGCTGAAGCCGCTCCGGCGGGATTCCAAACACGCCGGCAACGGCCAGGCCCGCTAGAATGTTGAGCACCGCGTGGCGTCCCACCAGCGGACTCTTGAATTCCAGGCCTGAAACACGGAAGCTGACTCCGTCCGGCTTGTATTCGACATCGGTGGCGCGCACATCGGCGCCTTCTCCCAAACCGAAAGTGACGGTGGGGCCGGCATGGACTTCGCGGAATCGCGCCACCAGCGCGTCGTCCGCGTTCAGGACCGCGGTGCCATCGCTCGGGAGAGCTTCCACGAGTTCGCGCTTGGCCAGCGCCGTTTTTTCAAGCGAGCCGAAGTATTCGATATGGGCGTAGCCTACGTTGGTGATCACCGCCATGGTCGGCCGGGCGATCGCCGCCAGATGGCGCAGTTCTCCCTCGTGGTTCATCCCCATCTCGATCACCGCCACTTGCGAGTCCTGTCTCAGTCTCAGGATCGAGAGCGGCACGCCCAGGTGATTGTTCAGGTTGCCGACGGTCTTGCTCACATCGAGCGCGGAGGAAAGCAACTGCGCGATGGTGTCCTTGGTTGTAGTCTTCCCCGCGCTTCCGGTAACGCCGACCACCGCGCCCGTGAAGCGCGTGCGCGCCCCGCGCGCCAGATCCTGCAGCGCGCCGAGCGAGTCCGCCACGCGCAGCAGCGGGCCCGGTGCATCCGCTTCGCGATCCACCACCGCCGCCACCGCGCCGCGCTCGAACGCCTGCGCAAGGTGCTGGTGGCCGTCGTGGTTGGGGCCGCGCAGGGCGAAGAACAGGTCGCCGCGGGCAAGCGTGCGCGTGTCCGTGCTCCACCCCTCGACGACCGCATCCACGGCCGGCGGAGTGACGCCCAGGACGTGCGCAATTTCGGCCAGCCGCATATTCATCGGCGCTTGCCTCCATAGCCCATCTCGCGCAGCGTCTCGCGCGCCACCACGCGGTCGTCGAACGGAATAGTGCGGTCCTTGAGCACCTGGTAAGTCTCGTGGCCCTTTCCGGCGAGAATCACGATGTCGCCGGGCTCGGCGGCCTCCAGGGCCTTGTGTATGGCGCGCGCGCGGTCCGGTTCGACGATGTGCTGAACGTCGTGCCGGCGCAAGCCCACCAGCGCGTCGTTCATGATGTCGAGCGGGTCCTCGGAACGGGGATTGTCGCTGGTGAGCACCACCAGGTCACTCAACTCCGCAGCCGCTTCGCCCATTTTGGGACGTTTGTTGCGGTCGCGGTCGCCGCCGCAGCCGAACAGGGTGATCACGCGGCGCGGATTGAGACCGCGCGCCGTGCGGATCACGTTGCGCAGCGCGTCGTCGGTGTGCGCGTAGTCCACGACAACCATGAAAGGCTGGCCTTCCTCCACCGGTTCGAAACGGCCGGCCACCAACCGGCAGGCGGCGATGCCGCGCTGAATGTCTTCGACGCCGATTGAATAGCTCCGCGCGGTGGCGCAGGCCGCCAGAATATTGTAGACGTTTATGCGGCCGGTCATCGGAGAGACGATCTCGTACCTGTTGCCGCCTTCGTCCACATGGAATTTCAAACCGCTGAAGCCCGCGACAATGCGCGAGGCCCGCACGCGGGCATCGGAGTCGATGCCGTAGGTGAGGGCCTCGCTAGTTGGAGCAGGAGAAATCCGGCTGCCGTAAGGATCGTCCGCGTTGACCACGGCGAAACGCGGCGGAGGAGCGTCCTGTCCTTCGAACAACGCCAGCTTGGCGGCGAAGTAGCGCTCCATGGTCACGTGGTAATCCAGGTGGTCCTGCGTGAGGTTCGTGAAGACAGCCGTGTGAAAATGGATGCCGTGCACGCGGCCCAGGTCGAGGGCGTGCGACGAAACTTCCATCGTGGCGTGCGATCCGCCCATGGCTTCCAGTTCGTGAAGAATCCGGTATAGGTCCAGGGACTCGGGCGTGGTGTTGCGGGCGGGAAGTACCCGGCCCGCCATGCGGTATTCGATGGTGCCCACCAGGGCCGTAATGTGGCCTGCTTCGCGCAGGATGGAATCCAGCAGGAAGGCGGTCGTGGTCTTGCCGTTAGTGCCGGTGATCCCGGTCAGTCCCAGGCGCTCGTCCGGCGCTCCATAGAAACGCCGTGCCGCCAGCGCCATGGCGCGGCGACCATGGGGCACCTGGATCCAGGGTCCTTCATATCCATCGGGCCGGGAATCCTCGCTCACCACTGCGAGCGCCCCACGGTCTCGGGCCTGGCAAGCGAACCGGCGGCCATCCACGTGCGCTCCCGCAAAAGCGAAAAAGAGGTAGTCTTTCTCCACCCGCCGGGAATCGTAATCGAGGCCCGCCACTTGCCGCCCGGCCGTTTCTGCGGGGAGGTCCGTCGTTTGCGCAACGCCTTTCAGGATTTCTTCGAGCGTCATCCTTTGCCGTCCAAACTACCGCACGAATTGTACCCGTACGTGTTCTCCATGTGCCAGCAGGGAGCCTGCCGGCGGAGCCTGCGCACGCGCCAGGCCGCTGCCCTGCACATCGACAGCCAAACCCAGCGCGGCGGATTGTTCCAATACCGCCCTCATGGTCTTCCCCATGAAATCCGGAACTGTCGGACCCACCGCCTGCACACTCGCCGGCCTGGAGGGCGCCCTCGCGATAAGAGTGCCTCCCGCGGCGACAGCAGCCGCGGGAGGCGGAGGGGGAGGAGATGACAGGCCGGCTATGGCAAGATCGTCCACACCGGCCGGCTCATTGGTGTCTGGGGAGATTCCTTCGGGCAAATCCTTGGGAACATCGAGTAGGCGCAGCGCGGTGGCGGCCACTTCACGGAATACCGGCGCGGCCACCGCGCCGCCGAACTTCGCGGATCCATTCAGCGTAACTACAACCACCACGCGTGGATTGGCGACCGGCGCAAATCCCATGAATGAAGCGTTGTAGTGGTGCGTGTAAACCTTCTTCTCGAGATCGAATATCTGGGCGGAGCCGGTCTTTCCGCCTGCCGTATATCCATCCAGGTGCGCCTTCTTGCCCGTGCCGTGCAGCACCACGCCTTCCATCATGCGGCGCGTCAGGATGGCATTTTCGGGCTTCAAGATCTGCTTTGTCTCTTCGATCGGCTCGACTTCCGGCTTACCGCCGGGCTTGTGGTGCGCCAGGATCAGCCGCGGCCGCACCAGCAGGCCGCCGTTGGCGATCACCGAACAGGCCCGCGCCAACTGTAATGTGGTCGTGCTTACCTCGTGCCCCATGGCGATCGAACCGATCGAACTCGGCTGCCACTCGCTGACCCGCCGCAGCATGCCGCCGGATTCGGCCGGCAGCGGCACACCCGTGGCCTTGCCGAAGCCGAAGCGCCTGACGTATTCGTACATCCGAGCATCGCCCACCCGCAACCCGACCTGGATGGCGCCGATGTTGCTCGATTTCGCCAGGACATCGGCCATCGACAGCGATGCGTAAGAGTCGTGGTCACGGATGACCCGGCCGAACAGGTTGATCCGGCCGCTGCCGCAGGGGATGATGGATTCCGGTTTGAGTGGCGTGGTCTCCAGCGCCGCCGCCACGGTGATCACTTTAAAGACCGAGCCGGGCTCAAATGGCACCGACACAGCCAGGTCGAAGCGTGCCTGCTTCTCTTTCTGGCCGGGCTTCACGGGCTCGTTCGGATCGTAGGTCGGATAGTTGGCCAGTGCCAGCACGTCGCCCGTGCGCGGGTCCATCACTACGATGCTCCCCGTCTGGCAATTATTGTCCTCGACGGCGGCTTTCAACTCGCGCTCGGCGACGTATTGAATACCTTCATGTAGCGTCAGCGTAAGGTTGCGGCCCGGCTGCGGTTCGACGAACACCTCGGAGTCGTAGCCGCGCTGCTTCACGTCGGTGAGCATGCGCACGGAGCCGGGTAAGCCCTGCAACTCGTCTTCGAGCGCCATCTCGATGCCGGCGTTACCCTTCTCCTCGCTGTCCACGCCACCCAGCAGGTGCGCCGCCAGCGATCCCTTGGGATAGTAGCGCTGACTTTCCTGGCGGAACTCCACCCACTCCAGCTTCATGCTGTGCAGCCGCTCGGATTCCTCCGGCGAGATCTTGCGCTTGATCCACAGGAAGCCGCGCCGCCCGGGGCCTTGCGACGATTCCTTCAGCTTCTCGCACAACGCCGTTTCGTCCAGGTTGAGTACGCCCGCCAGGATTCCCGCCGCCACCGCCGGATCTTTGATTTGACGTGGATCGACTGCAACCGAATCGACAGGCAGGCTCATGGCCAGCACCCGGCCGTTGCGGTCGAAGATGGTACCCCGCGGGGCCCGCACCTCCAGGTTGCGCAGATGCTGGAGGTCGGCCTGGCGACGCAATTCGCCGTGCGAAAGGACCTGCAGATCGAGAAGCCGGCCCAGGATGGCCACGGCCCAGATGAGGGCGATCCAAAGCAGCAGATTCAATCGGCTGGCGGCCCTGTCGCTGGAAAGCGGTTCCACTATTGGTTCCCCGTCCCGGACGCCCGCGTTACTTGGACTTCACGTTCAGGGCCAGTTCGGCGCCCGATCCAGGGCTCAGATACAATACCCGGCCGGCCGCCGGTGGCGCCAACTCCCGCGCGCGCGCCAGTTCCTGCAGCCGTTCCGGCGAGAGCAGGCGCGCTTCCTCCAGCTCGAGCGCGCTACGTTCGTCGAGCAGCCGCTTCTGCTGCGACCTTAATTCCTCGAGATCGTAGCCCAAAAACACGCCGTACGCGCTCGGCAAGAAAAGTCCGATCAAGAGCAGCGTAATCAGGCCCCCGGTACCGAGGAATTTCCAGCATCGCTGCCGCGCGCGTGGATTCACTGCGCGCACCACGCGCGAGTTGTCAATACGCTTCACGAAGAAGTAAACGTCTTCGTTCGGGGTGGGCCGTAACCGGCTCGACCGTACGAGCGCTGCCGTGTGCGCGGAAGCATCCCCAGCCGTTCGCGCCCCGCCAAATCGATTCCAGAGTGTTGCCAGCGTCGCCATTCGTTTACCGTTCTTCCTCGATCACCTCCAGCGCCCGGAGCTTCGCGCTCCGCGACGCCGGATTGCTAGACACTTCTTCCTCCCGCGGTCTGATGACATGGCGGGTTAGAATGCGCGCCCGTCCCTCGCGCGCCAGCGCTTGAAAGGAGCGCTTGACTTTGCGGTCTTCGAGCGACATGAAAGTGATAATCACCACGCGCCCACCCACCGCGACAATCTTCGGAACAATCTCCAACAACCGGTCCAACTCCTCCTGTTCGCGATTCACCGCGATCCGCAGGGCCATGAAAGTTTGTGTCGCGGGATGCAGCCGACCCGTTCGCGGCACGGCCCGCTCCACAGCATGGACCAGATCCTGTGTGCTGTGAAGGGGCCGGGCGCGAACGATTGCTCTGGTAATTCTCCGCGATCTCCTTTCTTCGCCGAGGTTGTAGATCAGGTCGGCGAGCGCCTGCTCGGACATGCAGTTGACCAGATCGGACGCCGTCGGCCCCTGGCTGCGGTCCATCCGCATATCCAGAGGTGCGTCGGCGTTGAATGAAAAACCCCTTTCCGCGTCGGTCAGCTGGTAGCGGCTGGCGCCTAAGTCCGCCAGCAACCCGTCCAGCTTTCCGCCTCCCATCGACTCCAAAACCTTGTCCAGTTCCGAAAACAACGCCTTGCGGAAGTGAATCCGCCCGGCCAGTTCGCCCACGTTCGATCGAGCCATCTCGAGCGATTCCGCGTCCCGGTCGCACGCAATCAGCGTTCCGGTCTCCAGCCGCCGGGCGATCTCCGCCGTATGTCCACCCATACCGGTGGTGGCGTCCAGGTAGCGGCCGTTGGCTTTCACCGCCAGGTATTCCAAAACCTCCGTTGGCATGACGGGTATGTGCATACATGGCCGCTACTTCATACCCTTCTTCCGGAGTTTGGCGAGCTTCTCTTCCAGAGCCTGGCTGGCGCGCTGCATCCTGCTCTGGTACTCAGCCTCGCTGTAAACGTCGATCGCTCCCCGCGAGAACTCCAGCCGCACGGACTGGTTCTCCAACTTCAGCGTTCGCCGCAGTTCCGGGCTCAGCAGGATACGCCCCTGGCCGTCCATCTCGACGTCCGAGCCCAGATGATTGGCGATAAACAGAACGTCGATGGCTTCGTCGGCAATTTCGCTGTCGTTCTCGTACAGATTTTCGTTGGCACGCCAGACTGCTATGGGGTAAATTCTAGCTATGGCCATGTCCAGGCTTGTGGCAAAGACCTTTTTCTCCGGCAGACTCTCCAGGTACGTCTGGAAGTTAGCCGGGAGCTTGAGACGGCCTTTGTCGTCCACACGGGCCGGGTAAGCGCCGCGGGGCGGTTCCAGTGGGACCGGCGATTGCGTATCTTCGACCACTTCTAGACCACTTTTGGACCAACTTCGACCACACCAAATTCTGGCATACTCATCTGGCCTTGTCAATCAGAATTATTGGACGGAAAAACCCTTACGTTTCAGCGGGCGTAACGGCGGATTCAAAGCGGCGGAGACACGCGCTACTACATGAGTAGAGGTAAGTAAGGCGGGTATACGGAGAGATAGTACAAGGCGACTGGGGCACTAGGTTACTCGCCCGCCCAAGCCGCCTCCCGAATCGCGGGTGCGCTCAGAACAACTGGGCGAAGCTGCGAGCTACGGCGCGGGCTTCCAGGTGGATCAGGCCGGCATTGCCGGAGGCGGGCGCGGCCAGCGCCAGGATGGCTTTAGTGCCAGCAGCGTAAATGTAAATCTGGGCTTCGCTGCCCGTCACGCTGATTTCGGCCATGGGGCCGGAGTTCAGGTTCTCGCCAAACTTCTTGGCCAGATTCACGGCGGCAGCGGCCATGGCCGCAAACCGCTGTGGGTCCAGGCCATCGGATAGTGCATGCGCCACCGGCAGACCTTCCGTGGTAGCCAGCAGCACGCCACGGAGTTCGGGGACGGAGAGGCGCAGTTGACTGATTCCCTTTTGGATTTCTTCGGCTTTCGACATAGTATCTTTCCCGATGAACGCTCAATCTGGCGGATTCGGATTATTGGATTGCTGAGAGCACCATCGGCCTCACGAGCGATTTGCTTTAGGGCCCGGACCTGAGAGTTCGCGGAAGTTTTACGGAAAAACACCCCACTGGTACTGCAGGAAATGCCTCATTTGGCCGATAGATACCCGAATCCCAAACAGGAGGCGGCTCGCATGATACCGGAGTCGGGCATACCCATCCGCGAAAAGCGCGGTGGGAGTACGGATGCAAACGTAAGCCGGCCAGGACCGGCTCGCCCCATCCCCACGCGGGTCGGAGTGCGCAATCCGGGCGGCATGGCGCTGCCGCCGGACCTCGCGCCAGGCCGTGTGGAGTTTCACTGGAAGCTTGTTTGGGACGAAAACGTAAGGGCATTGGTCCAAGCCGCGAATAGTGGGCAATCCGCGGCGGCCGAACGGCCGCGCGAGACTGGGCCGGTGAGCGGGCCCCATTCGAAGCTGACTACTCTTGAGTGGGGTTCGGAGCCCAATGAGGCACTCCACTACGAGAGTCGAGGCATCAACGCGAGCCTGCTGGAATCGTCAACAGGCGGCCGGACGTGGTTCAAGTGGGTAGTGCTCGCAATCCTCCTCATTGCCGGTTCTCTCGGCGGGTATATGTACTTCACGTCCGGAGGCGCGGCGAAGCAGCAGAAAGTCCGCCAGGGAAGCGGGTCCGGCGCAATCCTACCGGGCGGCGCTACGATTCAGATGGCGCCTGGAGGATGGCGCAGCACATCGGCCGGGGACGCGGCGGGCATGAGCACCGGAAGGCGGTTTTCGCTCTTCCCCAGCCTGACGCCCATGACCGATTACGTCGTGGAGTTCCGGGGCCAAGTGATCACCAACAGCCTGGGATGGGTGGTGCGGGCTGTGGATTCCAGGAACTACTACGCGATGCGCCTGGAGTTGGTGAAGGCCGGCGTGGGACAAGAGGTTGCGCTGGTCCGCTTTGCGGTGGTGGATGGCGAGCAGGGCGCCATGAAGAGAATTCCAGTCCCGCTCGTTATCAGGGACAAAGCGATGAAAGTGCGCCTGGATGTCGTTGGGCCTCGCATTACGACCTATGTCGACGGCCGCGCGGTGGATTACTGGAACGATACGCGCCTGCCAAAAGGGACATTCGGGTTCATGAACGACAAGGAAGGACGCGCGGAGATCAAGTCCGTACGCGTTTCCAGCCCGGGAAAGACGGCCGGCAATTAGGCGGCGACAGGAGCCATCCATGAGTAAATCGGACGAGAAGGCCCCATTATTCATAGACGAAAGTCTGCTGGAATCGCTGTTAGGGAACCGGCCGGAGACACCGGCGGAATCTCCGGCGCCGCCGCCGGCACCGGTCACGGCAGTCAAGGTTGCGCCCGTGCCCGTCGAGGAGCCCGCGCCGCAAATCATCAAATCTGAAGCGGCGGAGGCATCCGCGCCGGAGTACGAGCACGAACCGGAGGCTCCGGTAGCGGCGGTGCCCATCCAGGTGGTCAACCCCGCCGCGCCTGAGCCAGCCGCCGCCGTCTGCGAAGCAGGCTGCAAAGATCCGGAAGGAACACTGCGCGCATTCGAAGCCTTGCTCGCCGAAACACCGGAAGATCCGCGAGCCATGTTCGGCAAAGCCGTAATGTTGCAGTTGCTGGAGCGGGACGAGGAAGCCCTGGACATTTACGAGCGGCTTCTGGCCAAGAGCATGGAATCCCAGGCGCTGCTCGCGAATATGATTTCGCTCAGCGCGCGCCGCGGCGAATGGGAGCAGGCCGAAGTCTGCGCGCAGCGGCTGCTGGACCTGGACCCGGACTCCACGCAGGCGATCGAAGCTCTGACCAGCGCGGCTCTGGTGCGCCAGGACTGGCAAGCCGCCTCCGAATACGCCGCGGAGTTGACGCGCAAGAACCCGGACAGCTTCGAAGCCTGGTTCAATCTGGGCGTGGCCCGGCAGCACCTGAAGCTGCTGGTCGAAGCTATTAAGGCTTTCGAAGAGGCCATCCGGCTGCGGCCAGACTCGGTAGGCGCGCACACCGCCATGACGCTACTTTACGAAGCCGGCAAGGAACCGGAACGCGCGGCAGCGGAATTGAGCCGTGTGGCCGAACTCGATCCGCTGGCTCCCGCCGTGCTTTGGCGCGACGCCGTCGCGGCCGAGGACCGTAGAGAAATTCCACGGGCCGAGGAGTGTTTCCAGAAGTTGCTCGCTGCTGAGGCCGGGGAGTCTCAGGCGTGGCTGCGCTATGGCTGCCTGCGTTTCAATCGCGCCGACTTCAAAGGCGCCCGGGAATGCTTTGAGCGCGCCCTGGCGGCCGATCCGGACTGGGTGGACGCTCAGTTGAACTATGGGTTGAGCTGCTGGAAACTGGGCGACTCCGACGCGGCGATCTCCGCGCTGGGCAAGGTATTGGCACGCGAGCCGGCCGCTGTCGACGGGCTCCGCGCGCTGGCGGCCATCCACCTGGAACGCCGCGACTACCGCGAGGCCCTTGAACTGCAGTCGCGGCTGGCCAAACTCGGGCAACCCATCTGGGCGTTCTCCTACAATCTCGGCCTGCTGCATCAGCACGCGGGCGAGATTGAAGCAGCGGCGCAGTGCTATCAGAAGGCGCTCCAAGACAAGCCGGATTTCACCGATGCTCTCGTCAATCTCGGGCAGGCGCTGAAGGGCCTGGGCCGCGAGGAAGAAGCCCGGTTCTGCCTCGAAGAGGCCGCCAAGCCAGCCGGCGCGCGCTGACCTGCGTCCGGCGCCACTTCCATCTAGTTCCAGGACTTAGTAACCTAATGATTTGGGGATTCGCCATTTCAATGGGGAGTTAAGCGCCCCGGGAATGGCGGCCACAAACGGCCGGCATGCTGGTTGAATTCGAACTTATCGAGCGGGCGCGTGAGGGCGATGATGCGGCCTTCAACCAAATTGTTCTGGCCTACCGAAAGCGGATTCTCGGCACCATCGCCAGACTTATCTCCCGCTCCGAGGACGTGGAAGATGTGGGGCAGGAAGTGTTTGTCCGCCTGTATTTCTCGCTCGACCAGTTGCGTTCGCCGGAGGTGTTCGAACCATGGCTTTACCGTTTGACGGTGAACGCGGCGTACGATTATCTTCGCCGGCAGCGCCGCAGGGCGGAAGCCAGGCTGGGCGACCTGAGCGAAAAACAGGTCATGATGGCCGACGCCGCCGAAGGCGGGCGGAGGCATGAGGAAGCCGAGCGTCTCAACCGGCTGCACGACACGGTGGAGGCGCTGTTTGCAAATGTATCGGAAGAAGATCGCATTCTGTTGACGCTGAAAGAAGTAGAAGGTTTGTCGCTGAAGGAACTTGAAAAGATTTACCGAGTCAACGAGAATGCTTTGAAGGTAAGGTTGTTCCGGGCGCGGCAGCGTGTTTTGAAGGCGTACGCGGCCAGCAACCAGACTGTGGAGCGTGAAGCCACCGGGCAGTAGGTAAGAACATGCGTCATCTTGAGAATCACGAGTCTCCAGATCGAGCGGAAGCGGAACTGGACAGTCTTTTCGCGGCATACCGGAGCGCGGTCCCAGATCCTGAACCTAGCGCGGATTTCATGCCGCGGGTGTGGCAAAGAATCGAAGCGCGGCGTTCGGTCGGTATGTCCCTGCGCCATCTCGCGCAGAGCTTCATCACAGCGGCGGCGGCGATCTGCCTACTCCTGTCCACGCTGTTGCTTCGTCCGGCCGCCCCGCCATCCGTATTCACCACGGCCAGTTACGTAGAGGTGCTGGCCGGCGACCCCGAACCGGAACGCATGGCCTACGCCGACATCTCCCATGAGGATGTCAGTACCGAGGAGTCCCAACGATGAGACGTTCGAAGCTGATTCTCGCGGCGTACATGCTGGGGGTGTTCCTGAGCGGCGGCGTGGTGGGCTTCTTCGTCCACCAGCTTTACAGCATCCATTTGGTGAGTGCGAAAGCCGCGCCGTGCGACCCCAACGAGTACCGGCGTAAATATGTGGAGGAAATGCGCTCGCGGTTGAACTTGCAGGAAGACCAAGTCCAGCAGTTGAATGCCATTCTCGACAGTACCCGGCTGCGCTTCCGCGAATTTAGGGCACAGCATCGCCCGGAGATCAACGCCATTCAGGAGGAACAGGTCTCTAAGATCCGTTCCATGTTGAGCGAACCGCAAAAGGTGGAGTACGAGAGGATGCGGGCCGAGCGCGAACAACGTAGCCGCACAGCCGGTTCACCACAGCGCTGGTAAGCAGTTCAGCGGATTCTCTTAGGCGGTAGGTTGTCCGGCCGGAGCGCTTGCCTGGCCGCCGAAGTTGAACTTGCCCCGTTTGTATTTCTTCTGGAAGCGATCCACACGGCCCTCGGTGTCAATCAACTTCTGACGGCCCGTGAAGAACGGGTGGCACTTGGAGCAAATTTCCACTCGGATGTCGCCCTTGTGGGCCGAACGAGTGCGGAACGTGGAGCCGCAAGCACAAATCACGTTAACTTCTTCGTACGGGGGATGGATCCCTGCCTTCATGGGGTGAAACGATTCCTTTCGTCGAGTGAACGCTACCAGTATAGCACCCGGTACGGCGCAATAGCAGAACCCCCGCCGCGATTCCAACAATCGCGGCGGGGGCAAGGTAGCCCAGGGAATTATTCCTGAGGCTCAAGGAATCTCGCCAGGAGAGGCCGTTCCACGGGAGCAGCGGCCCGGTCACTGCACGAGGCCTGAACGTTTAGAGCGGTCGACTTAGCTGTCGGCCACCTCCTGGGGGTATTTACTGCCAGAAACCATTGTGCTGGACCACCTCCTTTCTCAGTGATGCCTCCATGCTATGCGGAGATCGGTTGGCTGTCAATAGAAAAATCGCGCACGCCGTAGACCATATGGGGGTCGGATTACGGATCCTACAAGTTCTTGTATAGGTGTCGACACATGGCCAGCCCGTCTATGTATTTGAACGGCGCTTGCCCGAGGGTGTAGTGGCCGCACGGCAGGCACAGGACACGGTGGGGAAGCTTGAGGCGCCAGAACGCATCCACAACCTGGCGCGAGTAAACGGGCGGAAAAGTAGTGTCGTAGCGTGTCCAGACCAGCAGGCAGTTCACATCCCTCCCAACCATCCGTTCCATGTAAGAAGCAGGGCTAATCACAGCCCAGTAATCACGCAGTTGCTCCTGCGTCAGATGGCCATCCAGGCCCTGGCGGACGTGCTGTGTGGAAAGGCCAGCCCATACGACATCCCCGAAATACATGGAGACATGGTTGAGAACGGCTGCCCGAACGCGCTCATCGTGGGCCGCGACGATGAAGGCGATGCAGGAGCCCAGGCTCGTCCCTAGAACTCCCAACCGGTCGTATCCCTGTGCGGCGAGCCAGTCGAGCCCACACCGCGTGTCGATCACGGCTTGGCGGCAGGCATGGATCGTTCGTCCTATGTTGCTGGAAACGATGTAGTCGGCCCGCTGCAACTCCGGAGGCATGCGGTTGTCGTGGTAGGGCATGCTCATCCGAAGCGCCGTAATGCCGAATTTATTCAATAACTTGCAGACGCTGACGTGGCCTTCGGAATCCGCGTTCCACTGCGGCAGGACCACCACCGCGCGGCGGAGCTTGTTGTCGGCGGGGAAGAACTCGTTGTGAACCGTGTTATTGTCGGCGTAGCGGCTGGCCAGTGGACTTGAAAAAGTGAGGTGGCTCCCGTGGAGTTCGTAATCCTCTGGCATGCGGTAGGAGAAGAAATCGTCCGAGTCGGCTATGGAGTACCGGACATAAGCTTCAACCGCAGCCCGGTGGTCGCCGTTCAGGGTTACACCATCCAGCCAATCGAGTCCCCAGTCGAAGGGGCGGACTACTCTATTTGTATCGCGTGTTGCGAGGTCATTTTCCCACCGGTTCATCCAGCGGGCATACAGATTGAGCATTGTTTAACAGCAGAGGTACCAGTGTAGCAAACGGCGGGTGGGCAAAAGAAAAGCCCCGCTCAAAGGCGGGGCGTGGAGAACCTTGCGGGTGAGGCAATCCCCCAAAGCACTTAAAACCTCGCTAGACCCACTTCCCTTCGTAGCAATCCACGGGCCAGGCCATAACTCATTGAAAACAAAGAACGGCTTGTGAGACTTTCCGGAATTTAGAAGGATCTGATACCCGCAGGCTACATCTTTTCGTATCGCACAGGACGCGAGGGAAGGACAGAAGCGATACAATACTCAGGTGCATGAGCGTCCAAAAGGAGCCACCAGTCCGCAATTGACAACGGAGGGAGTGGCCCACGCCCGAATTGCGCGCAGGGCGATCGCCGGCTTCTTCCTGTCCGGCATCCTGTACGCGTTTCTCGGTGCCATGCTCCCGGCCTGGCGCCATCACCTGTCCGGAGATTACATACAGGTCGGCAACTACTTCCTCGCCGTCACGGTAGGCATCTTCCTTGGAGACTTTGTCGCACCTCGTCTGGTGGTCCGGAAGGGGATAGCATTTACCTTAACGTTGTCGTGCGCGGTCGCCTGCGGTGCTGTTCTGGGCTTGGCTTTCGCCTCCCCGCCCCAGCCCGCGTGGATCAGGGCGTTGATCCTGTGGCCGCTCGGCCTCGGCATCGGGATGGGAAACGCGGCGCTTTTCCATGCTGTTTCATCGGCTTACAGGCTCAACCCGGCAGCCACGGCGAATTTGGCCGGGGTGACCTTCGGACTGGGATGCTTCATGGTCACGCTCCTGGTGGCCGGCACGTTTTACGCTTACACAGTTCCTAGTATTTTGATTTTCATCGCCTTGGTGCCTGGCTTCTTTGCAGTCTCATACGCCAAGTCCTCGATGAGGGGCGAAAAGCCGCCAGCCCCACAACCATCCTGGCGCGAGGCGCTGCAGGATTTTCGCAGCTTGGGAGCTATCCTGTTCACCCTTCTGCTGTTCTTCCAATTTGGAAACGAGGGCGCGCTGGCCGGATGGCTGGCTCTGTTTCTCACGGTGCGGCTCGGGGTCAGTCCGGAGTCGGCGCTGTTCACGCTGGCGATCTATTGGCTGGCTCTACTGGTGGGGCGGGTGGCAACACAGGCTGTGCTGCCGCATGTAAACCACGGCAAACTCTTGTTCGGCAGTGTGCTGGGGGCGATGTTCGGGTGCACAATCCTGAGTTCCACCAACAACATGTTTGGGGCGGTGACGGCTGTATTATTGGTGGGATTCAGCTTCAGCGCTATTCTGCCCCTGGTCATTGAAAGCATCGGAGCCAAGTTCCCGTATTTTCATCCCGCCTTCTTCAGCGGCGTGTTTTCGATCGGCCTGGCAGGCGGGCTTCTGGCCCCTGCCACCCTGGGTTACGCCGCGCAGTCCATGGGCATCCGCGTGGTGATAGGTCTGCCGCTTCTTGGCTCCTGGCTGGTTGTGCTTCTGACGCTGCTCATCTGGCTGGTATCGCGGTTGACAACCCCACGACGACCGGAAGCCGGAACCTGATCCTATGACATTACGATGCTGGCTCTTCCTGCTGCCGGTTGCAGTCTGGGCCGCGAGCCTGGGAGATCGAATCGACCTGATCCTGTCCAAGAGTGCCGCCGCCCGGCGCGCGCAATGGGGCATTCACATCGTGGATGCACGTACGGGCGAAGCACTTTACGCGCGTGCAAGCGACCACTACTTTGTGCCCGCGTCGAACACCAAGCTGTTTTCGACCGCTCTGGCGCTCAGCCGCCTGGGGCCCGACCACCGATTCCGGACGCGGGTCCTTGCTCGGAATGCGCCCGACGCCGCGGGCCGGGTGCGCGGCGATCTGATCCTTCTTGGCGGGAGCGATCCGACACTTTCGGCGCGGGCGGTCCCTTACAAGAAGGGTCCCATCCAGGGTGATCCGCTGGCGGCCATTGAAGAACTGGCGCGGAGTTGCTTTGAGCGCGGTCTGCGCGTGGTGGAGGGCGACATCACCGGCGACGATAGCACCTACGCCTGGGAACCGGCGCCGGATGGATGGACCCAAGATGACGCCACGTGGGAGTACGGCGCCCCGGTGAGCGCGCTCACGTTGAACGACAACGCGTTTTCGCTCATTTTGCGGCCGGGGGCGCACGCAGGCGACCCTGCTCGCGTGCGTCTGAATCCTGAGATCGAGTACTACTACATCGACAACCGTGTCCGCACGGAAGCCGGCGTCGAACCGCGTGTGGAAATCGAGCGCCGTCCGGGATCCAAGGAACTGCGATTAACTGGCGCCGTGACCCCCGGCTGGAAGGGAGTAACCGAGATCCTGGCCGTGGACGACCCGGCATTGTTCGCCGCCGCCGCGTTCCGCCAGGCGCTGGCACGGTTGGGTGTACGCATAACGGGACAGTCCGCGGCGCGGCATCGCTTCGCCGGCGATGCCGTCGAGCGGAAGTACGACGGATACGTTGAGCTGGCGAGCCGTACTTCCCCGCCCCTGGTCGAAGTCCTGCGCATCATAAATAAGGTCAGCCAGAACCTGCACGCGGAACTCGTGCTGCGCGAAGTGGGGCGCGCGCGCCGCGGCGACGGGGCGGGACGGGAAGCCGGCCTGAAGGAACTCGAGGCGTTTCTCACCGAAGCCGGCGTCGACAAGAACGAGTACCGCTTCGAAGACGGTTCGGGACTTTCGCGGCTGACGCTGGTGACGCCCGAAACGGTGGTGAAGCTGCTGCTGCACATGTATCGGGATCCGCAGCGCAACGCCTGGGTCTCCCTGATGCCGGTGGGAGGCGAAGACGGCACGCTGGCCAAGCGGTTCTCGGGAAATCCCGCCGGCAGCCGGGTGCACGCCAAGACGGGCTCGCTGAGCCACGTGAGCGGTCTTTCGGGTTATTTGGATACGCCTTCGGGCGTGCGCATCTTCAGCATCCTGGTGAACAATTACCGGGGGACCGCCGACGAGATACGCGCCGCGATTGATAAAATCTGTATAGAAGCACTCCAGTAGGGAGACCATCCGCATGCCGATTTACGAATACGTTTGTGAAGACTGTGGCACGAAGTTCGAAAAGCTCGTGCTGCGCGCATCCGACAAGGAGGGTCTGGCCTGTCCGAAATGCGGCAAGAGCCGGCTGGCGCCACAGCTCTCCACGTTCGCGGCTCACGCGGGCGCAGACAACTCGCAGGCGGCCATGCCGCAGTGCCCGTCGGCCGGATGCTGCCCTCACGGCGGCACGTGCGGCATGAACTAGCCCGGCTTTCCTATGCTGCCACGCGAACGCGTTCTGCGCGCGCTCGAATTCCGGGCGCCGGACGTCGTACCGGTGGAGTATCACGCCTCGCCGGCGGGATCCTACGAGCACGGCGGGAAGTTGCACGAACTCTGGGCGCGCTATCCCGAAGACTTCGGTGATTCGCGGCGATTCCCGCACGCGGCGCCCGAAGCCCGTTGGATCGACGCGGCGGGCCGTTACGAAGAAGTGCGGCGCGACGAGTGGGGCGTGGTGTGGAAATACCTGATCTATGGCGTAGCAGGCCATCCCCTCGAACGGCCGCTCGACGACTGGGCGAATCTTGACGGTTATACGCTGCCCGCGCCTCTTGCGCGCGCGGGGGAAGCTTTCGAGCGGGAACGGGCCCGCGCGGCGGCGCACCAGCAACGGTGGTTCCTGAAGAGCGGCTGGGTGAGCATCTTCGAAGTTCTTTGCGCTGTGCGCCGGTTCGAAGACGTGCTGATGGAAATCAGGACCGGCGAGCCCGAAATCAACCGCCTGGCCGACAAGATCGCCGAATACCACGAAGGGCGCATTGCTTACCTGCTCGCTCGCGGCGTGGATGCGGTGCAGTTCGGGGACGATTTCGGCACGCAGTGGGCGCTGATGATGTCGCCGGACACCTGGCGGCGGTTCTTCCGGCCGCGCTTCGAGCGCCTGATGGCACCGGTTTTGAAAGCGGGCAAGAAAGTCTTTTTTCATCTCTGCGGCCAGAACGCGGGCATCCTGGACGACCTGGCGGAGTTGGGCGTACATGCCATCTGGCCCCAACTGAACGCCTATCCGCCGGGGTGGCTGGCCAAGTGGAGCCGGCACGCCAAGGTCGCTGTGGCCGTGCATCCGGACCGTGGCGACTTGATGGCGCGAGGAACGCCGGACGAAGTGCGGGAGGCGTTGCGGCGACTGGCGGACGAATTCCGGATGGCCGAGGGCGGCGGCTGGTTTTACCTCGAGATCGACAGCGGCTTCCCATGGGAGAACGTGAAAGCGCTCATCGAGGAAGTGGGCCGGCTGCGGGGCCATTGATGAAGCGCTTCGAACTGTGGATGAGGCAGGTGCTGGTGGGCCGCGTCCTGAGAAGTTGCGTTCCCCTCGTCTTCGCGCTGGCATGGCTGTGGCGCCGCCTGCTTTGGCGAACCACGTTCATTGCGGTGACCGGTAGCCTGGGCAAGACTACGACGACGAGGCTTCTGGCCGGCATCCTGTCTACCCGTGGCCGCACGTTTCACACTGTGGGCAACCAGAACGGCGGGGTACTGATGCCCCTGAATATCCTGCGCGTGCGGCCGTGGCATCGTTACGCCGTGATCGAACTGGGCATCGACAGGCCCGGCGCCATGCTTCACCCGGCCATGACGGTGCGGCCCGACGTCGCCGTCATCCTGGACGTCGCGGAAGTGCACACTACCGGCTTCGAGGACCTCGAACAGTACACCGCCGAGAAAGCCAAGCTGCTCGACGCGCTGGCTCCCGGCGGCTTGGCCGTGCTGAACGGAGACGACCCGCGCGTGGCAGGCATGGCCGGCCGGAGACACCATCGGATCTGCCTGTTCGGCCGCTCGCCGGAGTTCGATGTCTGGGTTGAACAAGGATGCAGCCGCTGGCCCGAGAGGCTGCGCCTATTGGCGCACGCCGGCTCGCGAAGCTTCCCGATTCAGACAAGGCTGCTCGGCGAACATTGGATGGGACCGATCAGCGCGGCGCTGGCCGTCACGACGCGATTGGGCGTTGATCTGCAGGAAGCCGCCCGCGCCATTGAACGCGTCCAGCCGTACACGGCGCGCATGGATCCGATCGAGCTGCCGAACGGAGCCGTCATCGTCCGCGACGATTACAACGGCACGGTCGCCACCTCGGAGGCTTCGCTCAAGTTCCTGCGTGAGGTGCGCGCGGGCCGGCGGCTATTGATTGTCACCGACATCTCCGATTCGGGAACCAACCGCAACTCCAGGCTTCGCTGGCTGGCGCAGGCCGTATCCGGATGGCTGGACCTGCTCGTGATCGTCGGCAAGAGCCAAGCCTACGGCGTTCGCAAGGCAATAGAGCAAGGCATGCGGCCCGATCACGTCCAAGGCTTTGACGATCTGTGCGCTGCCGCCGAATTCATTGCCGGCCAATTGCGCTCCGGCGACCTGGCGCTGCTCAAAGGCCGCACGACCGATCACGCCGCGCGACTGCTCTTCGCCCAGTTCGGAACCGTGAAATGCTGGGATCAGCACTGCGGCAAAACGATGCTTTGCGACAATTGCTGGGAGTTGGGATTCCAGCCTGCTGGGGAGTATGTTCCACTTTCGCTCGGCGCGGATGTATAGCGAGATACATGCGATCAGGGCTTGACTTTCCCTTTTTGTTCGCCAAGAATGTCTATGAGGGATCAGCGCATGGCTCTTACGAGGCGGCAGAAGCAGGTTCTGGATTTCATTGCGGATTTCATTGACCGGCAAGGTTACAGCCCGAGCTACGAGGAAATCGCGGAAGGTCTGGATCTGGCGAGCCTGGCCACGGTGCACAAGCACATCTCCACATTGGAAGGTAAACATTATCTGAGGCGCGGATACAATCAAAGCCGTTCCGTGGAAATGGCGCCGCGCTATTTCGAGGAACTGCGCAGAGAACCGGGCGGCGCCGCGCCTACCGGGTGCGTGCCGCTTGCCGGACGCATCGCCGCCGGCTCGCCCGTGGAGGCGGTGGAGGGCAAGGACACGCTGGCATTCGCGGATTTTGTGGGGCAGGAAGGCACATTCGCGCTCCAGGTACGCGGCGACTCCATGATCGAGGATCACATCTGCGACGGCGACTACGTGCTGGTGGAGCGCACGAACGCAGCCCTCAACGGAGACATCGTGGTGGCTTTAGTTGGCGAAAGCGAGACGACGCTGAAACGATACTACCGGGAATCCGAGGACACAATCCGCCTTCAGCCGGCTAATTCGGCCATGCCCCCGATCCTGGTTCCCGCCTCCCAGGTCGCCATTCAAGGCCGGCTGGTGGCGGTGATGCGCAAGTATTCCTGACGTTGCTGCGCGCTGAGATTCCGGCTACTCGCCGGAGCCCCGGCTGCGCAACTCGCTCTCAGCGCGGAACCAGTCCTCATCGGGCGAACCGCCCTGGCAACCGCGCTCTTTCCAGAAGGCATACGCCAGATGGGCGATGTCCTCACGCGTTACTTGTTCTGAATCACGCCCGTGATCGTGGTTTTCTGACGCAGTCGTCTTGATTCGAGCAGACGATTTTCGCGGACGGGCCGCACTCTTGGCGCGTTTGGTTCTGACCTCCAGGGCGGGCTTTGCTCCGACGGCGGAGCCGTCTGTGGTGCCGTTCGTTGGAGATGGGGATTTGGCTGTTGACTTCCTTGCCATGGAAAGAACACTCCTCCTCTGAGAAAATGTGCCAGTACTCAGCCCATTTTATCAAACAAGGACGGACCCTTTATGACTCGTACGTTAATTCCCTATCAATATTATTTATAGGCCCCAAAACAGAGGTAGTTCCTGGACACAGCAGATCAAGAGAGACCTTGGAGCCGGGCGACTCAAGACGCCGACAGCGCCGGTTCGGGTTTCACGCCGGGGCGCTTGTACTTGCACTTGTCGTTCGGGCACTGGATGACCGGGCCGCTCTTGAGCCATTTCTCGACCAGGTATGGGTTGCCGCAGTTTGGGCAGGCTTCGGCGATCGGCTTGGCCCAGGCGACGAAGTCGCACTTGGGGTAGCGGTCGCATCCGTAAAAAGTCTTGCCGCGCTTGGAACGGCGCTCAACGATCTCGCCTTCGGCGCATTTCGGGCAACGGACGCCGATGGTTTTCTGTTTAACGAACTTACATTTGGGGTAGTTGCTGCAGGCGGTGAATTCACCGTAACGTCCGCTCTTGAGCACCAGATTGTTGCCGCAGCGGGGACATTTCTCATCCAGCGGAACGTCGGGCTTGCGAACCTCTTGGGAGTCCAGACGGCGGGTGGTCTTGCAGTCCGGATAGCCTGAACAGGCCAGGAACTGGCCGAAGCGTCCCTTCTTGAGGACCATGGGGCGGCCGCAATTCGGACAGTATTCTTCGTTTTCCTGCTCGGAAAGGTCCACTTTGTCGACGTCGGGAAGATCGACGCTCAACTCGCGCGTGTTGGTGCACTCGGGGTAGCCGGTGCAGGCGATGAAACTGCCGTGGCGTCCCCACTTGATGACCATGGGCTTGCCGCACTTGTCGCACACCAGGTCGGTGGGCTTTTCCATGCGCTTGATGTCGGTCATCTCGGTTTCGGCGCGTTCGAGGTCGACGCGAAACTTCTCATAGAACTCGTTGAGCGCCAGGCGCCAGTCGATCTTGCCTTCCTCGATCTCGTCGAGGGCCTCTTCCATGTTGGCGGTATATTGGACCTCGAAGATGTCGTCGAAACTCTCGACGAGCAAATCGGTGACGACCATGCCCAATTCGGTGGGCACAAAGCGGCCGCCTTCCTTCTTGACATACTCTCGTTCCTGAATGGTGGAGAGGATGGAAGCGTACGTGGAGGGGCGGCCGACGCCGTCGGATTCGAGTTCCTTTACGAGGGTAGCTTCGCTGAAGCGGGGTGGAGGCTCGGTAAAGTGCTGCTCGGGCGAGAGCGAGCGGAACTTCAGGACTTCGCCTTCGGCCACGGCCGGAAGCTTGTGCTTGAGTTCCTCGTCCTCTTCGTCGCGTTGGTCCTTACCTTCCTCGTAGACCTTAATGAAGCCGTCGAACTTGGGCACGGTGCCGGTGGCGCGGAACAAGTACTCGGACTGGTCGGCGCCTTTGGCGGTGATCTCGATGGTGGTTTGATCGAAGACGGCGGGATTCATCTGGGAGGCGACGAAACGCATCCAGATGAGACGGTAGAGTTTGAATTCATCCTCGCCGAGGTATTTCTGAACTTCCTCGGGCGTGCGTAGCACCGAGGTGGGGCGGATGGCTTCGTGGGCGTCCTGCGCTCCCTTCCGGCTGCGGTAGAAATTCGGCGTGTCGGGCAGGTATTCCTTGCCGAAGCGGCTGGTGATGAGCGAACGAACCTCTTCGAGGGCCTCGGCCGATATGCGCGTGGAATCCGTGCGCATGTACGTGATCAGACCGGTGAGGCCTTCCTTGCCCAGCTCGATACCCTCATACAGGCGCTGGGCAAGCATCATGGTGCGCTTGACGCTGAAACGGAGCTTTCGGGCGGACTCCTGCTGGAGGGTAGAGGTAATGAACGGCGGAGCTGAATTGCGGCGTTTCTCGCGTGTCGCAACCGAACGCACAAGGTAGGACGCGCCAGTGAGTTGCGTGACGATGTTCGCGGCCGCCGCTTCGTCCGGAATCTCGACGGTTTCCTCATTGCGCTTTGCCAGGCGCGCAGTGAGGACGGGAGGCTTCTTGGCGCCCAGGTGGGCGTCGATGGTCCAGTACTCTCTCTTCTCGAAGGCGCGGATCTCGCGCTCGCGGTCCACGATGAGCCGCAGCGCGACGGTCTGAACACGACCGGCCGAAAGACCGCGCCGGACCTTGTCCCAAAGCAGGGGTGAAATCTGGTAACCCACCAGGCGGTCCAACACGCGGCGTGCCTGCTGCGCGTCCACGCGATGCAGATCGACTGCGCCCGGGTGTTGGAAGGCCTTTCGGATGGCGTTGGCGGTGATTTCGTTGAACGTCACGCGGAAGACCTTGGCACCGTTGCGTTTGCCGGTCAGCTCTTCCTGCAGGTGGTAGCAGATAGCCTCGCCCTCGCGGTCCGGGTCGGCCGCCAGGTACACGGTTTCGGCCTTACCGGCTTCCTTGCGAAGCTCCTGGATGAGTTTGTTCTTGCCTTCTATGACAACGTAGGTAGGCTCGAAGCCATTCTCGATGTCGACGGCGAGATCGTTCTTAGGCAGGTCCTTCACGTGGCCCAGCGAGGCCTTGACCACAAAGTCCTTGCCGAGGTACTTGCCGATAGTTTTCGCCTTCGCCGGCGACTCGACGATGACGAGAGATTTTCCCATATATGTTCTTGATGATGCGGATGAAGCTTTTTTAAGAGGAAGCGTCCGGGTGGAACTGCTTCTCACCACACTTTAACAAAGTTCTTGCCTGGAAGTTGCTTCACCAGTCCCAGCATCTCGAGTTCGAACAGGACGGAGATCAATTCGGAGGCGGAACATCCCTCGAGTTTTTCGAGTACGGCATCCAGGTGCATCGCTTGATCCACGCGCAGCAGATCGAGCACAGCGCGGGCGGTGGCGCTTGTCGGGCCGAGCGGCAAATCGCCCTGGACAGGCGTTCCCTCGGCGCCGTCGCCGAGACGGGCGCGCCCTTTTTCGATTAATCGCCGGCGGACTTCGGGAGCGAGTTCCACGATTACGTCGTTGTAGTCTTGAGCGAGTTTTGCGCCCTGTTTGATAAGCAGGTTGGGACCCCAGCTCATCTTCGATGTGACGTTGCCGGGCACGGCGAACACCTCGCGGCCCTGATCGAGCGCCAGGCGCGCGGTGATGGAAGAGCCGCTATACTGGGCGCCTTCCACTACCAGCACGCCCAGGCTCATCCCGCTAATAATACGGTTGCGGATGGGGAAGTTCTGCGGATAGGCGGGCGCACCCATGGGGAACTCGCTCACTAGCAGGCCCTTTTCGGCGAGTTGAGCGGCGAGCTTGCGGTTCTCACTGGGATAGACAAGGTCGACGCCGCAGCCGAAAACAGCCACGGTATCTCCGCCGGCATCCAGCGCACCCCGGTGCGCGGCGGTATCGATGCCGCGCGCCATGCCGCTGGCCACGACCAAACCGGCGCGCGCCAGGTCCCCGGCGATACGTTCGGCCACGGCGGTGCCATAAGGCGTGGGGCGGCGCGTACCGACCACACCGAGCATAAGCTCGGAAAGCAGCTCGATGCGTCCCCGGGCGAAGAGTACGATGGGTGGGTCGAAAATCTCGGCAAGGCGCGGCGGGTAGCGTTCATCGGCGCGGGTGATGAGAGCCGCCTCCGCATGGAGCATCTTCTGCTGCATGGTGGAGGCGTCTTCAAACGAGCAGCCGCTCGCAATGCTCTGCGCCACGCTGCCGGCCAGGCCCGCCGCCTCCAACTCCGAGCGCGAGGCGTGGAAGATGGCCTGCGGCGTGTGGTAGCTGTCGAGCAGTTGACCCGCTTTCCGTGCGCCGAGGCCGGGGACCAGGCGCAAGGCGAGCCAGTAGAGTTCATCCTCTTTGGTCAGTTGCGGCATGAGAGGTTCAAAGTAAAAGGTGCGGCCTCGGACGCCGGATTCTCACGCGGGATGCGCTACCCTGGAAGAATCACAAGGAGGCTGTATGGAACAACAATCAACTTACGATGACGTAAACCTCATCTTGCGATTGTATGAACTGCGGCGCGAAGCCAAACTGCGCCACGCGCGCGAGTGGATGGCCAAGAACTTCAAGGCTTCGACCATGGAGCAGTTCCAGGAGCTGTGCCCGCTGGGATCGGACAACAACGCTTACTTCCGCATGGTGGTGAGCTACTGGGAAATGGTGGCCAGCTTCATCACGGCAGGGGTGCTGAATCAGGAACTATTCTTCCAAAGCGGCGGTGAGCTGTTGTTCACCTACGAAAAGGTGCGAGACCTCCTGCCCCATGCGCGGCAGGCCTTCCAGAGTCCCTTCTACCTGAAGAACCTGGAGACCGTGGCGGAAGGCTTCGCAAAGTGGACGGACAAGCGATCTCCGGGCAGCTTCGCCGCGTTCCAGGCCAGAGTGCGCGGGAACTAGCGGGCATGCGCCAGGACGCCGCATTCTTCGACGACCGGGAGCCCGTGCTGGTGTACATCGCCAAGCGGCTGAAGGAAGCGCTCAAGCTGGAAGACGCTTTCACGAAGGCGGGGATCGACTACGCCGTGGAGGCGGATCTGTACACGGGCGGGATCATCTTCCGGAGCCAGCGGACGGGCGCGTTCTTCTATGTGGCCGAGGAGAGTGCGGAAGCGGCGCGCAACATCATGCGCGAGAACGGATACAAGACGCTCGCATAGGGCCGGCGCCTGAATTCCTGGCGGACGCTAGCGCCTCACTGGAACCTTGACCGCCCGGCTAATCTTCAACGGTGGGCAAAATGCCCCTGCGCCGTAACAGGAACTGTTATCCGTGGTGGCGTTCAGTGTAGCGTCTCCATCGGGAGTGTCATCCGGCACCCTGAAGTTCATCTGGAACAAGCCCACGGACCCTGGACTCAATCCCGCATAGAAAACCTCAGCAGGCTTGGTGTTCACCTTCGGGATGGCAAAACTCGTCAGTACACTCCGAGTCGGGCTCAGCCATGGAAGCGGATCAGCTTGGGCCGGATCACCGATGAGGGGCGCATCCATTACATCGGCGTAAGCGGCGAGGTTCGAGCAATACGCCATTATCACTTCACCGGGCTGAGCCGGATGATCGTGTGTGACAAGGCTATAGTCGGCGTGCTGGAAGGCGCCATAGCCGGCAGCGTCCTCGAAGAATACACCCCAGGCCCCCGCCCCAACGGCGTGCGAGGAGTAGAAGTCGACATCCAACTGTCCGACCTGGCCTGACTGCGATACGACGATTGTCTGAGGCGACTGGTAGCGATATGCCGGGACCTGAATGTTGATCTGTTGGTAGACACCCAAATCCGCGACTGCAAGTATGGGGGCAAGGGTCCCATCCACGGTGACTGTGACTCCCGCCAATTGATACGGCAGCGGATATCCCGCAGCTGATTGGATTCCTTGGATACCCGTCAAACCAGTGAGTCCGATTGAGGCAAGACTTCCAACGAACGGTACCCCCGGAGTGAATCCGGCGCTGGATACAACCGCAAGAACTCTTATTTCCGCGGAGGCGTATTGAGCGGCGACCGCAATCATCAGGGCCAAGATTGAAGCACATTTCAATCCACGCACGATTGCACCTCGGATAGGCCGGTTGGACGGGGAGGTCCCAGCAGCATTCATAATAGCCATGGCCGTGCGGGGCAGCAAACTCAAGTGACAGCCGAATGCCGCGCTCGCCGCCGGCGTCGACAGCTTCTTAGTTGGCCGGTTTCGGGTTCACTACCGGGAACGAAATAATGTTGCTCACGTAAACGTCCTGCGCGATGGTGAGCTGTGTGCTCGGGTTGGTGGGAATATCCGAGTTCAACTCGAGTTGGACCTCGTAGATGCCGATGGTGCCCGGCTTCAGCCCGGCATACAGCACGTTGGCCGTCTTGCCTCCGGCCAGGGAGGACACGAATTCAATCGGCTCGTTGTACACGGGGCCCGCGTATTGGACCCCGTCGATCAACGTCGAATTGATCTCTTCGGGCTTGACCAAGCCCAAACCCGTCGCGTAGACGATGATAGTTTCGCCCGGCAGCGCCGGATTTTCGGCCGTCACGCGGCTATAGGCTTTGCTGGCGCAACACAACTCGGAGGTGGTGGCGGTGAGAATGACGCTGCCGCTATCGGCGCCACTGGCTGAATACTTGATGCTGTTGCCTTCCGGGCCAGGCACGCGGGCGCGGAGGCGGATGCGCGTGAACACGCCGGCCTTGTACGCTACCACCCGGGGATCGAAACTGAGCAGGCGGATGTAAGCGTCGCGGAGCTTCTCCAGCGTGTCACCGGCCTGCGCCACATAAGAATAAGTGCGGTCTTCGATCGTGATGGAGCCGGATTCACCCGGCGTAACGGAGCCATCGACGGAAACCGTGCCCGTGGCGTAACTGCTGCCGTGCAGCACAACTCCAGGACGGGGGTCCTCGCCTTCATCGGCGTAGACACCGGGATTCTGAGCGATGATGGGCACTCCAGTGGGAGTGGTCACGGTAACGCGGCCATCCTTACGCTCGGTGCGGACATAGACGCTGACACTGGTCGTTTCGTAGCTGGTTTCCCAGGGAATCTGGGCATTGATCTGCCCCGGGGAAACATACAGCAGCGGCGCCTCCATGCCGTCCACGTACACACGCACGCCAGCAAGGTTGTAAGGCAAAGAAGTAGCCCCGTAAGGCACGGCGGCGGTCTCATCGCTCATGTTATTGCCGAGAATGGAGACCAGGGTCCCCGGGGCGATCTTGGCGGCATCCATACCGCCGGTGAGCGTGGAACCGCTGGTGGTGACGGCGATGGTTGCGCTAGTGTTCGTCTTGGTCGTAAGTTCAACATTGTTGCCCGGCTCGTTTGGCTCGCGCGCCGTCAGCACCACTTGCAACAGGACTTTGTTGGGCGTGGCGAACACCAGAGGATTGCCGTCGCCGGCGTTGATCAGACTGACAATGTCGTCGACGATCTTCTCCAGATCGTCGGCTTCCTTCACCTTGTATTCGTACTTGTTCTCAACAGTATCGCGTTTGATCGTGAGGGTGATCTTGTCGTCTTTGGTGATGGTTCCGGCCAGAGTGATGGTGCCGACTGCGTGCACCTCGCGGCTGGCCGAATTGCGGACCGCGCTGTAAGGCAGCACCAGATCGCCAACGGAGAACACCATGACGCGGCGGTTGAACGTGTCGGTCACGTAAAGGTTCGTGCTGCCGTCCCAAGCCAGCGACATCGGTGTGCGGATGACATCGGTGGCGGCGCGAAACAGTGCATTCGCGCTATCGGAAACCTGGTCCCCCTCGGGATCAAACTGGCCGAGGATGACATCGGGTGTTGGCGCGTTGGTCGTCGGAACGCTGTTGAAGATCAAAACGCGGTCGTTCCCACCGTCGGCGACAAACAGGCGCTTGCCGTCACTCAGCGCGTAGCGGGGGAAGTCCAGCGTGCGGGCACAGCGCGCCGGGTACGTGGGATCGCCGGTGGTCGAATCGGTGCCGTTGGATTCGCACAACTTTGACGAATTATTGGCCACCGCCGTGGTGAAATCCGGTTGGCCGATTACCACATCGGCGGCAGCTCCGTTGGTGGTTGGAATACTATTCCAGATCAGCGCACGGTTGTGCCCCAGGTCGGCCACGTACAACCTGGTACCGTCGCTGGTGACCGAAACAGGATTGAGCAGCGTGCTCGCCGAGGGGGCGACGGGCTGCCTGGTGAGATCCTGGTCAATGGCTGTGGTGAAGTTGGGCTGCCCGACGACCACGTCGGCCGCGGCGCCATTGCTGGTAGGAATGCTATTCCAGATCAGGACCCGGTGCGCCTGGGTGTCTGCCACGAACAGTTTGCCGTTCTGGATCCAAACCCCCTGCGGCCCTCGCAGGCTCTTATTTGTGGGCACACGGCTGATGCCGTTGGTAATGAAGTTATCCTGGCCCACAACGACATCGGCAGGCTGGCCGTTGGACGTGGGGATGGAGTTCCAGATGAGGATGCGGTTGTTGTCGGTATCGGCGACCGCGACGATCCGGCCGTCGCTCGCGACAGCGGTGGGGAGGCGGAAACGGTTGTTCTTCAGATCCAGTTCAACGCCCTGGAAATCGTCCTGGCCCAGCACGACGTTGGCAGTGCCCTTGCACACGTTACAGCGCTCGCCCTGGGTCAGAAGATCCGTGGGGACGGGCAACTGCTGGGACATGTTCTTGAAGACGAGTACGCGGTGGTTCAAGGGCGTGGCGCCAACGCGGTTGGCGTCAGTCACGAACAGCGTATCGTTGGCAAATGCCAAGCCGCCGACGGCACCGAGTAGTTTGGCGCTCGCGCCATCGTCCTGAGCCACGAAGGTAGGCTGTCCGATAACGAGACGGGCGGCTTGTCCGGTATAGAAATCGCCGGCCGAGGCGGCCATAGCCGCAAGAAGAAGAACTACGAAAGGCCTCATGTCTAGATTCGGTTAAGAATTACGATCCTCTAGTATAGCAAGCTCGCAAACGCGCGATGGTAGAATGAAAAGTCCGTTGGACGCCCACTTGATGTACGCTCCAGCATTCACTTTGAAGGACATCTCATTGCTTCAACCGAACTCCTTTCTGCGCCGCGCCGGACAATGGCTGCTGGATTCAGGGATCCAGGCACCAGGCGGCGGGGTCGCACGCTATTATCGTTCGGACGTTGAAACCAACCGCCGGGTTTCCACTGAGATTACCGGCTATGCACTGAGCGCGTTCACGTTTCTACATAGGGTCACCGGTGAGGCACGGCATCTGGAGGCTGCCGGGCGCGCGGCGCGGTTCCTCGTGTCTACCGCCTGGAACCGGGGGCTGGAGATCTTCCCGTTCGAGCCCACCGAAAACGGGGACCGGGCGCCCGCGCCTGCTTATTTTTTCGACAGTGGGATCATCGCGAGGGGCCTGCTGGCGGCGTGGCGTACGACAAATGCCTCCGAATGGCTTGCCGCCGCTGGGCGCACAGCCGATTCGATGGCGCGGGATTTCGGAGGAGTAAGTGCTCCGCATCCGATCCTGCTTTTGCCGGACAAATCCCCCGCCCCGGCGGAGGGGACCTGGTCGCAGCAGCCGGGCTGCTACCAGTTGAAATCCGCGCTGGCCTGGTACGACGTCTATGAGGCGACCGGCAAAGAGCGCTACCGGCAGCATTACGAAGAGACGTTGGCATACACCCTGGGAACGCACCGGAGCTTCCTGCCGGGCGATACCGATCCACATCGTGTTATGGATCGCCTGCACGCCTACTGCTATTTCCTGGAGGGCCTTCTGCCATGCCTGGACCGGCCGGAATGCGCCGAGGCGGCCCGGTGGGGCATCGGCAAGGTGGGGCAACTGCTGCGTGAAATCGCGCCCGGTTTCGAGCGCTCCGATGTTTGTGCGCAGCTATTGCGGGCGCGCTTGTTTGCGGATGCGCTGGGCGCAGTCCCGCTGGACCGGGAAGCGGCCGAGGAAGAGGCCCGGCGCGCCGCGTCCTATCAGGTCCAAAGCGAAGATCCTCGCATGGACGGAGGATTCCTTTTCGGACGGCGGGATGGAGAACTAATCCCGCACGTCAACCCTGTTTCGACGGCATTCTGCCTCCAGGCACTGGTGATGTGGCACCAATACCTGGACGGAGCGTTCAAACCCGAACGCCGGGAACTGATCTAAGCAGACCACCCCACGGACGGACGCTTCAAGACACTTTGCGCGCCAAAGCAGCGTAATCCATTTCGCCGAAGAAGGCGTCGCGGAACGCCGCCGGCAGTTCCTTCAAGGCCTCAAACGACTCCATTGCGGGCGCGAGCTTGCGGACCTCCAGACGGCCGAAGCCCGCTTCAACCATGTAAAAGGTGAGCAGCGCTGGCGGAATGGGCCGCGTGTGCGTGGGATCCAGGTAAAAATGCGTGGCGAAGATGGCCAGGCACCCCGGATTGGGAGTCTCGATGACCAGCACGCCCCCGCGCCGGAGCTTGGCCGCGGCCATGCGAATGAACTCAGGGAGGCGCTCCGGTGGAAGATGTTCGACGACCTGAGCTGAGAAGATGCCGTCCAGGGAAGCGTCGGCGAGCGCGTCGAGATAGACGAACAGGTCGGCCGCTTCAGCGTCGAGCGACTTGGTGCGGCACAGGGCCACGGCTTCCTCGCACAGGTCGATGCCGCGCGCGGCGATGCCGGCTTCCTTCATCACTTCCAGGAACTCACCGCGGCCGCAGCCGATGTCGAGCACCTCGTGGCAGTCCTTGAAATCGGAAACGTAGGCGCGCTGGCGCTCTCGCACGTACTGTTCGGGGCCGCGGAATTTGTCGGCGAATTGAAGCCAGTCGAGTGCGGGCGGAGGCGCAACCGGAGCGGGCGCGGGAACGGCGGACGACGCGGCGGCGCGCTGGCGCACGATGCGCAGCTCGTTGTGGATGACGTTCTCGTATTCGAGGCGGACCTTTTCGAGATCGGCCCAGAGTTTCTTCTGAATCTCGTCCGCGGAGCGGTTCAGGGCGTGTTCGAAATCGGCGTGCTGCGTTTTGGCCAGTTCGCGCAGATTACCCTCCATCATCGTGACGCGATGCTGGAAGCCAGTCTGCAGGTCGGCGGCGCTGCGCAGGAACTGAACCTCATTGATGGAGAGCTTCCGCTCCCATTCGACGCGCCATTCGGCCCAGTGCTTGCGAATGTCTTTGAGTTCGCGCGCCTCTTCATTGAGCGCGGAGGCCTGGGCGGCAAGGTCGTTCATGGCCTTGCGAGTTCCGGCAAGTTCCGCGCGGCCGGAGTCGATGCGGTTGGCGCACTCGCCGGCCAAGGCCGAGAGGGTGCGGTTGTTCTCGTCCAGGGCGGCCAGAATCGCTTCGACGCACGCCATCACCCCACGGTTGAACTCCACCTGGTCGCGCACGTGCCAATCGAGGGCGCGAGCGATCAGGCGCTTGACTCGCTGCACGAGCGAGTTGACCAACCCTGAGGGCCGCGGGTTCACGCCGCCGATAGCAGCCACTTTGGACAGCGCGGCGTCGCGCGTGTGCACCACGTCCATGAGGTCTGGCAAGGCGATATCGAAAGGTCCGGCAGCGGAACCGGGATGGCGGGCGCGCACGCGCTCCTGAATGGCGCGAATGACCGCGGTCAGCTCCTCGGCTTCGCGGTCAGGGGCGGAATCAGCGGTGGCCACGTTTCTTGCTCCAACTCGCGGTGATGCGCGTGAACACGCCTCCGCGCGGCGCAAATTCGCCGGTAACGGTGGCCGAAACGGGCTTGGCCGCGGCGACGATGTCGCGCAGGAACCGGTTCACCGCGTTTTCCTGGAAGATGCCCAGGCTGCGGTAGGCGATCATGTACATCTTGAGCGACTTGAGTTCCAGGCACCACTTATCCGGCATGTAAGAGATCCGGATGGTTCCGTGATCGGGCAGGCCGGTTTTGGGGCAGACCGAGGTAAATTCGGGCATTTCTATCTCGATCTCGTAGCCCGGATATTGATTCTCCCAAACGTCGATCGATGGCAGATCGGCATCGACGCCGGCGCGCGCGTGCTGCTCGGTATAAGTTCTTTTCCCGTTCATGCTTCAACCAGTGTTTTCGCCAGCAAATCGAGAAACAAACCCACGTCGGTGACCACGCCCACGGCCTGTCCGGTGCCGCGGTCGCTTACCTTGGTGGCCACCGCCGGATTGATGTCCACGCAGACGATTCTCACCCAACTCGGCAGCATATTGCCGACGGCGATGGAGTGTAGCATGGAACCCAGGCACAATACCAGGCCGGCATCCTTGAGTTGGGCGGCGTACAGGGTCTGGGCCTTGCACATGTCGGTGACGGTTTCGGGCAGAGGACCGTCGTCGCGGAGGCTTCCCGCGAGGACAAACGGCACCTTGTTTCGCACGCACTCATAGAGAATGCCGCTCGTGAGCTTGCCGGAGGCAACGGCCTGGGCCACGCCGCCCGCATTGTAGATGGCGTTGATGGCGCGCATGTGATTGCGGTGTCCGTGTTCCTGTTGGCGGCCATCCGCCAGGCGGACCCCAAGCGAGGTGCCGAACATAGAAGCTTCGATGTCGTGCACACCGAGCGCGTTGCCGCTCAGCACGGCGTTGACGAAGTGCTTGCGGATCAGCGTGGCCAGTGCCGCGGCGCCGCCCGTGTGGACCACTACGGGTCCAGCCACTACGATCACCCGCTTCCCGGCGGCGCGCACATCGCGGACCAGGGCGGCGGTCTGCCGCACGGCGGTATCCACCTGGCGCTCGCTGGAAATGCCGCTGCTCATGAAGGAGAACGCGTGCGAGAGCCGGTCGCGCTCCTTGGCTTCGGGAACGACGCGGATGCCGCGCATATTCACGACGACCATGTCGCCCGCTCGGATGTCGCGCAGCAACCGGCAGTACGCATGGCCGTCGGCGACCACAACGAGCGAGTCCATGCGCTGGTTTTCGACGGGGATCCAGCGGTCGCCGTGGCGTATCTCAGTGCGTTGGTTGGTGGTGGAGTAAAAGTTCTCCGGGGCGCAACGGTCGCGCTCTACCTGGTAGAGTTCGGCGTTGCTGGAATCCACCGGAACGCAGCCCAAACCAAGCAGGTGCGAGAGCATCTCCTGCATCTTCGGGGCCGAGGGGGCCTCCACTTTCAGACGCAGGTGAGAGGGGTCTTCATTGGTACGGCCGATTTTGAAGCGTTCAACCTCGAAGCGGCCGTTCGAGGCCACCACGGCATCGAAGATCTTCTCCATGATGTGGGAGTCGATCAGATGCCCCTTGGCCTCTACGGTCTCCTGGAAGGGAAGGGCTTGGGTTTCAGTAGTCATGAGCTTACCTTGATTCGGGGCAGGCGCCCCGCTCTTCTTTCAGCTTACCTACTTGACGGCCAGCCACGCCAGAAAAAGGCCGTCCGGCTCGACATCTTCCCAGTAGGAAATGAAGCGGCTGGACACCTGGCGGCAGTGGCGCCGGAGGAGTTTTTCGAGTTCGCGGCGGCCGAACCATTTCTCCCAGTGCGGTGTTTCCAGACGTCCCCATTGGCGGGCGTTCTTATCGATGACGAAAACGCGCCCGCCGGGCTTGACCACGCGGCACAACTCGGCGACGGCAGTTTCGATGTCGACGGCGTGCTCGAGCGATTCGATGGCGTAGGCGGCATCGAAGGCGGCGTCCCGGAATGGGAGGGCGATCAGAGAACCAGCGGCGCGCTCCATTCCCGCAGGGACCGCGCGCAACATGGCTTCGGCAATGTCCATGCAGCAGACGGAAACCGGCGGATGGCGCTCCTTCAGAATGCGCGCGAAGCGTCCTTTGCCGCATCCGGCATCCAACACGCGCTTTTGATCGAGGTCGCCAAGGAACTCCGCCAGCAGCTTGACGTGATAGATGCGCGGGTCGATGGTGGAGGGGAAATGCTCCTCGTCTCGCGCGGCCTCGTTAAACGAACGGCGGATCTCCTGCTGGAGATCCGCCGCCACGGCCCGGGGTTGGGCCGTCTTTCGTGATTTGAAAAGTCCGCCGAACCGGAACACCTATTTCTGGACTCGCGTTAGGAAAATGGGCATGCCGAACTTGTTGGAGTAATTCGGACGGCATTCGGCCGTATCGTACATCGCGGCGACATCCACGTTGCGCGGCCCGCGCTTCGGGTCCGGGATCGGCATCATTTCGAAGCAGCCGCCGACGATGGCGGTCATCATATTGCTCCGGTTTGCCAGAATGCTCTCGAACGCCATGTTGCCAAAGGTGCCGGCGACCAGTTTGTCGACGAAGTCCGGCGCGCCGCTGCGCAACTCGTAGGTCAAGTCGCTGATGACGGTCTCTTCCTTGGTGCGGTGCTTGACTTCTTCGCCCAGGTCCTCGGCGACGCTGGCTTTCTTGCGGTGACCGTACGCGTCCGCCTCTCCGTACTCACGCACCTGGTAGCCTTCCCACTCGGCGCCCTCGCTGAGCACGACGATCGAATAGTTGCTGGGATTCTCCCTCTTATCCTTGATCAGCAGTTCGATCATCCGTTCGAGGTTGAACTTGTACTCGGGGATGGCGCAGCGGATGCCGGTGATGTACGCGGTGTAGAGAGCGGTGTGACCGGCGTCGCGGCCGAAGACGCGAAAGATGCCGACGCGTTCGTGCGAACCGACGGTGGTGCGCTGGCGCTGGATGGCGTCCGCGGCGCGGGTAATGGCGGTCGAGAACCCGATGCAGTACTCGGTGTTCTGGACGTCGTTATCCATGGTCTTGGGGACGGCAACGACCCGAAAGCCTTCCCTGTCGAGCCGCGAGGCATAGCTCAGCGTGTCGTCGCCGCCGATGGCGACCAGATAGTCGATGCCGAGTTTCTCCAGATTCTTGAGCACCTCCGAAGTAACGTCGAAAACGGTCGAAGTAACGCCCTTCTTGGTGCTTTCCTTCTGCGGAAAGGTCTGTCCTGCCAGGTGCTCGGGCAGACTCTTCATCTTCTGCGGGTTGGTGCGGCTGGTGTGGAGGAAGGTGCCGCCGGTGCGGTCGATGGTGCGTGTAACTTCCTTGGTCAGCGGCAGGATGTAGTGGGCCTTGCTGGCGGGGTCCTCCAGGTTGACGTGGGTGAGTCCTTCCCATCCGCGCCGGATGCCCACGACTTCGAAGCCGTGCTCGATTCCGCGATAGGTTACGTTCTGGATAACGGTATTCAGACCCGGGACGTCGCCGCCGCCGGTAAGGATACCGATGCGTCTAGTTGCCATGCATGCTCCTGATAGATTGTGAATGAATCCTCTTAATTATAGCTTTTACGCCACGGCGAACGTAGGTTTGCGCGTGCGCCAGCGTCCGCGGGTGAAATCCGGGCACTCCACCGGAGCGCCGCCGCGAGCGATGGACTGTCCGCTCAGGGCCACCACCGACGTCATCGTGACGGAGTCGTAAACATCGATGGGCGTTTCGGTTTTGGCGCGCACGGCATCGATGAATTTCACCAGTTCCAGATAATCGGTTCCACTGTGCGAATGCTTGGAGGCTTCGGCGAGAAACGCTTTCCACCACGGGTGCTCGTACTTTTCCTGGTAAGGGGCGAACGGTTCCCACTCGTGGTACTTGGGGCTGCGGCCCGTGATATAAAGCACCGCGCGGTCCTCTTCGTACAGGCCGAGGGTGCCCTGAACCATCCAGCGGTTGTCGTACGGCCGCGGCAACTGCATGTCGTAGTTGATGACGATCGACTTGCCCTTGTGCGTGCGCACCACCGACGTAACGATATCGCCCTGCTTGTACTTCTTGACGGCGAGCGGGTGGTTGGGGCCGAATTTGCGGGCGAACATGGCGTTGATGCCGCGCGAATCGGTGGCGGTAGAAGCGATCGTCGCGAAGGCGTCGCCGCAGTTGATGTCCAGCCAGCTCAGCACGGGGCCGAGGCTGTGGGTGGGATATTGATCGCGATTGTAGTTCACGAGGTACTTGGCGGGCCAGCGCTCGTTGCCGTCCTTATCCCAGAACCAGTGGTCGATGCAGTCGTGCGAATGCGCGCAGTGGCAGTGCACCATTTCGCCGAACAGCTCCTGGCGGATCATGTTGAGGACCGCCAGGTTGTCGCGCCGGAAGCTCCAGTTTTCGAGCATCATGCACGGCACGCCGGTCTTCTCGCGGGTGTCCACCAGTTGCCAGCACTCTTCGAGGGAGAGCGCGCAGGGCACCTCGATGGCGGCATACTTGCCGGCCTTCATGGCGTCGACGGCCATGGGCGTGTGCCACTCCCATGGTGCCGCGATGACTACCGCGTCGAGATCCGGGCGTTCGAGGAGGCGCCGGTAATCGCGCTCGTTGCGGCCGTAAGGCTCGGGCCGCTTGCCGCTCCGCTTTTCGGCCAACGCCTGCGCGCGGGTGAGGTTCTTCTCATTGACGTCGCAGACGGCGGGCACCTCCACGCCGGGGATGGTCAGCAGCACGCCGAGCAATCCCGTACCGCGGCCGCCGGTACCGATCGCGCCGACGCGTACCGGTTTTTCCCCGGCGCGCAACGCGTCTGGAGCAAGGACAGCCGCCGAAGCGGCCTGCAGGAAACCTCTTCGAGGCAGGACAGTAGGATGGTGCATCATGATGCACCATTGTATAGCCGCTCAAAGCGGCGGTGATCAGCCCCAGAGGTCCACGGTATTAACTGGCTTGCCCTGAAGCTTGAGGTAGTAGAACAATTGCGCCTTGTGCAGATTCAAGTGGCGGACCATCTGCAGCAGGTGGCGGCCGAGGGGGTACTTCTCCTCAGGCGCCCAAGGGGCGGCCATCTGCTTGATGGCGAGGTTGAGTTCGCCAGCCTGGTCTACCATCTGGAGAGCCAGCGCCTTGTCCTGGGCCACCATCTCCTTGGCTTCCGCGACGCTGCCGATCGCGGGCAGTTTTTCGGCTGGCGGCAGCATTTCCTCCGGGGGCAGGTCTTCTACCTTCATGCCCTCCGGCATCCCCCAGTCGCCGGTGACAAAGCCTTTGCAGCCGGCGCCGCAGGAATTTGTGAGGTGCATCAGCAACTGGCCGACGGTCATCCAGTTGCTACCTGTGGCGGGTTTCCAATCGAGGCCATCGGGATCGACTTTGTCGATCAGCTTGGCCGTAGTAGAGTACGTAACCTCAATTTCCGCTTTCAGGAGTTGGGTCCAATTCATGAGCAGGCTCCCCTCGCAAGAAATGGCACGGCGAAACAAGTGTACGTCCGGCTTCGGTGGAAGGCAAGCGGCGTGGTGGTTTTAGGCCACCAGAAGCGAAGCCGTGCGGCGGCGTCAGGCCTGCATTATCAACGGGTTCGCTTCTGGCACGGCAAGTGCACGTAAAGGAAGCGAGTCCAGTTGGGACGGAACGGAGGCCGGAAATGAAGAGATACTTCGGGATCGGGGTTGTGGCTCTCGCGCTCGCCACCACAGCGGGGTGCGCGGCACGCGGATACAGCCGTTTTGGTCCGCCTCCGCCTCCACCGCCGCCGAGGGAAGCGATGATGTATCGCCATGATGGGGGACGCGTCTGGGTTCCCGGCTATCGCCGGTGGACCGGACACCATTACAGGTGGGTGGAGGGACGCTGGATGAGGCCGCCGCGTCTGGACATGGTTTGGGTGCCGGGCTACCGGGAACACCGGGGTGGCGGCTACGTGTGGATCGAGGGGTACTGGCGGTAAGTCGCGGCTATAGTTGGTGTGGACGGGGCTCCCCGGAGTTGGGGAGCCCGCTGTGTTTGTAGGTTACGGTGTGGCCGCGAGGGCGGCGTCGGCTGTGACGAGGCCGGCGCCTGTGGCGTCTGCGCCCCAGCAGACGCTGGACGACGCGCCGGACGAGTCATACACTGTCCGGCAGCCGGCCGACAGCGGAATCGCAGTGCTCTCCAGGATAGTTTCCGCCTGGGCTGCACTTAGCGCCGGGTTCTTCTGGGCCATGAGCGCAACAATGCCCGCCACGTGCGGACTGGCCATCGAGGTTCCGCCGAGGAAGAAGTAGCTGGTTTGTCCGCTGTTCTCCTGGTAAGGTCCGACGATCCACGAACCAGGCGCGGCGACGTCCAGGTCTTGGCCCGCTAATGCACGGCTGGAGAAATCGGCGATGTAGTAGTCGGCAGGGTTCGTGGGATCGGGAACGTTGCCGGCATACCACCACGTGTTGCTCATCCATTCACCGATCCACCCTGACGCCGCTACGGAGATCACCGGGGCATATGCTCCCGGATAGCTCATGCCGGCGGCTCCCCGGTTCCCCGCCGAGGCTACGATAATGACGCCTTTGCCAATCGCGTAGTCAATCGCCGCCTGTTCCATCGGGTCCAGCGCCGTACCGCCCAGGCTCATGTTAATCACGACTGGTACACCTGCCAGTGGACCAGCCTTTAGGCCCGCGACATACATGATTCCGCGGGCGATGACCGAGGACCAGCCGTGGCCATTCTGATTCAAAACCTTCACGGGGATCACAGATGCCATCGGCGCCACTCCGTTGATGTGCGTTCCCCTCATGCTGTACCCGAGGATCGTACTCGTCACGTGCGTGCCGTGGGAATCCTGATCGTGCTCCCACTTGTTGGGCTGGGAGGAGACAAAGCCAATGTTGCCGCCACCCCCGCCAAAACACCTGGCGTAGTCCACAGAAACCCGCTCCTGCGGAAAATACTGGCGCCAGGAATCCAGCAGCCCCGTGTCCAGCACCGCAACGTACACGCCGGAGCCGTCGTAGGTGACGGTACGAACTGAGGTCGAATCAGGATCTGTTACATTGATGGCATCCAGGTTCCAGGTGCTGATGCCGCCGGCGAAATTCGTTGCCGTAACTGTGTCGACGGGTGCACCGGTCCGTTCGGCATCCGGGTTGGCCGCAGCCACATAGGGCAGAGCCTGAATGGCCGCGAGCAGTCTCACGGGTGCCTGCAGGGTCACCGCTTGAATCTCCGGGACGACGTCCCGCACTTTGCCGAACCTGCCCAAGTCCGCGAGCACCGCTGGATCCGTCGGTACCTTAAGGACGATGTTGATCCCGATCTGCTTATTGCTTTGTTGGGCAACACCTGTCAAGGCAAATCCGGTCAATAACAGGGCGCACAAAACCGCCCACAGCACTTTGCGCATGTATACACTCCCTCCTCCGCGCGATTATATGCTGAGCCAGCCGCGAACGTCCAGAAACCCGAGCCAAATGAGTACTGGGAGTCCTACTTGAACGCGAGCGCTCTGGCGGCGACGTCGTCAGCCAGCAGTGAGTGCCATCAGTAACTTCCCTCGACAATCAAAGTAGATGACAGGATCGGCAGCCGCACGACCTCCAGTTTCGGGTCGAAGTCCATCCAGGGCTTCCCGTTCAGCTTGACGCTCTTCAGCGCCGCCCGGTCGGGGTGGCGGAGGTGCAGGATGACGGCTTTCGGTACCTTTCGCGTAGAAGGCGTCACTTCGGCTCTTACCACGCCCTTCTGGATATCGGAGGTGATCCTGTACGTTACATCGCCGAAATGGGTAGGGGCTCCGGCAATACCCACGGTCTTGCCTTGTTCGAGCCAGCTTCTGGCGGTGCCGGCTGCCAGATGGAGTGTGCCTCCCTGCTCGAACACCAGCGCGTCGCGGATGTAGCGTGCGACCGCAAGCGGGGTCCACAGGTGCTGGCGGTCGCCGCTGGTCTTCTTCGTGCCGGCCTCCTGGCCGCGCTCCTCGCACCAACTGTAGAGCGGGGTACCGTGGTTCAGGGTCGAATAGAGATAGGCGGCTGCACGGTCGGCTTCGCCCCGCAGCAGCAGCGCTTCCGCCAGATTGTCGAGCGTGATGGCGACCCAAGCGCCGTCGCGCATCCAACCGGTGTTGATGGGCTGCCCACCGGCGCTGATGGATTGCTCCAGTTTGCGAATCGTCCCGGTGATGAGCGGATGGTCCGGCGGCAGCAGCCCAGCGGGGAACAGCGCGTAAAGGCCGCCCCAGCGGCTGCCCGCGGTGTCGCGCGGCGAGCCGGGGATCCAGCGGAACCCGTTCTCCTCGATGGCTCCAGCATCCAGAGAGGCACGCAAGTCGGCGAGGCCGGTTTCGTAAATCCGCCGCAACTCGGCGACGTCCTCATTCCGGCCCAATATTGTGGCCGCCTCCAATGACAGTTTGTCGGCGAAGACGGCGAGGTTGTTGTGCGGGTAGAAGACGCCGAAGTAGTCGTCGCCGTGCATCAGACCGCCGTCTCCCATGCCGCGCGGCATCAGTCCGTACTCGGGCGTGCGCGCGCCGTTCACCAGTACACGCGTCTTGCGGCGCTGCAGTTCCTGCCAGCGGGAACTGGCGCGCATGTGGGGATAGAGGGCTTCCAGGTACGCGCGATCGCCCGTCAGCCGGTAGTGTTCCATCGCGGTCCAGGCCTTCATCCCAGAGAGTCCCCACATGTGATGGCCCCAGGCTCTTGGGTCGGCCCAGTTGCCGTCCGGTTCCTGCATGTCGATGTGGACGCGCAAGCCGCCGGCGGCCTCGGTGTGGAATCCGGCTTGATCGAGGGCGGTGGCGGCAAGCGCCCCCTCGAATGCGCCCAGGGAACGATACCCTTCGGTTCCGGGGATACCGCCCATGTAGCCGCCGGCCTGCGGTTCGCGCATGATGAACAGGTCGCCGAGACCGGCGTAGTAAGCGTCGCGAACGCACTCGTCGGGCAGGTCGATGCGCGCGGCGCGCCCCAGCAGATCGCCCCACTCCTTGACGGCGGCGGCGAACTCGCCCGGCCAACTGCGCTGACGCCACGCAGCGAGATCCTCCTGATAGGCCTCATAGGGGCGCACAATCCAGCCAGTGCGCGTCTCGCCGGGAGCGAGCGTCCACGTAGGCGTGATCTTCATGCGCTCTGTCGGATAGGATCCGGCGCCCACGCTGAACATAAGCACGCGGTCGGCCCGATCGCCCTGGCAGGCGAGCAGCGCATCGGGATCGCGCCCCGCTTCGATCCAGGATGGATTGTGCGCCACCCAACCGCTGCGCACTTCGCCTTCGACCGCCACCTTGTGCGGGCGCGCGTCCGCGTTGCGCACAGTGACTCTGATGATGGCAGCCTTCGCGCCGCCGATCACTTCCAGGCGCACGCTCGCCGCCTGCTGCTCGTAAAGATTGTCGAGCATGGGCAGGAACCGCTCACCGCGCGTCCACTTGCTTGATTTGAAGGGTTGCCCATCGAGAAGCGGACGTAAACGGATGCGCCACTCGGTGCGCGGCGGCTTCAGGATGCCGAGGGGCAGGCGGCGCAAATCATCGTAGGTCCAGCCCGCCGTAAGGGTGCCTGGCTCGAGATCGAGCAGCGTCTTTTCGCTGGCCGAAGGACGGGCCACCGCGATGCGGTGCGGCGGGGCGAAGGCATAGCTGAAGTCGACCTTTTCCGCGGCGAAACAGCCGGCGCACAACAGCGTAATCCAGATGAATCTGGGCATCATGAGTTTCCTTTCACGACATCCTGCGGGCGTTTGGGAAAACCGGTCACGCCGCGGGAACGGTCGAACTGATAGATCCTTTGTAGGCGGCGCGCGGCGAAGGGGAAGGCGCGCAGGCCGTTCGCGTCCAGGGCATCCCGAAGTCCCGTACGATCACACGCCTTCGTCGCCAGCGCGCGCAGTTCGCTTACGACGGCGGAGCGCGTCAAGGCAAGGTTCGCAAGCTCGTTCGGGTCTTCATCGAGATCGAACAGTTGCTCGCGACCGCCGTTCGCCATGTAGATGTACTTGTATCGATCGCGGCGCACCATGATCTTGAACTGCGGCGAGCCCGGCCTCGCATAGTAGCCATAAGATTGCCTGCGCGCCGGCGCGCTGCCATCGAGCAGGCCGAGGAGATCCGTGCCCTCTCGCAGTTGCTGTTTGCCGGCAGCGCTGGTCGCGATGCCGAACAGGTCGGTGAGCGACGCCAGTTCGTCGCGCCGCTTGCCGGCCGGCAGTCGCGCGGGCCAGCTCACCAGGAACGGGATGTGGCAGGAGGCCTCGAAGTAGCTCTCCTTCTGCCATGCGTGATGGTCGCCGAGGTGATCGCCGTGATCGGCAAAGAAGCAGATGAGGGTATTCTCCGCGTCGCCGCGGGCTTCGACGGCGTCCAGGATGCGTCCGATGCAATCGTCGATGTAGCTGATCTCGCCGTAGTAGCGCGCCTTGAGGACGCGGGCGTGCGAATCGTTGATGTCCTCGGCCCAGATGGCGTGATTCATCCAGGGAATCTGCTCGTCCATGTGATCGGTCGAGAGCGTGCCGCGCACGGGGTTCGGCATGCGGTCCGGATCGTACATGCGGTTGAAGGGGATGGGCGGGGCGAAGGGCGGGTGCGGTCCAATGAAGGAGACGAAGCCGAAGTAGGGCTTCCCGTCCGAGGCGCGGATCTGCTCGATGGCCCGCCCGGCGGCCCAGCGTTCGACGGTCGCCTCGGCGGGCATGGGGCTCATCTGCGGCATGTAGTACATCTCCGTGCGCTCGCCCATCAGCCCTTCGACGAAATCGTAGGCGGGGTGGTGAGTGCGTATCCACGCGGCGTAAGCGTCGCGGCGGCGCTGCTCCGGCATGCCGTAAAGTTCTTCGCTGTGCAGATGAACGTCGTAGCCGATGTTCTCATCCCAGGGTTGCGTGTGAAACTTGCCGATGCCGAAGGTGCGGTACCCAAGGCTGCGCATCGTCTCGGCCAGATAGGGACCGCAGCGGCCGGTCGTGGTTTCGGCCTGCCCCGCGACAGGCTGCGGACGCGCGTTCGAAAAGACGGCGGTCGTAGGCGGCCCGCAGCCGGTGCGGACGGTGTAGCGCGCGGGTACGCACACCGGGCAAGGTGAATACGCGTTAGTGAAAGTCACGCCGCGCGCGGCGAGGCGGTCGAGGTTCGGCGTGTAAATGTGCGGGTTGCCCAGCGCGGCGATGGTGTCGAACCGCTGCTGATCGGTCATCAGGAACAGAACGTTCGGCCGCCGGGCGGACGCCCGTGCGACGGAGCGCGCCGCCAATTGTGCCGGAACGAGACGCAACAGATCGCGCCGATTCATGGGTCACCTCTTTTCGGCTTGCCAGGAATGTGTAACCAGGTAGACGGCAAAGCTGCCCAGCCAATGGCTACCCTCGTAATGCTCGCCGGTAACCGCCTTCAACCCTGTTTCGCGGTGCCGGGCAGCGAGACGCGCGATGGCGGCGTGCCGCGGATGCTTCGCACCGAGCGCCGCGGCAGTGCCTTCGAGCATCCAGGCGCGGCTCAAGTTCAATCCGTCAAGATGCGCCAGCTTCCCGTCGCTCCGGTCGGTGACGACGGCAGGCTCCAACTGGATGCGAGGGAGGAACGCGTCAAACCAGCGGGCGAATTCGGCCTGGGGCAGCACACGGCGCGCAGCGTCGGCCTCGGCAAGGCATGGGGAAAGGAAATCCTCGCCCGAGGGCTCGTAATTCACGGGGCACGCGCGGTCGGCCAGGTAGTAGGCCCGGATGCGCTGTTCGACAAGGCGCTCGAACTCACGGTCGCCGGCGGCACGTGCGTAATCCAAGGTCAAACCAAGCGCGAACGCGGTCTGCGAGTGCTCGCCCGCGCGAACAGGGTGCGAGAGCTTGGGCAGCCATGCACTCAGGCGCCCGACCGCGGCACTCTCCAGGGGACGCAGCGCCCCGCTCCATCGCTGGGCGTCAGGGTCGCGCCAGGTGCGCAACTCGGCGGCAAGCTTCAGCAGCCAGGCAAGGCCGTAAGGGCGTTCGAAGCTCTCACGGCCTTTGCCGCCCATGTATTCGGCCTCGCGTGCAAGGTTTTCCGGCGTGAGGCTGCGGTTCAGCGCGGCGCGCGCCGGTGCGGCGAAGTCCGCCTCCGGCCAGGTGCGGATGGCGCGAACGAGCAGCCAATGGCCGTGGACGGAGGAGTGCCAGTCGAAGCACCCACAAAAGGCCAGCGTGAGATCACGCGGCGGGCGCGCGTCGGCATCCGAATTCATCACGTGCGCGATCTTGTTGGGATACTCGCGCCCCACGCAATCGAGCGCAAGCCTCACGAAGCGCGAGGCGGAGGCGGCGTCAAAGACCGCCTGCGCCTCGATAGCGGCGACGCTTAGCGCCGCCAGCAGGGCGAACCGGAGCATGTGTCCATGCTAACAGCAGATAGGCGAAACCGCCTGTCCCACGCCGGCCTAACGGACCGAAGCGCGTGTGGCGACCTGGAAATTCTCCATCAGGCCATAGGCTTCGAGGTCATAGCTCGCGCCGGCGGGTGTGGTTTCCGGCGCGTTGCGGAAACTGCCCGGGCCGGTGAGGCCGCGGTTGATCTTGCCGTGATGGGGTCCGAGCAGGTTCTTCAGCGAGCCATACACCACCACGTCGATGCGGTTCGAGCCAGGGCGGACAAACTTCGTCACATCCAGCTCATAGGGCTGCCAGCCGATCACTCCGGCGCTCTTTCCGTTCACGCGCACTTCGGCGGCCGTGCCGTTCCATTTGCCGAGCTGCACCAGAACCTGTGCGGGAACCTTGGCGAAGCTGAAATTGGCGCCGTAAGAAACCGTGTGGGAATAGAACGGCAGGCGCTGCTCCTTCCAGACGCCGGTCTTGAGCGGGGCCGCGGGCACCAGGCGCCAGCCGGAGGCCTGCGCTTCGACGCCGAAATCGCCGGTGAGATAAATCGGCTCGATCTCGTTGTGCACGGACATGGGCGAGGCCTCGATGGTAATAGAGTTGGCCCCCTCGACCACCAGCGCGCCGATGTCGTAAACGCCGAAATCGCGGTCCAGCCACCACTCGCCGGGACGCGCCGAGACGGGCTTCCCGTTCACGGTCACCTTCCACAACCTGGGCCGTTCGACGACGGCGCGCAGGGCGGTGCGGTCAATGGAGCCGGAAACCTGGAAGTGATAGGTGGCTTCAAAACCGGAACCGGCCGGGAAGTGGTTCTTATCGAGGATATCGGTCTTGTATTGCACAGCGGCGTCCCAGGGGTTGGCCTCGAAACCGTAATGGTTGAAGACCTTCTTGGCGGCCGCGAAATAGTACATGTCCTTGGTGACGGCCCCTGCGAGTTTCAGATCACAATAGTCGACCGTGAGCGTGTTGGGCGAGAGACGCTTCACTGTAACAGGGCCGGTGGCGCGCACCGGGGCGGCGGGCGGCGCGGGCTTCGGAGCGGTCACGGTTCCGGAATTGCCGGCGATCAACAGCAAGCTGCCCGCGGGCGCCAGGTCGAACGACACGTCAAGCTCCGCACCATTAGCCTTGGCGGGATACGGCATGATCAAGCCCGTGGCCAGATCCAGGCGCTTGAGCGACGCGCCTTTGGCTTTGAACGTCCCTACGGCCTTCTGCTCCAGGCTCGAATTCACCAGGTAGATGAGCTGGCCGTCGTCGAGCTGGCGGCGATGATGGAAGAGCTTGCCGCCGGAGGCCGGGCTCCAGCCGATGCTGAAATCGCGCCCAGCGAGGAGTTGCTTCGCGCTCGCGTCTTCAATCGAATTTGCGCGCAGCCACCGTTCGGAATTGGCCGTCGCAAACTTCGTGATGCGATCGTTCGCAGCACCATCGATGCGCTCCGGGACGTCCACGAAACTGAGCACGGTGCCGCCGCCGGCAACGTAGGTCTCAATCAGCTTCACGGTCGGCGAATCGAGATTCTCCGTGCCCGGAGGCAGGATGACCAAGTCGTAGGCGCGGCGTCCGACGGTGAGCTTGCCGCCGCTCGCCGAGCCGTGGTCCTTCATGATGTTTTCCGAGCCGAGGTCGTACTCGATCTGCGCGGCTTCCAGGCGATTCAGGAAATCCTGGAAAGCGTTGCCGACAGCCATCATCTTCGCACTGCGCTCGGCGAAGGACGGATACAACCAGGCCGAGGTGGTCGGCTCGATGATGAGCATGCGGTTGCGCTGCTCGCCGCTCGCCAGGGCCAACGACAGGCGCGCAAAGTAATTCGCCTGCGTGTGATAGAGCGGCCACCATGGCGTATGATAGCTGAACGATTGCGGATAGTCGTGCTTGCGCGCGCCCACCATGGTTCCAAAGGAAAGGTGCTGGTTCATCAGGTTCACGCCCAGCACGTACTCCCATTCGCCCAGGCGCTTCATGTCTTCGAAGCGCAACTCCCAGCCCGCACCGCCGTAAGTTTCGCTGAGAGTGCGGCGGCGGCCCATCTGATTGGCCACGCTCGCAAGCTCCTTGACGGCGCGTACATTGCCGAACTGAGCGTTGACGCCTTCATTGAACTGGTTGAAGAGCAAGTCGATGGAGGGCACCTGGTGCCAGGCGTACATGGCCATGTTGTCGGGGCCGTCGTTGGGGCTGGGCCAGCCGTGCTCCCAATAGTGGCCGGTCCAGAAGATGCCGTTGGTGGTGCAGTATTCGCTCCACGGCTTGGACCAGCGGTCGATGAAGAGTTCGAGCAGCAGCGCGTAGTAGTTGTGGCGGACCTTCTTCCAGTCGCCGGTTTCCTCGTATAGCGAGGCCAGGTGCGGGCGCAGGTCGTAGCCCCAACGCTTGCTGAACTGCGCGAACAAGTCCGGTGTCCAGCGCATGGAGCCCCTGCCGCCCGGCGGGGCGATGTTGGGCTCGTCGGTGAAGATGCCTGGGACGCGATGGCCCAGGTCGTTGCCCAGTGCCTTCTGATATCCGGTCATAGTCACGTCGATGAACTTACGGGTGACGCCGGGCCTAATCAGGTCGACATAGGAGTAGCCGCCGTGCCAGGCTCGCCTTGGGTAGCGGAGCAGTTCAAACGCGTAATATGTGCCGGGCTTGCCGATCTCGTCCTTGACTTTAGAAGTGATGTCGCGGAACCCGTCCGGGTCCTTGCGCAGAACCAGCTTATACTCGCGCTTGTCGTCGCGAGTGAGCGCGGTAAGGCGGTGCAGCAGCAGGCCCTGGCCCTCGTTATAGGATTCGGGCATTTGGGCGGGCACGTGACCGCCGGCGAAACCGCTGGGGTAGGAGTTCTCGTCGTAGAGCCAGACTTCCATGCCCAGCTTGGCGCCCTTATCGACGGTGTAACGCACAAGCTGGAACCAGCGGTCGGACAGGTACTCGGTGATGAGGCCCGGGCGCGGGTGAATGAAGACGCTCTGGATGCCCTGCGCGTGGTAGGACTCCATGTAGAAATCGATGTCGGCCTCGGTGACCTCACCGTTCCAGACGAAGAAGGGCGAGGTGCTGTATTCGGCGGGAGGCTTGTCAAACAGCTGCGTGAGCCGCGCGGCGGAGTCGACTACGGGGTGCCAGGCGGGGCGGTTATCGCCGCCCAGAGCGAGGGCGGCGGTCAAGACGAGGATCGAAAGCAATTTGTTGCGCACATAAAAAGCCTATCACCGGAGGCCGGTCCGGTTCATGATCCGGCGGATCTTCAAGCTCGCTTACGGCTAATCGACCAACCCGTTGCGAACGGCGAAGCGTACCAGCTCACCGGTGCTGTGCAGATTCAGCTTTTCCATGAGCTTTCCACGATGCGCTTCGACCGTGTAGACGCTCAGGTTGAGAGTGGTGGCCACTTCCTTGTTGGTTTTGCCCTCGGCGATCAGCTCAAGAACCTGGCGCTCACGGGCGGTAAGGAGATCGATCGGATTGGCAACGTGCTTGCGATAGTCGCTCAATACGGCATCGGAGACGGCCGGACTGATGTAGCCTTCTCCCCGCGCCACTGCCCGGATAGCCGTGAGCAAGTCGGCTTCGGCGCATTCCTTCAGCAGGTAGGCGCGCGCACCGGCGCGCAGCATTTCGCGCACATACACCGAGTCGCGGTGCATGCTCAAGGCGACCACGCGGGTGGAAGGCGAAACCTCCTCGATGCGGCGTGTAGCCTCGATGCCGTTCAGTCCCGGCATCGAGACGTCCATCACCACGATGTTGGGTTTCAGTTTCTCCGCCAGCGCCACGGCTTCCAGGCCGGTGGAAGCTTCCCCCACCACTTCGAGATCCTCGTGGGAACGCAGGATGAGGTGGAATCCCCGGCGCACGATGGCGTGGTCGTCCGCCAACACGATGCTAATCTTCCGATTCGGCGTCATCTTTCGGCTTCCGGAATGGAACCACCACCTCGATTCGTACACCACCGAGCGGGCTCTTGTCCAACCGCATCTCGCCTCCAGCATGGCTGGCTCGAGCTCGCATGCTGGTCATGCCGAGTCCGTGACTTCGAGCTTTGCCGGATGGCGCCATGCCGCGGCCGTCGTCCTCGACTGTCAGTTGGATCCGCTCGCCCGCGCGCGCCAGTGAGATCCTGACGCGATTGGCGCCGGAGTGCCGCGCCACGTTGGTGAGGGATTCCTGCGCCACGCGGAACAGGTGTGTTTCAGTTTGCTCGTCCATGCGCCCGGCGAAATCGGAGATGTACTCCACCCCGATTCGCGTGTGCCGCTCGAAACGTTCCGTGAGCCAACGCAGGGCCGCATCGAGGCCCAGATCGTCGAGAATCACCGGCCGCAGCAATTGTGACAGCTCCCGAACATCTTGGATCGCCTGATCGAGGATATTCAGGTATTCCTCGCGCTGTTCGGCAAATTCCCGCGGCGAAAGCAGGCCGAGGGACGTTTTCAAGCCTGTCAGCGACTGGCCTAGTTCGTCGTGCATCTCGTGAGAGAAACGCCGGGCGGCTGTCTCCTGGCTTTGGAGCAGATGCCAGGTGACCTTGCTCAGTTCGGCGGCCTGCCATTCCAACTTGCGGAACGAATCATTTGTGGCCCACACGCTGAGCGCGGCGCAGGCCACCGCCAATAGGAAGCAGGCAGCCAGGAGCCAGGCAGATTCGCCGATCAGGTCCCGGGATCGCATTCCGATGGCAACTTCCACGCTGGCTGCGCGGGCCGAGTCGGCTTGAATGAGGACGCGGGCTGCACGGACGAATTCGTCGTGCTGCTTCATCAGGGTCTCGAGTTCCAGGGGCGTCACGCGAGGATCGCGAAACGTCTCGCGCACCGTCGCGGCGAAGCTGTTCGAGACTCTGCCCAATTCCCGCCACGCCTGCCGGTCGTGGGTACTCGCTGCGACCAGGCGCTGTACTTGTCCATCGACGGTCTCTACGTCATGGAGAATGGGCGCGACCTGGGAAAGGCCGCGCAGATGGATGCGTGAGATGCGCAGAATCACGTCTCCCACCCGGCGCTGTTCGAGTTCGAGTTGCTCCACTAGTCTCTCGGCGACCAGGTGGTCGCTGAGCAGCGCCGCCGCGTCGTGCTGTATCTCGGTGACTTTCTTCAATCCGAGATACGCCACCGCCGCCAGCAACACGATGACCAGGCTGAAGCCGATGGTCAGAACGCGCAGAACATTGGCACGAGTCATGCTGTTTTCCGTAGTGTAATCCGCCCCAGAGGCTGGCGGCCTCCCGGTTAGCCGGGATGGATTCATCCCGATTGTAGGGGAGGGTGCGGTGGGCAGGAAAGGCGCCGATTCTACCTTCTAGAAGCAGGTTGATTTTCGGTGGACCGCCTCTACAATTGAACTATCCGGATAAACATGAAACCAATGTTGCTGGCAATTCTGACCGGCTGGGGCTGTCTGTGGGCCCAGCAAAGTGCCGCCCCAACGGCACTTCACACAGCCGCTGTCACTGTCGACCAGGCAGTCGAGGAGGCACTGGCAAAGAACCTTTCCCTGGCCGCCGAACGGTACAACATCAGCATCGCCGAGGCCCGCCAGATCACGGCCCGGCTTCGGCCCAATCCCGTGTTCACCCTGGACGGCGATCATCTGGATTTGCTCGGTACGGGCTTCGACACCATCAACAATGGCGGGCCGAATGAGTATTCAGTCCGTACGGATTTCATACTGGAGCGCGGCGGGAAGCGGGCTGCCCGCATGGCGGTGGCAGCAGCCGATACCTCGGTTGCCGGGTTGAACTTTCGTGATGCCATGCGCCGTCTGGTCTATGACGTCGAGAGCGCCTTCGTTGACGTGCAATTAGCCAAGGAGGCGCTGGCGCTGACGCAGGCCAACCTGAACAGTTTCAACGAGATCGTCCAGGTGAACACGGTGCGCGTGAAAAGCGGCGACCTGGCGCCGGTGGAACTGGACCGTTCTCAAGTAGCGGCGCTGCAGGCGCGGGCAGCCGTCCGCCAGGCGGGATTGCAGCTCACGCAAGCCATCAATCGACTGCAAGTTCTGATGGGCCGGCCTGCGCCGTCGAAAGACTTCGATGTGACCGGACCGTTCCGTAAAGACTCCCGCACGCTCGCTCTGGCGGATTTGCAGCGGACAGCGCTGGCGAACCGGCCGGACCTGCTGAGCCTGCGGCAGACCATCGCACGCAATCAGGCGGATTTACGGCTACAAATAGCGCAAAGCAAGCCCGATTTCACTGTGGGATCAGAATACCGGCGGCAACAGGCGCCGTCGGCAACTGCAAATACCCTCGGATTGTTCTTCAGTGTGCCGCTGGCGGTGTTTAACCGCAACCAGGGCGAGATCGCCAGGGCCCAGCGGGAAGAGGCGCAAACCACCGCCCGCCTGCGCGCGCAGGAAGCCGGAGTAAGCGCGGAAGTGGTTGGCGCCTGGGAGCAATACACGACCGCGCGCGCCTTGGTTGACAGCATCGAAGCGGAGATGCTCACCAAGGCAAGCAACGTTCGTGAGACGACCAGCTATTCTTACCGGCGCGGCGAGGCCACTTTCGTGGAGCTACTCGATGCGCAACGGGCTTTTAACGACACCATGCAGGGTTACAACGAAGCGCGCGCCAATTATGCGCGAAGTCTTTATCTGATGGACTCGGTCAGCGGCGGGACGCCTGAAGCCGGAGCCACCGGCTCCAATCCCCGCCGGGAGAACTCCCATGAATAATGGTCGGCTGATATGGCTAGTCTTGCTGGCGGCGGTGTGGGCGCCGGTTGGCTGCGACAGGAAAACGAGCGGCCCTCGCGCGGACTCGCCCGTTCCCGCCGTCGTGCAGATGGATCCCAATAGGGTCAATCTGGCGCCGGATTCCCCGCAGTTGTCGCGTCTGCAAACCGGCGCTGTGGAACTGGCCGAGGTCCCGGTGGACCCGGTTACTTCACCGGGTAAAGTCGAGGCTAACCCCAACCGCACGGCGCACGTGCTGCTGCCGGTGGCGGGGCGCGTCAGGAGCGTCGAAGTCCGCATTGGAGATTACGTCAAGCAGGGGCAGACGCTGCTCACCGTGGAAAGTCCCGACGTCGATGCGGCGATCTCCGCGTACATGCAAGCGCAGGCGGCCGTGACACAGGCTCGCGCCGCATTGGTCAAGGCACAGGCGGATGCGGACCGCGCGCGCGACCTTTTCGAACACCGCGCCGTGGCGCAAAAGGAAGTCCTGAATGCCGAAGCGCTTCTGGCGCAGAGCAAAGCCGCACTGGATCAAGCCCTGGCCGGCGGAGAGCAGTGCCGGCGGCGACTTCAAATCCTCGGCGTGAGGCCTGGCCAATTCGGGCAGAGCGTCGCCGTGCTGGCGCCGATTTCCGGAAAGATCCTTGACATGAGCGTGGTCCCGGGCGAGTACCGCAACGACACGAGTTCCCCGCTGGTAACCATTGCGGATCTTGGCTCGGTTTGGGTTACGGCGGATGTGCCGGAAACCTCGATCCGATACATCCAGCTTGGCGAGCGTCTGGACGTCGACTTCGAGGCGTACCCCGGCGAATCGTTCCGTGGGCGCGTCACCCGGATTGCCGACGTCGTCGATCCGCAAACCCGCACCATCAAGGTCCGCGCCGAGATCGCCAACCGCGACGGACGCTTCCGGCCGGAAATGTTCTGCCGTATCCGCCACAGTGAGGCACTCGAACGCAAGCCTGTAGTGCCCGCCAGCGCCGTGGTGATGCAGGAGGGAAAAAACGTGGTCTGGCGTCTGATGGCGCCGGGTTCGTTCGAGCGCGTCGCGGTACAGACCGGGGTGCACATGGGAGATCGCGTGGCGATCCTGTCGGGCTTATCGGCCGGCGACAAGGTAGTAGTCGACGGGACCATGCTGCTGAAAACGAACTAGGGACGCCACATGATTGCGAAACTATTGCGGATCGCCCTCCGGCAACGCTTCATAACCCTGGCGCTGGGACTAACGGTTATCGGCCTGGGTGTCTGGGCGTTTCTCCAGCTCAAGCTGGAGGCGTACCCCGATATATCAGACACACAGGTCGTAATCGTGACACTGTACCCCGGACGCGCGGCCGAGGAGATCGAGCAACAGGTCACGGTGCCCATTGAGCGTGCCTTGAACCGCGTGCCGAACGTGATCGCGCGGCGCTCACGCACCATCTTCGGCCTCTCTGTAGTGGAACTGACTTTTTCTTACGAAACCAACGACTACTTCGCCCGCCAGGTAGTTCTCGAAAAACTGCGCGACGCGGACTTGCCGGATGGAGTCGTGCCCACACTGGGGCCCATGTCCACGCCAATCGGCGAACTGTACCGTTACACGCTCGAAGGCGGCGGTCTGGACTCCATGAAGTTGCGTGAGTTGCAGGACTGGGTGGTGGAGCCGCGCATGTTGCAGGTCCCCGGCGTGGCCGATGTCACGCCCTTCGGCGGGTTGATCAAGCAGTACCAGGTGCAGGTGGATCCGATCGAGCTGTCCAAGTACAACCTCTCTATTTCGCAGGTTGCCGACGCGCTGCGCGCCAATAACAGCAACGCCGGCGGCGCGATGATTGACAACAGGCAGCAGTCCATAGTAGTGCGCGGTGTTGGCCTGATCCAGAACGCGGGCGACATCGGCAACATTCTATTGACCGAATCGCGCGGCGTGCCGGTCTTCATGCGGGACATCGGCCGCGTGGAGGTGGGCGCCGCGCCGCCGACCGGCGTGTTCGGAATCGGTCCCCACACCGGGGGCGTCGAGGGCATCGTGCTCATGCGAAGGGGCGAGAATCCCAGCGAAGTCCTCAAGGGCATTAAGGATGCCGCCGCCGAACTGAACGAGTCGAAGCTGCCCGCCGGCGTGAAACTGAACCCCATCTATGACCGCGCCGACCTGGTGAATCACACACTGCACACGGTCAGCGGCACGCTGCTGGAAGGGCTTCTGATCGTTGTGCTGGTGTTGTTCTTCTTTCTGGGCAGCGCCCGGGCGGCAGTGCTGACGGCCATCACCATCCCGCTCTCACTGCTGTTCGCCTTCATCTGCATGTACTTTACCGGGATCACGGCAAACCTATTAAGCCTGGGCGCACTGGACTTCGGGATCATCGTCGACGCGACCCTGGTCATGGTGGAGCACATCCTTTACACGCTGCAGGATTGGCACCGCCAGCCGGACTTCGCTTCGCGCGGCGGCGCGCTGGGTGCGGTCCGGCAGGCCGCGCTGGAAGTGGAGCGGCCGATCTTCTTCTCGCTGCTGATCATCATTTCCGCGTACATACCGCTGTTCACGCTGGAGAGGGTGGAGCGGAAGTTATTCACGCCCATGGCATTCACAATCTGTTACGCGTTGCTGGGCAGCATGATTCTGGCGCTCACAGTGATTCCGGTTCTGGCGACCTATCTGTTCCGGCACAGCGCTGAGACCTGGGAGAATCCCATGCTCGGCTGGCTGTATGCACGATACCGCGCCGTGCTCGAACTGGCGTTGCGCCGCCCTGTGCCCGTCATTGTCGTGTGCGCGGGAATCGTGTTGGGCGCTTTCGCCCTCTCGGGCGCCCTCGGTATTGAATTCCTGCCCAACCTGGACGAAGGCGTCGTGTGGATTCGCGCTAACCTGCCGGCGGGCATCTCGTTGGACCAATCCGCGCGCGTCGCGGCGAGGATTCGCGAGGTTGTCGCCGAATACCCGCAGGTGAAGTTCGTCTCTTCACAAAGCGGGCGCAACGACGCTGGGACGGATCCCTACGGCCCCAACCGCAACGAATTGTTCGTGGCCTTGCGCCGTTACGACACATGGCCGCGAGACATGAGGAAAGCGGATCTGGTCGAACAGTTGAGCAAGCATCTGAATGCCGAAATACCGGGCGCGGCGTTCAGTTTCACACAACCGATCATCGACAATGTAACCGAAGCTGTGACCGGCTCGGCGGCGGACTTGGCCGTGATCCTGCGCGGTCCCGACCTGGACACCCTGCGCAGACTGGCACGGCAGACGCTGGCCGATATCCAGAAGGTGCCCGGCGCGGCCGATTGCGCCATCGAACAGGAAGAAGACCAGGCCCAGTTGCGAATAAAGATCGACCGCCAGGCCGTGGCGCGTTACGGCATCAACGTCAAGGATGTGCAGGATGTCATCGAAATGGCCATCGGCGGCCGCGCAGCCGGCGTCATGTTCGAAGGCGAGCGCCGGTTCGACATCACGGCCAGATATATTCCCCAGGCGCGCACCGATATCGATGCCATCGGCAACATCCTGGTGGCGACGCGCGAGGGCGGCCGGATCCCCCTCTCGCAGTTGGCTGAGGTCAAGGTGGTCAGCGGTTCGAGTATCATTGCCCGCCGTGAAGGGGAGCGCCAAATTACAGTGCGCACGAATATCCGGGGACGAGATCAGGGCAGCTTCGTCGCCGAGGCGCAGAAACGTTTCAGGCGCTCCGTGAAGCTCCCGGCCGGCTACGACGTGGACTGGGGCGGGCAGTTCGAGAACCTCTCGCGCGCCGAGCGGCGCCTGGCGCTGATTCTCCCGGTGACGATCGCTATCATTTTCGTGCTTCTGTTCTTCATGTTCGGGTCGGTGAAGTACGCGGGACTTGTGATGATGAACGTACCGTTCTCCCTGGTGGGCGGCATTCTGTTCCTATGGCTGCGCGGTATCCACCTGAGCGTTTCCGCGGCAGTGGGCTTTATCAGCTTGTTCGGCGTGGCGGTTATGAGCGGCGTGTTGGTGGCGGCGGAGATCAACCAGGGCCGGCGCCGCGATCCCGAGCGGCCGGTACGCCAGGTCATCGTGGAAAGTGCGCTCGCGCAACTGCGGCCGGTCCTGATGATGATCGTCGTGGCGCTCTTGGGCATGGTGCCGGCGGCGCGTGCCACCGGAATTGGCTCCGATATACAACGGCCGCTGGCCACGGTGGTGGTCGGCGGACTGCTTTCCACCTTGTTTCTGACCCTGGTGGCCCTGCCCGCCATGTACGCCTTGGTCGCGCGACGGGGAGCAACTCGATGGGAGGAGACCGAATGAACCCGAGTCTTCTAATGACCGTGTACGTCGACGAGACGGACATGTGCGGCGAGATTCCGCTGTATGAAGCCATCGTGCGCCGGCTTCTCCACCACAGCATTGCGGGTGCAACGGTGATGCCGGGCACGATGGGGTACGGCCGGCACGGCCGCGTACACCACAAACGCCTGTTTGGCGTATCCGATGACCGTCCGATGGCGATCTTCGCGGTCGATCAGGAGTCCAAGATCCGCGCGATCCTGCCGGAGATTCGCGCCATGGTGCAGGAAGGACTCGTGACCGTCGCCCCGGTCGAGGTTGCCTGAACCGGCAGGGAGGTTGATTCCCGTGTGGCGCCTGGATGGAACGCGAGGGACCTACGCCGGCCTGCTGGTCATTGCGCTAGGCGTGGCCGTGGTCTGGATTCTGGTGCTGAACCGATGAGCCCGTGCGCGTCACGACCGGCTCGTCAACGTGAGCGGTGTGCTTTCCAGGTTTCGATGAGGATGGGCAGCAGGGAGACGAAGATGATAAGGAAGATCACCTTCTCGAAGTGCGCGCGTACCAGCGGCACGTTGCCCAGCACGTAGCCCAGCATGGTGATGAAGAAGATCCAACCCACGCAGCCGCAGATGCTGAAAGGCAGGAAGCGCATGTACGGCATCCGGCCCACCCCGGCGATGAACGGAGCGAAAGTGCGCACGATGGGGACAAACTTGGCATAGATGATGGTTTTGCCGCCGTGCTTGTCGTAAAACGCGCGCGTCGTCTCGACGTGCTTCGGGTTAAAAAACCGCGATTTGGGCCGGCTGAAAATCGTCGGGCCGGTGCGCCACCCCAGCCAGTATCCGCTGCTATCGCCGGCGATCGCCGAGATCATCAGGGCCAGGATCACGGCGTAGATGTTCAGGTGCCCGGCCCCCGCGACCACGCCCACGGTGAACAGCAGCGAGTCGCCGGGTAGAAAGAACCCCGTGAGGAGCCCCGTCTCGGCGAAGACGACGCCGCAAAGCATGGCATAGCCGTACCAGCCGCTCAGCACCGTACTGATGAGATGAATGAGGCGCTCAGGCGTAGTGAGCGTGCGCAGAAACTCGACGAGCGCCTCAACGATCCAGCTCATGTTTGCGGCGCCCTAGCTTTGGCGGTAGGACGCCACAATGCGGTCGATGACCTTCTGGTGAATCTTGATCTTGCCCTGCCGCACCAGTTCGGCGCGCAGGCCATCGGCGAACAAGGTGTACCGCTCGAGGGCCTTGCTGTGTTTGAGTTCGCCGATCAGCATTTCGCGCTCCTCGGCCAGCTCGGCCAGATCGGGCTGCGTGCGGCCCACAACCTTGCAGACGAAGCGTACCTCGCCCACCGGGACGGGCCCGAAGACCGAGCCGATCGGCTTCGTGAACGCGTCCATGACCTGGGACCCCGCGCCCAACCCCTCAACCGCGCCCGACCGCTTGAACTCCGGAGCGGATTTCCAGGTTAAGCCCAGAGCCTGAGCCGCCTGCTTGAGGTCGCCGTTGGCTTTGGCCTTCTCCGCCAACTCGCGAGCCTTCTGGTCGACCGTCTGGCGCACTTTCCGCTCCACGACCGCCGAGCGTACAGAGCCTTCCACCTCGGCCAGTTGCGCGGGGCGCGACGGCATGATGTCGGTCACTGAGGCCACCACGAGCTTGTTTCCGGGAACCTGCAGCACAGGTGTCACATCGCCCTTTCCGAGGGAGAAGATGCCTTCGTCGAGGTCCTTGCTCGCGCCGATCATGGGCAGCGGGTCGCCGGCGCCGGCCTTGGGAACATTGACGAACTCGACGCCAAGCTTCTGCGCGATCTGTGCGCCGTTCTGAGGGGCCTTCACCAATTCGGCGCGCATCTCGTCTGAAAGCGCCTGCATGCGATCGAAGACCGTCTGCTTCTTGCGCTCGCTCGCCAGGGCTTCCTTGACTTCGTCAAAGCTCTTCAGCCGCGCTTCTTGCTTCTCCATCACCTGGATAATGTGGAAGCCGAACTCGGTCTGGACAATGCCGCTCAGTTGCTTGGGCGCGAGGGAGAAAGCCGTCCGCTCGAAGTTCGGAGCCGTCTGGCCGCGCGCGATCCAGTCCAGGTCGCCGCCCTTGGCCGCCGTACCCGTGTCTTCGGAGTTCTTCTTGGCCAGCGTGGCAAAGTCCGCGCCGGCCTTGAGCTGTTTGAGCAGGTCCTCGGCCTTGGCCTTGGCCTTGGGAACTTCGCTCTGCGGCTTGTCCATGGTCTTCGCCAGGATGTGGCGCACCTTCACGCGCTCGGGCGTGCGGAAGCTGTCTTTATTGGCTTCGTAGTCGCGGCGCAACTCTGCCTCAGGCACGGAGATCGTGGCGGCAATTTTGTCTTCCTCGACCACCAGCATCTGGAAAGCACG
>JAJFUV010000269.1 GCA_021372245.1 Terriglobales bacterium
CGAGCGCAACTACGAAGTGCTCGAGATGTACGTGTTAGAACACCTCATGAAAGCCTGATCAAATTCCGGGGACAGGCTACGTGATTCCGCAATTCCAAATTCCGGAATCACGTAGCCTGTCCCCGAAACTAGTCCTCTCTCTAAGGAGCTTCTATGCCCCGTCTCCTCGCTTTCGTGCTTCTGATGGTTCCCCTCCTTGCGCTTGGCCAGGTTGAGCCCAACGCGATCCAGCCGGTGCCTGCCAAGGAACTGCAGTCCCCCGATGCGGCCGCGCAACCGCTGCTCGACTACCTGATGGCCAAAGTGCCGCCATTGAGCGTCCCGGCGAAGCCGGAACTCTGGACCGCGGAGGCCACCTGGCTGCGCAAGCAGGTCCTCGACAACGTCATCTTCCACGGCTGGCCCGCGGCCTGGCGCGATGCGCCGGCGAAGTTCGAGGATCTCGGCGTGTTCTACTCGGCGCGCGGCTACCGGATGCGCAAATTGCGTTACGAAGTGGTGCCCGGCTTCCGGTCGGTGGCAATCCTGTATGAGCCGGTGAAGGCCGAGCCGAAGGCGCCCGGCATCGTCAACGTGAACGGGCATGTCGGCGAGCTGGGCAAGGCCGTAGAGTACAAGCAGAAGCGCTGCATCAACCAGGCCCTGCACGGCATCTACGCGCTCAACCTGGAGTGGATCAACCAGGGCGAACTCGCCGCACCCCACAATGAGCACACCTTTGCCGCGCACATGGACCTCGCGGGAACCACGGGCGTCGGTCTGTTCTATCTCGCCATGCGTAGAGGCTTGGACTATCTCGCCGCGCACCCCAATGTGGATCCGAAACGCCTGGGAGTCACTGGCCTTTCCGGTGGCGGCTGGCAGACCGTCACGCTCAGCGGGCTTGACGAGCGCGTGCGCGTGGCCATCCCCGTGGCCGGCTATTCGCCCATGGTGTCGCGCCTGGAGCGCTTCATGGATATCGGCGACAATGAGCAGCAGGCAAGCGACCTGTTCCAGTACGCCGACTTCACGCACCTCACCGCCATGCGCGCCCCGCAGCCCACGCTACTCATTTACAACGCCCAGGACAGTTGCTGCTTCATCGGCCCCATGGTGAAGCCGGAACTCTACGAGAAGGTTCTCCCGATCTACTCGCTCTTCGCCAATCCGAGCGACAACTTCGCCTGGCACGAGAACTTGGACCCCGCCGATCACAACTATCAGCTCGATAACCGCGAGGCCGCGTACCGCTTCATCGCCAGGCATTTCGGACTGCCCTCCTGGGAGCACGAAACGCCCGTGGGCGCCGAAGTGAAATCCTACGACGAACTCAAGGTTGGGTTGGGGCCGGAACAGTCGACCATCCTCGGGTTGGCGCGCAAGCTGGCAAGTTCCATTCAACGCCCCGGCGGCACCCCGGAAGCCCGGCGCGCTCTGCTGGCTGAAATCGTGCGCTACAAGCCCGTCTCTCTGCTTCACGGCTGGGCGGTTTCAAACAGCAAAGCGAAAGGTGTCGAAACGCGCACCTATCGCTTGCAGATGACCAACGGCCTGTGGGCCCACGCTACCTGGGTGGCCGCTTATGGGATGCCCTCATCGAAGACCGCCACCATCGTGCTCAACGACAAGGGCCGTGCACATGCAGCGGCGGTTGTCGCCGACCGCGCCAATCGCGGCGAGCCCGTGGTTGCCCTGGATCCGCTGTTCACGGGGGACACCGCGCCGCGCCGCCAACGGTCGGGCGGCGACGATGGGCGCTGGTT
>JAJFUV010000270.1 GCA_021372245.1 Terriglobales bacterium
ATCGACTGCACGGGCGAAGCCGACGCCGCGCGCTTCGCGGGCTTCGCAACCGTCAAGGGGCGGCAGGGCGATCAGGTGCAGTTGCCCATGTCGTTCATGTACTTCGTGCGTCACGTGGAACCGCAGGACGCATTTCCGCAGCTGGCTGCAAACTGGCTGCATCCGGTCAAAAGCCGGCAGGAGATGCCCTGGGTGAGCGTTTGGCCGGACGGCCCTCGCAGCAACGCGCTGAAGCTGAAGATCCCGAAGTTCGACGCGACCTCGACCGAAGGCCTCACCGCCGCCGAGATTCGCGCGCGTCGTCGAATGCTGGAGGTTCTCTACTACTACCAGGCCGTCGAAAAGAAGCCCTGGCGGCTGGATCACTGTTCGCCGATCATCGGCATTCGCGAGGGTTGCCGCGTGATGGGCGACTATGTCCTGAAAGTCGAAGACGTGCGCGCTGGCCGTTCGTTCGATGACGGCGTGGCGCGCGGCACCTACCAGTTGGACGCTCACAGCCTGGACGACGATCAACTGAACTACGTGCTGCCCAAGGACCAGCTTCAGGTGCCGCCGTACCAGATTCCCTTGCGCAGCCTGATTGCCCGCGACGGGAAGAACCTGATGATGGCGGGCCGCTGTTTTTCCGCCGATCAACTGGCGCTCTCGTCGGCGCGCGTGTCGACGTCGGGATCCATGATGGGACAAGCCGCCGGAATCGCGGCTGCTCTATGCGCGACCAAGCGCGCGGATCCCCGCGACCTCGATCCGGCCGAGGTCCGCAAGATTGTCGAGGAACGCGGCGCTCAGTTGAAGTGTTGAAGCGCCGCGGCGTTATGGCAGCCACTTCGGGGCGATCTGGTCGGTTTCGTCGGCGACGATCATCCAGTCCAGTAGCGCGCCCTTGAGATCTTGAACCGTGCTCGCGCATTGCGGTTCCGAATAGAGGTTGCGCGTCTCGCCGGGGTCATTCGCCAGATCGTACAACTCGCCGCCGTGGCCGGGATAGTGCGTCAGCTTCCAGCGCACCGTGCGGACCATCTTCGCGTCGGGGTGGCGTATGCCCGCCACGCCTTTGCCCGGCCAATAGGCATACTCCATGCTGTTGGCCGTAATGACTTCGGGGATCGAGTTCTCGGCGAACACCATCTCCCGCGCCTGGTAAGGCCTGCCCGTGAGCAAGGGCGCGAAACTGCGTCCCTGCACGCGGTCCGGCACCGCGAGGCCGCACAGTTCATGGAGCGTGGGCGCCAGGTCCACCGTTTCGATGAGTTCGTTGCGGCGCGAGGGCGCGATGCGGCCCGGCCAGCTCACCATGAACGGCACGCGCATCGACGCTTCGAAGAAGACGTTCTTCCCCATCAGCCCGTGCTCCAGCAACTGATCCCCGTGGTCGGAGGCGAATACCACGATGGTGTTTCCCGTTTTCCCCGAGCGTTCGAGTTCGTCCAGGATGGCGCCCACCTCCCGGTCCACCATCGAGACCATGGCGTAGTAGCTACGGTAGATCCATGCGAGCCGTGTGCGATCCATACCGTATTCGGGCTTGAAGCGCAGGATTTGCTTTTGCAGCGGCAAGGGGAGCTTGCGGATGTCCTCGAGCGTGACCTGGCGGGGCAGGTGCGGCTCGACATCGTCGTACATAGAATCGAAGGGCTGCGGCGCGAGGTAGGGGCTGTGCGGATCGAAGAACGAGGAAAAGAGGAAGAAGGGCCTGGAATCCGCCGCGAATTCTCCAAGCAGCTTGCGCGTGTGAAGCCCGGTCCAGGCCGCGTGTGTGTACTCGTATTGAATCGCGGCGCGAAACGGATTCCGTGCGGCCGCGAGCGCGTTGTAGCTGACCGCGGCGTTCGGGTCTTTCGCCTGGCGCCATTTCACGTAATCCGAGTGGGCGTCAGTACGCGGCACGCCATCGTCCAGATAGACCGTGTCCCATCCGGTGGAACGCGCGTGATCGGCGGTGGGCGGATGATAGTGCAGCTTGCCGACAGTGCCCGTCCGGTAGCCGGCGTCTTGAAGCATGCGCTGGAGGAATACTTCACGCCCGTCGCACGGGGTGTAATTCACACGGTTCTTGTGGCTGTGCGGGTACCGCCCGGTGAAGTAACTCGCGCGCGAAGGGACGCAA
>JAJFUV010000367.1 GCA_021372245.1 Terriglobales bacterium
AGCTCGAAGAAGCCGAGACGCGCGTGGAAATCCTTCTCAAGAAGAACGGCGAGGTCGCGCCAGAGACCTTCCAGACCGACAAAGAATGACCATTCGCGAATACCTCGCTGAACAAACCAAACTGATCGACGCTGAACTCGATCGCCTGATGCCGCCCGAGGACAGGCCTCCGGCGACCATCCACCGCGCCATGCGGTACAGCCTTTTCGCGGGCGGCAAGCGCATACGCCCGTTCCTTTGCCTGGAAAGTGGGCGCGTGATCGCGGACGGAACGCCAGGCCTGGCTGCCGCGGCGTGTTCGCTCGAGATGGTGCACACCTACTCGCTGATCCACGACGACTTGCCGGCGCTGGACAACGACGACCTGCGTCGAGGACGCCCCACCAGCCACAAGGTCTTCGGCGAGGCCATGGCGATTCTGGCGGGAGATGGGCTACTCACCCACGCTTTCCAGGTGCTGGGCCAGTTGAACGGCGTCGCGGTGGACCGGCGCGCGAGGCTCGTTGAGGAACTGGCTGTCGCCGCGGGCTCGGTGGGAGGCATGATTGGCGGGCAGGTGAACGATCTCGAAGGCGAGAACCAGCCGCCGACTCCCGAGCTGCTCGAATCGATCCACCGTGCCAAGACGGGGGCGCTGCTGCGCGTGAGCGTGCGCATGGGCGCGATCCTGGCCGGTGCAAATGACGAGGAGTTGGACGCTCTCTCGCGCTACGGCGAGCACATCGGGCTGGCGTTTCAGATTGTGGATGACATTCTCGACGTCGAGGAGTCCTCGGCCACGCTCGGCAAAACCGCGGGCAAGGACGCGGCCCAACACAAGATCACTTTTCCGGCCGTCTACGGTCTGGAGGTCTCGCACCGCATGGCGGAGCAGGAACGCGAGCGCGCCCACGCGGCGCTGGAGCGCTTCGGCGCTCGCGCGAAGTGGCTCAGGGAATTGGCCGACCTCATCGTGCACCGCAAAGCATGAGCGCGCGTACCAAGTCCCGGCTGGACCGGCTGCTGGTAGAGCGTGGACTGGCCGAAACGCGGGAGAAGGCCCAGGCGTTGATCATGGCCGGCTCCGTCCTGGTGGACGGCCAGAAGCTGGATAAGCCGGGGCACGCGGTGGACGCGGAATGCCGCGTCGAAGTCCTGGAAGGCTTGCGCTATTCGAGCCGGGGCGGATTGAAGCTGGAGGCCGCGTTGGACCAGTTTCATATCGACGTGGCGGGCCGGGTCTGCCTGGACGTGGGCTCATCCACCGGCGGCTTCACCGATTGTCTGCTGCAACGCGGCGCGGCGCGGGTGTACGCCGTCGACGTGGGCAAGGGACAGCTCGACTGGAAGCTGCGCAACGATCCGCGCGTCGTGGTACGCGAAGGCATCAACGCGCGCTACCTTACGCGCGAGGACATCGGCGAAACCGTCTCGTTCGTGGTTTGCGACGTGAGCTTTATCTCGGTGACGCTCATACTGGAAGCGATAACCAAGGTACTGGACGAGGCAGGCCAGATGGTGATCCTGGTGAAGCCGCAATTCGAAGTGGGACGCGGGCAGGTGGGCAAGGGCGGCATTGTGCGGGACCCCGCGCTGCACGAAGCGGCCTGCAGGAAAGTGGACGGCGCCGTCCGGGCGCTGGGTTTCGAAACGGATATCATGGAGAGTCCGATTTTGGGGACCGAAGGCAATAAGGAGTTCCTGCTCTATGTCCACCATTGAGACCGTCGGCATCATCGCCAAGCCCGGCGTGAAACGAGCCGAGAGCCTGATTCCCGAATTGCTTGACTGGCTGGAAAAGCGCGGCATCGTAGTGCGCTGCGACGCCAGTACGGCCGGCTACGCCAATCGGACGGAGTTCTTTCCCCGGGAAGAGGTGCCGGATGGCGCCGACATGGTTATCGTGCTGGGCGGCGATGGGACGCTGCTGGCCGCGGCGCGCGCCATCGCGGGCCGTGATACGCCGCTGCTGCCCGTGAACCTGGGCGGGCTGGGCTTCCTGACCGCCATGACGGTGGACGAACTCTTCCCGGAACTCGAGCGCGCTCTCCGCAGAGAACACCGCATTGCGAAGCGGAGGTTCCTCGACTGCCGGGTCGTACGCAACGAGCAGACTGTAGCCGAATATCGCGCGCTGAACGACGTCGTGATCACCAAGGCTTCTATCGCGCGCATGATCGACATCGAGGCGTTTATCGACAGCCAGTTCATGTGCGACTACAAGGCCGATGGGTTGATCGTCTCGACGGCCACGGGTTCCACGGCGTACTCGCTTTCGGCCGGCGGGCCGATCATCTTCCCCAGCGTCGGCGTGCTTTCGGTCACCCCCATTTGCCCGCACATGCTCACCAACCGTCCCGTGATCGTGCCGGAAACCAGCATGGTGAGCCTGCTCTGCCGCGCCGGCGACGATGCGGCGTACCTCACCATCGATGGGCAGGTAGGCCAGCCGCTCAAGAAGGGGGACAAGGTGCTGTGCCACAGTTCGGCGCACGTGCTGCGCCTGGTGCGTCCGCCCAAGATGCGTTTCTTCGACGTGCTGCGAGACAAGCTCAAGTGGGGTGAGCGTTGAAGCGGCTGTCGCTCACAGTTTGGATCTTCATCGGCATGGCGGTGGGCATCGCCCTGGGCCTGTTCGTCCCGAATGTTGCCGTGAAGCTGGCGCCGTTGAGCAACATCTTTCTCCGCCTGATCAAGTCCATCATCGCACCGCTCATCTTCGGCACACTGGTGTACGGCATCGCTGGCTCTGGCAATGTGAAAGCCATGGGGCGCATCGGCGTGAAGGCCATCCTCTATTTTGAAGCCGTCACCACCGTCGCGCTGTTCCTTGGTCTCGGATTCGTCAACTTCGTGAAACCGGGCGTGGGCATGAAGTTGGAGCGCAGCGCCGCCGACGCAGCTCTTCCGCAGACCTCCATGAGCCTGGGAAGCGTGCTCGAGCACACGTTCCCGGTGAGCATCATCGATTCGATGGCGCGCGGAGAGGTGCTGCAGATCGTGGTCTTCACGTTCCTGTTCGGCGCGGCATGCGCGGCGGTGGGCGCCAAGGCGCGGCCGGTGGTGGAGTTCGCCGAGTCGCTGGCCGAGGTGATGTTCCGCTACACAAAGTATGTGATGTACCTGGCGCCAATAGGCGTGGGCGCGGCGATGGCCGTCACGGTGGGCGGCAAGGGCTTCGCGGTGCTAGTGGGCCTGGGCAAGTTGGTGCTCACGATGTACGCAGCGCAGATCGTATTTGTGGTCGGAGTGTTGGGTGCGGTCATCGCGCTGGTGCGTATCCCTGTGCGCCGATTCGTGGCCGCCGCGCGCGAGCCGTTCCTTATCGCGTTTTCCACCGCGTCGAGCGAAGCGGCCCTTCCCCGCGCGCTCGAGAACATGGAGCGCTTCGGTGTGCCCAAGCACATCGTGGCGTTCGTCATCCCGACCGGCTACAGCTTCAACCTCGACGGCAGCACGTTGTATCTCTCGCTGGCCAGCGTGTTCGTGGCGCAGGCGGCCGGCATCGAGATGTCGCTGGGCCAGCAGTTGCTCATGATGCTGACGCTGATGCTCACAAGCAAGGGCGTGGCCGGCGTGCCGCGCGCCTCTCTGGTGATCCTGGCCGGGACGCTCGCCAGCTTCCGGCTGCCCATGGAAGGCGTGGCCGTGCTGTTGGGCATCGACGCTGCCATGGACATGGCACGCACCTCGGTGAACGTGCTGGGTAACTGCCTGGCCACCGCCGTCGTCGCCAAGTGGGAAGGCGTCACAACGGTAGAAGCGCCCGTGCACTAAGTCTTTCAGACTCTCCTATTGCTTTCCCATAGGAGTTGTGCCAGACTCATATGGGATACCCAACGGAAGGGCCACATGAAGGACAAGAACGAAGTCTGGCAGGGCACGCTGGCCATCATGGTGCTGAAGACGCTCGATGCGATGGGCGAGCAACATGGCTACGGCATCGCGAGGCGCATCGAGCAGATCAGCAACAACCTGCTTTCGGTGAATCATGGGACGCTCTACCCGGTTTTGCTCAAGTTGGAGCAGGAAGGGTCGATCGAATCGTCCTGGGGCGTTTCCGACAACAACCGTAAGGCGCGCTTCTACTGCATTACGAAAGCCGGAAAGAAGGTGCTGGCCGCGGAGCAGCGCCACTGGCAGCAGACCACTGAGATCGTTGCGCGATTCTTCGCCCTGGAAGGAGAGTCGCGTTGAGGAAGCTGCGCCGGTTGTTGAGCCGCCTCGCCGGCAACGTCTCCCGCGAGCGGCGTGAGGCAGAGCTGAACGAAGAGCTGAAGCTGCACGTAGACATGTTGACGGAGGAAAACCTCCGGCGCGGAATGCCGCCTGAAGAGGCACGGCGGCAGGCATTGATCACTTTCGGCGGGATCGAAACCACAAAAGAGGATTACCGCGACCAACGTGGATTCCCATGGCTGGAAACGTTGTTGCAGGACCTCCGCTACGCACTTCGCGGCATGCGGAAGAATCCCGGTTTCACAACAGTGGCCGTGGGCTGCCTGGCGTTGGGCATCGGTGCGAACACTGCGATCTTCAGCGTGTTCAACGCCGTAATGCTGCGCTACCTGCCGGTGAAAGCGCCCGGGGAACTGGTCCTGTTCAACTACAGCACGGGCCCCACCACGCCACAGATACGGCAGAGTGTCTCCGGGTATAAGCGCAACTCGTTTCCCTACGAGGTTTTTGAAGCCCTTCGGGCGCACAACGGCAGCCTGGCCGATGTGGCAGCGTTCGTGCACACAGGCTTCGCCAAGGACAGCCTGACCGTGACGAACAGCGGACGCACCACCACGGCGGACGGCGAAATGGTGAGCGGGAACTACTTCTCTCTGCTCGGCGTTGCGCCGTTGACCGGCCGCGCCATCGCGGACACCGACATCGTTGCCAGCGCACCGAACGTTGCCGTGATCAGCTACAAGTATTGGAAGCGCGAATTTGGTGGAGAGCCGTCGGTAGTCGGCAGGGAGATCAGTCTCAACCGGGTGCCCTTCACGATCGTG
>JAJFUV010000297.1 GCA_021372245.1 Terriglobales bacterium
CCAGCGAGAGCGCCGAACTGACGCGCATCGCGGCGTCCATGGAAGGCACTTACGGCAAGGGCAAGTATTGCCCGGCGGGTACCCAGGACCCCTCGAAGTGCCTGGACCTCGAACAGATCACGCGTATCATGGCCACGAGCCGTGATCCCGGCCAACTGCTGGACGTGTGGCGCGGCTGGCACACCATCTCCCCGCCCATGCGTCCAAGCTACCGCCGCTTCGTGGAACTGTCTAACAAGGGCGCCCGCGAGCTGGGCTTCTCCGACACCGGGGCCATGTGGCGCTCGAAGTACGATATGCCGCCCGACGCCTTCGCCCGCGAGGTGGACCGGCTGTGGGAACAGGTGAAGCCGCTCTATGTTTCGCTGCACGCTTACGTGCGCAACAAGCTGCGCGAGAAGTACGGTGCCGGCGTGGTGCCCGAGCGCGGGCCGATCCCGGCGCACCTGCTCGGCAACATGTGGGCCCAAAGCTGGGACAACATCTACCCGCTGGTGGCACCGAAAGACGCCGATCCGGGCTACGATCTCACGTCGATCCTCAAAGCGCGCGGCTACGATGCGCATCGGATGGTAAAGTCCGGCGAGGCCTTTTTCACTTCACTGGGATTCCCGCCGCTGCCGCCCACTTTTTGGGAACGCTCCATGTTCCTGAAGCCGCGCGACCGCGAAGTGGTGTGCCACGCCAGCGCCTGGGACGTCGATTACGTGGACGACCTGCGCGTCAAGATGTGCATCGACATTACCGGCGAGGACTTCGTCACCGTCCACCACGAACTGGGCCACAACTTCTATCAGCGCGCCTATAACAAGCAGCCGCTGCTGTTCCGCGAAAGCGCCAACGACGGTTTCCACGAGGCCGTGGGCGACACCATCGCGCTCTCCATTACGCCGGAGTATCTGATCAAGATCGGCCTGCTCGACAAAGCGCCGGATGCTTCCAAGGACATCGGCCTGCTGCTGGCACGCGCACTCGACAAGGTCGCCTTCCTGCCTTTCGGCCTTATGATCGATCAATGGCGCTGGCAGGTCTTCTCGGGCCGGACGCCGCCGGAAAAGTACAACGAGACGTGGTGGCAGCTTCGGGAGAAGTACCAGGGCGTGGCCGCGCCCATCGCGCGCACGGAAACCGATTTTGATGCGGGCGCCAAGTACCACGTACCGGCCAATGTTCCCTACACGCGCTATTTCCTGGCGGCGATCTTGCAGTTCCAGTTTCACCGCTCCCTGGCCGAAGCGGCCGGCTGCCACGGACCGTTGCACCGCTGCTCGATCTACGGTAGCCAGGAAGCCGGCAAGCGCCTGATCGACATGCTGGAGATGGGGCAGAGCCGTCCCTGGCCGGACGCGCTCCAGGCCCTCACGGGCAACCGCGAAATGGACGCCACAGCCATAGTCGACTACTTCGCGCCGCTCAAGAAGTGGCTCGACGAGCAGAACCAGGGCAAGCCCGTAGGGTGGTAACGCGCCCGCCGATCTAGCGCAGAATCGCTACTCGACCTCGTCGGGCGTGCCGACCAGTTCTTCGTTGCCGTTGGAGTGGCAGGCTTCGCGGTGCTCGATGCCATACTCGTAGCCTTTGTCGAAAGCCCGCAGGTTGAGGTCCTTGAAAGCCGGCGGTACGCTGTCGGCCACGGACTTGCGTAAGGCATCGGGCTCCAGGAGACCGGCGACGGCGGCGAAGAAGCCCACCATCACGATGTTGAGCACCATGCGCTTGCCGAGTTCTTCGGCCAGCCGCGTGGCAGGAACGCCATAGACGCGAATGCCGTCCGGAACGTTCTCCAGGTGCACCAGGTCTTCTTCCACCAGCAGCAGGCCGCCCTTCTTCAGGTCCGGCACAAAGCGCGTGTAGGCTTCCTGCGACATCACAACCAGGATGTCCGGCTTCGTGACGTACGGATAGTGCACCGGCCGGTCGGACACGATCACTTGGGCGCTGCAGGCGCTCCCCCGGGCCTCCGGTCCGAAACTCTGCGTCAGCGTGGCGTAGCCATCGGTGAAAATGGAGGCTGCCTTGCCGATGACCATGGCCGACAGGATGACGCCCTGTCCGCCAAAGCCCGCCACGCGGATCTCGGTCACATGCATGTTATCTCTCCCGCGGGAACGTAGCGCTCGCCGAGCGTGCGCGACATCTGACTCCGCATCGTTTCCAGGTAATCCGGCCGCTCGCGATCCACGAACTTGCCGACGACGATGTCGCCACCGATGCTCAAATCCGCTTCGCGCGTGGGAGCGCCGTTGCGGACCTTGCTGTGTTCCTTGTAGAACTTCATGGCGTCCAGGCCGTCGCCCATCCTGTTGCGGCGCTGATAAAGCGTCGGGCACGGCGAGATGATCTCGATGAAGCAGAATCCGTGGCGCGAAAGAACTTCCGCCATGGACCGCGCCAGTTGCCGGACATGGAAGGTGGTCCAGCGCGCCACATACGCCGCGCCGGCGCTCTCAGCCAGATTCGGCAGGTTGAAGCTCGGCTCGTAGCAGCCGTAAGGGGACGTCGTCGTAATAGCCGTGGCCGGGGTGGTGGCGCTGGCCTGCCCGCCGGTCATCGAGTACACCAGGTTGTTCACGCAGATGACCTTGATGTCGACGTTGCGGCGCGCGGCATGAATGAGGTGGTTGCCGCCGATGGAAGCCAGGTCGCCGTCACCGGAGTAGACCACCACGTCGAGCGACGGATTGGCCATCTTCAGTCCCGTGGCGAACGGGATGGCGCGGCCGTGCGTCGTGTGGAACGAGTCCAGACGCATGTAGCCGGCCACGCGCCCGGTACAGCCGATGCCGCTCACGATGGCCAGCTTGTCCAGGTTGACCTTGGAGTCTATCAGCGCGCGTGTGAAACAATTCACCGTCGTGCCAATGCCGCAGCCGGGACACCAGATGTGCGGCATGCGGTCCATGCGCAGGAATTCTTCGACGGGATTCAAAACGTTCAGTTCACTCATTGCGCGGCCTCCAGGATCGCCTTCAGAATGTCTTCGGGACGGTGCACGCCGCCGCCGGCGTGAGACACGCCTACCACGCGCGCCCCGCCCGCAGCTACGCGCTGCACCTCACGAACGATCTGGCCGCAGTTGATTTCGGGCACCACCAGCGCCTTGGCATTCCCAGCCAGCTTGCGGATGTGCTCATCCGGGAAAGGCCACACGCCGATCAGGCGGCACTTGCCCACCTTCACGCCGCGCTGCCGAGCCGTTTCAATCGCCTTCTGCGCCACACGCGAGGTGATGCCGTAGCTGATCACGACCACGTCGGCGTCCTCCACGGCCTCCTCCTCCACCATGGTGAGGCGGTCCGCCGCGCGCAGGATCTTTTCCCGCAGCCGCCGGATGAGCTTGTCCTGCGCCGCCACGCTCATGGATGGATAACCGCGCTCGTCGTGCGTGAGGCCGGTCATGTGGAAGCGGTATCCTTCACCCGCGTGGACCATTTCCGGCACCAGGTCGGGTCCGGTCTCGTAGAGCTTGAATTCTCCGGGTGGCTTCGAGGCTCGCCGCCGCGGGTAGACTTCGATCTGATCCGCCGTCGGGATCACCACTTTCTCCGTCATGTGCCCGACGCACTCGTCCATCATGAACATCACCGGGACGCGGAACTCCTCCGACAGGTTGAATGCCGTGATGGTCAGGTCGAAGCACTCCTGCGGCGAGTTGGGCGAGAGCGCGATGATTTCGTAATCGCCGTGCGATCCCCAGCGCGCCTGCATCATGTCGGATTGCGAGGGAAGCGTCGGCAACCCAGTGGACGGACCGCCGCGCTGCACGTTGATGAACACGCACGGCGTTTCGGTCATCACCGCATAGCCGATGTGCTCCATCATGAGCGAGAAGCCCGGCCCGGAGGTCACGGTGAACGACTTCGCACCGGCCCACGCCGCGCCGATCAGCGCGATGGAGGAGGCCAGTTCATCCTCCATCTGCATGAACACGCCCCCCACGGTCGGAATGCGGCTGGCGAAGCGCTCGACGACTTCGGTCGAGGGCGTGATCGGGTAACCGGAGGCGAAGCGCGCTCCGGCCGCCAGCGCGCCCTCGCAGCACGCCTGGTCTCCGTCAAGAAAATGTGCGCCGGTCAGTACTCCCTTGGGGTCAGCGTGCATCGTCGGCCTCCGCGGCACCCTTGCGGCCGAAAATCGCAAAGTCCGGGCAGTACATGCCGCACAAATCACACCCGCTGCATTTTTCAGGGGCGACCGCGTGGGGAGGATGGTAGCCTTTCGCATTGAAGGCGGAGCTGAGCGCGAGAACCTTGGTGGGACAGAACTCCACGCAGAAGCCGCATCCCTTGCAGCGTTCCACGATAATACTGACAGTACCTTTGGCCATCTCTAAATTTCAGTGTAGAAAACCCGGCGGCCAAACTCCAACTCGCGCGCCCGGCCGCTCTTCGCTGGGACGTGCTACTGTACTCTGATCTGGTGGCAGTTTGCTGTCAGTGGTGTCATAGCGAGCGCACTACGTGCGCGCAGCGGTTTGGCCCGTCGAGACGCTTTACTTAAGATTAACCTCCCGGACACAACCATTCTCGATCCCGGATCGTCTTTACAATTAGAACGGCCCGCTTGAGAACGTAGCGAGCGGGCGGTAGTTCTCCGGTAGAGTACCGGGATCGAGAGGGACGCAACCCCGAAGTAGGATCTAGATATCCGAAGTCGGACGTGTCCCCAGACTCGAACTAAGAAAAAACGCAAAAGAGGGCGAAAGAAATGAAACAGTTGATCGCGAAAACCGCCGTTGTGGCGACCGTCGTCGCTGCCACGGTTTTGTTCGGTGTCACGGTGAAGGACTTGGCAACATGGAAAATCTCAGGGCTGGACTCGGCGTTCCTTTTGAACGCTAGCATCGTCGGGGCGCTGCTATTCACTCTGTTCGTGCAAACCGGCTGGGCGGAAGAGCCGCCTTCGATCCTGCAGCAGTAATCCGGCAGCGCCCGTCGACTATACTGGGTGTCGATGGGAAACCGGACGGCGCGCGCATTGATCGCGGTAGCTCTGGCATGTAACGGAACGCTGGCCGCCGCCGGCGTTGGAGCCTTTAACGACGACGGCGGCTGGTGCTGGTTTCAGGACGAACGTGCCGTAGTTGACGGCACCAAACTCCTGATCGGATCCGTGGCCAGTGGAGCGCGCGATCCCTCGCGGAAAGGCGACATCGAGGTGGTGAGCTACGACCTGGAGTCGGGCAAGCTCACGCGCTTCGAACTCCACGACAAACTCCTGCTCACCTCCCGCGGCAAACTCGCTCAAGACGATCACAACGCGCCGGCCTTGCTTGTACGCCCGGATGGCCGCTACCTGGCCGTCTATACCAACCACGGCCGCGACAACCGCATCCTGTACCGCATTTCCACGCGCCCGCATGACGCCACGGCCTGGGACCCCGAACAGGTTCTGATCCCCAGCGAGGTCTCGCGCATCACCTATTCGAACCTGCATTTCCTGTCGCGAGAGAACAACGGCGCCGGCCGCATCTACAATTTCTTCCGGGGCTACAACGCCTCGAATAAGCCTTCCTACGCCTGGTCGGACGATCTGGGCGCCAGTTGGAAGATGGGCGGCGTATTCCTCGACTTTCCCGACACTGCGCCGCGCCGGCCTTACGTGAAGTACGCTTCCGACGGCCGCGACACCATTCATATGTTCTATAGCGAGAGCACGCCCTTCAGCTACGACACCAGCGTCTATCACATGTACTACCGCGACGGAATGCTTTACAAAAGCGACGGCACACCGATTCGCGCGCTCTCTCCAGGCTTGCGCCACCCGAACGAAGGCACGCTCATTTACCGCGGCAACAGCCATAACGTCGCCTGGATGAGCGATATTCACCTGGACGGCAAGGGCCGCCCCTGGGTCGCATACTCGGTCCGCAAAGGGACGTTGAAGGATCCGGAAAGCGAAGTGGGCGCCGATCATCGCTATCGTTACGCCCGCTGGACCGGCAAGCGCTGGATAGACCACGAGATCGCTTACGCAGGCAGTCAACTGTATCGCGGAGAGGACGACTACACCGGTCTCATCGCTCTCGACCCGGAGGATCCCGATATCGTCTACATTTCGACGAACGTCCACCCGGCCACCGGCCAGCCGCTCGTCAGCAAAGCCGACAGCAAGCGCCACTGGGAAATCTTCCGAGGCGAGACCAAGAGCGAGGGAGCCACCTGGACCTGGACAGCGGTCACCAAGGATTCCGCAGCCGACAATATCCGGCCCGTAGTGCCCATCTGGAAGAGCAAACGCTACGTGCTGCTCTGGCTGCAGGGAACTCTACGCACATTCACCGATTACGACCTCGCGGTGGTAGGCTTTATCGCAAAACGCTAGGCAGCGTCGTGATGTCCACCAGGCCGCGGCAGCCATATAGGACGGGAAGCAGCTTCTCCAGCGGGTACTGTCGCCGCCATTCGGCCACCTTTTCGGTTCCCGCACGGTAGGCCGGCAGGTACATGCGGCCGAGCAGCGGGTGACGGCCCCACGCGCCGGAGAGCTTATTGGCGCGTTCTTCAGTCACCAGGTAATCACGTTGAAGAACCTGGGCGACCTCCCCCTGAGGCCACCCCTCCTGCCAGATCAGGTACGAAGCCTGGTTCTTGGCGTCGTCCTGCAGCAGCGCGAGCAGTACACCGATCTGCAAATCCTCCTCCGGTAACTCGGACACCTCCTTCACACCGTAGGCCATGAGGATGGCGTTGTTGGCGATGCCTTCGAACAGCGCGGCGGCGCGCGTGTTCATGGTGAGGACCGACGCCTCGAAGCCCACCTCGCCGCGCGCATACAGGTTCTGCAAATACGCGAACGTGGTCACGTGGCCGGGCACAACTTCGTGGCTCACCAGTTGGGCGAACTCCGCGATCGAGATTTCGAGCGACGAGTTGATCTCGTAGCTGGCCTCGTATTGGGGGCTGCCGTCGGGATTGCGTTTGCGGCCGAGGTAGTTCATCGATCCCGAAAACCAAGCGTCTTTGATAGGCAAAAACTCGATGTTGGCACGGGGAACGGCACGCAGTTCAACCGGCAGATACTCCGCAACGTGACGTCCGGCGAGCCGGTCGAACTGCGCCATGAACGCTTCGCCTAGTAAACGCACGCTGGCCAGTGGCGCGCGATGATCCCGCCGCCACTCCGGCACGGACCGGTACCCTGCCCTGTCGAGCAACTCGGCGACGCGCTGGCGCTTCGGACCAGGATCGGACGGCGACGGATCGGCGCCGATGCAGGCGCGCACGCATCGGTCGTACGGAACGGCCGGGCCCTCGCCCAGCGCTTCCTGGGCCATTTCCCACATGGTTTCAAAGCACAGCGCCAAACCCTGCAAATACTCTCCGCGAAGGCCGGGCGTGGTCCGCGCTTCTTCGCAGAAGGCTCGGATCGTACCCGGAACGTCCACGCCCTCGATGTAAGCTCTCACGGCCTCGCGATCCGCGTTGCTCGCGAGGATTCCGCCGGTTGCCCGCAAGCGTGCCGCGGCCGGGTGCGTATAGGCGAGAGGCATACTCTCGCCCGAGAACCAGCAGTCCGCGATGAAACGGCCGGTGCCGCTGGCCGACATCACGTCGCCGCCCCAAAGGGTGTCGATTCCCAATATGGCGTTTCCTACCAGTTCGTTAAACTGCGTCTTCATGACTTATCTCCTTCGGGAACCCGGCGCTGCGCGCCGTACCAAACGTAGGCGCACAGGCCGATGAATAAGGCGGCCGAAACAAGCTGTGAGACGGAGTCGTTGTCGTAAAACGGCGTTTTGATCCAGCTTTCGGCGTACCCGGGCACCAGCCGCAAAGCAGCGCCGAACACACCGCCAAGAGCGCCGCCGGCCATCAGGCCGCTGGCGATGATCACGCCGCGTTCCCGCACCGAAGTGCCGCGGGCCCCGCCGAGCTTCTCGCTGCGCTTGCCGAGGTAGTGCGCCAGCACGCCGCCCACCAGCGCCGGTGTGTTCAATTCCAGCGGCAGGTACATACCCAGCGCGAAGATCAGCGAAGGCGCACCGAGCATCTCCATGATCAGCGCCACCATGGCGCCGGCTCCAAACAGGATGTAAGCCACCGGCTGCTGTCCCATGAATCCGACGACAAGCTCTTTCATGATGGACGCCTGTGGCGCCGCCAGAACCACTCGCGGGTCGCCCGGCGCGGCTTCGCCGAATTGGAAAGCCTTGGCCAGCAGCACGATAGTGAGTCCCGCCGCAGCCGCCGAAACCAGCACGCCAAGGAATTTCACTTTCTGCTGTTCCGCGGGCGTCGAACCAAGCCAGTATCCGGTCTTGAAATCCGTGATTGCCTGTCCCGATACCGCAAGCGCCGTGCACACCATGCCGGCGACGGCCATCACGAAGAACATCCCGGTTGCGCCGGACAAGCCGAACCTCAGCAGCACCACGCTCGAAATAATGATGGTGAGCATGGTCATGCCGGAGATCGGATTCCGCGCCGTGGTGGCGATGGCGTTGGCAGCCACCGACGTGAAGAAGAAGGAGAACAACAGCGCGAGCAGCAAGCCGACGCCGATGGCACCCCAGCCGCCGTTGAGAGTTCCCAGGAAAACCGCTATGGCGAGAGTTGACAGGATCACGCCGAGCAGAACCGTCATCATGGACATGTCCCGGTCCGTGCGCACGGTTCCCGCAGGCTCGCCATGACGGAACGTACGGCCGGCGATGGCAAACGCCCCCGCCACGATGCGCAGCGACTTCACGATGCCGAAGATGCCCGCCGTGGCAATGGCGCCCACGCCGATGAATCGCACGTAACCACGGAAGATCTGCGTAGCGGTCATCTTGGCGATAGGCAGCGCCGCCGGATACACCACCGTGTCGGGCAGATGGCTGCCGATCATCCAGATGAGGGGCACGAAGACGAAGTTCGCGAGCACGCCGCCCGCGCACAGGATCATCGAACTGCGCAGACCCATCACATATCCGAGGCCCAGAATGAACCCGATGGCATCGAAGCTGGTCACGATCTTCGCCCGTTCGGCCGCCTGCCGCATGAAGGGTACGAACTGAAAGTCGACAAACTCCTTCCACACCTGGAACGTGGTGACCAGAAAATCGTAGATGCCGGCAATGGCCGTCGCTTCAAGCAGCAGCTTGGCCTGCGAACCGCCCTTCTCGCCCGTGATCAGCACCTCGGTAATGGCCGTAGCTTCCGGATAAGGAAACTTCCCGTGCATGTCTCGGACGAAGTAGCGCCGCAGCGGGATGAGGAACAGGACACCCAGGCAGCCGCCCGCCACGCAGATGAAGATGGACTGCACCGGGTGGGGATCGAGCTTGAGGATGTAAAGCGCCGGCAGCGTGAAGATGGCGCCCGCCACCACGCTTCCCGCCGCGCCGCCGATGGCGGTGATGATGACGTTCTCGAGCAGCGTCGAACGCCTGCGGTACATGCGAGCTAGGCCGATGGCGAGAATCGAGATGGGAATAGCGGCTTCCATCACCTGCCCCACCTTCAGCCCCGAGTAGGCTGCGGCCACGCTGAAGACGATGCAGAAGAAGGTGCCCCACAGGATGGCTCGCCAGGAGGACTCCGGCACCCGGCTTTCGGAGGGAATCACCGGTGAATACACCTCGCCCTCGGCGAGGGGCTTGTAAGCATTCTCAGGGAGCGCTTTCGTGTTGGACGCGTCGATCATGGATTACCCGGCAGCAAGACGGCATTATACAAGACCCGTACAATGACCGTGCCGGGTGCTACGAGCCGGAGGTGCGGCGTATTTCGCCCAGGATCTCCTCCCTCTCCGGGCCGTGCAGTTCCTTCTTCAGCCGCGTCAGCGCCACGCTGAGGACGTCGCGGTGATGAAGGTTGTGTCCGGGCACGGTAGTGGAAAGATCGCGCCAGAGCTGGTGGAGCAAATCGATGTCCTCGGGCCAAAGCCGGGGCGGGTGCGGCCCGAGGTTGAGGAAGGTGGACTTCTTCTGCGGGTCCTCGGGCGCGATTTCGAGCGAGAGCGCGGGGCGCGGCTGGGGCAGCGTTTCCCAGCGCAGGCCGACATCGTGACCCTGCTCTTCGGTGGTGAGCTTGGGGGAAGTGCCGATGACGATGCGCGAAGATTTCAGCCGGGCGGCGGTCTGAACCAGGGCGAGGATGGGATCGCTTCCGGGGACCGTCAGCAACTTCACCGTCTTGCCGGCCTTTTCCGCCATGGCGACCACATGTGTGAAGAGTTCCTGTTCGCGCGTCGTGAAGGGGGCGTCCTCCTCCGAAACGGATACGGCGACGATATCGAGTTTCCGCGTGTCGGTCTTATCGAGGATGCGCTGCAGGTGATGGAGGTGGTGAGGATTGCGGACGGCCACCAGCACACTGGCGGGCCGCACCGCGAGCGATGCATCCGTAAGGTCGTCGGATTCGTCCAGGCGGAACTGCTCGCGGGAGGCGTCGGTGAGGTTCAAGCGGCGCCGGTTCAGCTTCTCGGAAATGGTGAAGAGGAGGAAGAAGCTCAAGGTGAAGGCCAGGCCGGAAACGGTGGCGATCTTCTTGGTTAGGACATTCACTGTGGCGAGGGTGAACAAAGAAACTGCGATCAGGATGAGGCCGACCGGGTATTCCCGTCCGTTGATACGGGGATTGAGCGGCACCTTCCATTCGCGGGGGCGGCGGTCCTTGAAACGCAGAACCAGAATGCTCGTAGCGTTGAACGCGAAACTCCAGACGACGCCGAACGCGTAAGCCTCGCCGAGAGCATAAACGTCGCCGCGGCTCAGCACGATGGTGACGAGCTGAAGGATCGCGATCATGTCGATGATCCGATGCGTGGTCCCGAATTTCGCATGCGGGTGCCGAAACCAGAGCGGGAGGACATTGTCTTCAGCAACCCGGTTGAGCACGCCGTTCGAACCGATGATGGCCGTATTGACGGCACCGGATAGGATGATTGCGCCCACGAATACGACAAAAGCGTGAAAAGCGAGGCGCAGCGGCGCAGGACCGTCCAGGTGCATCGCGAGGCCGCCGATCAGGTTATCCAGGAAATTGTGACGGTCGCCATCGGGGATGATCATGACCGCGAAGAAGGAGACCAGCGAGGTGAACAGAAGCGAGTAGATGAAG
>JAJFUV010000312.1 GCA_021372245.1 Terriglobales bacterium
GCGGAAGGCACTAGAATACAACCTTGATTCCGAACTGCACAATGCGAGGCAGGTAGCCGACCTATTCGGAGTTGAACGCCTCAACCCGGAATCGTACACTCATTGTATACTCTCCGTATGCGATTCTTGCGATGGTTAGCCCTCCTGGCAATCATCTCCCTATCCCTCCAGTCCGCACTTCCAGCGGAAGCCCGCATATCGGCTTCGGATTTTGCGGCTCGGGCGCTGCCCGCACTGCCCGTTGAGGATCTTCACGCTTTCCGGCCGGCAATCGTGAACTGGAAGGAACCTTTGCGGCGGAACCCCTCCGCGAAACCGGCGGCATCCGAGATGTCGATTCCGGGTCAAGGTTGGACCCTTATGGTCTCCACGCAGGCGGGGCCGGCGTTGCGGAATGCTGCGGAGGACTTCCGGGAATACCTGGAGCGCGCCATGCGCGTTCGGGTGACGGTGGAGGCGAAGCCGTCGCTCGAGGACTGGCAGCGGATGAAGAACGCAATCGTGGCGGGCACACGTGAGCAGATGCCCGGTTGCGGCGCGGCGCTCAGCGGCCGCAAGGACTACCAACTCATCGGCGCCCCAGACGGAATCGCGGTCTGCGGTTTCGACGAGCGCGGAGCCATGTATGGTTTGTATAACCTGGAAGCCCGCATGAATCTGCGCGAAGCGCCCTTCCTTCCGAAGGCGTTGAATACAGTCCGCCACAGTCTGTACGGAGCGCGGATGACTCTCTCCGGCCTAGGCTGGATGGAGTGGCCGGATGCGTACCTATCCCTCATTTCCCATTACGGATTCGACGCCATCTACGCCTCGGTGTATGCGAACCCGAACGGTGTCATGGCCGGATGGCCGTACAACTACATGATCCGGCGGCAGGATCCGAAGCGCATGCGCGACCTGATCGACCGCGCGGCTCGTTACGGCCTGGACGTTTACGCGCCCATCATGCACCACCTGGACGGAACGCCCGAAAACGAGGCCGTGCTGCGCAAACTGGTGCGCGACAACGTGACCATGTTCCCGGAGATTCGCGGCTACGTGCTGCTCATCGAGGGTTTTGACTACGAGCGCTGGCCCTCGTGGAACCGGGACGACATTCGTAAATGGATCGACGCCTGGACCCACGGGGTGGCCATCGCTGCCGAGGAGATGCACAAGATCAATCCGGCCATCGAGGTGCTGGCCTGGGACTACAACATCGACTTCCGGAGGCGCTCGGTTGACACCAAGCGCTACGTGATCGACCGCTACGCCCAGGACGTGATCCCGCTGGTCACCTGGGAAAACGGCAAGAGCTTTGTGCGCGACGGCGAGGAAGGCTATCTCAAGGATTACGCCATCAACGAGGTGGGGCCGGCTGAAGTCTCCGCGGCGCAGATCGAACGCGCCCGCCAACGCGGCACGAAAGTCTTTGCCAAAGCCGACACCTTCGCGAGCTGGCAATTCGGCACCTTCCCATACCTGCCGTTTCCCTATCAGTGGCACGCGCGCTACGAGCAGCTCGAAAAGCACAAGATCGACGGCACCATGGAGACCTGGAGCTACGGTTTCAAGCCCAACTGGGTAGCGGAACTGCGCAACTGGTACAGCTGGTCGGACGCTCCGCCTCTTGACGACCTGCTGAAATCCATCGCGAAGCGCGAGTTCGGCTCGGGCAGTGAAAACCTGGCCCTCGATTCGTGGGACCACTTCAGCAAGGCTATCCGCCTGTTGCCGGACACCGGCCCCAACATGGGCACCACCAACTCCGTCGGCTCGCCGTTCTTTTTCGAGAAGCCCAAGGTGCGCGCCATCGTGGTGGACCACAGTTGGGCCATCCCGGGCATCCAGGCGGGCGGGGTGCCGGTGAGCAAGTTCTGGCCCTACGCGCCGGACCGCGTTATCCTGGTGCCCGATTTCACTAACAAGACCAACGCCGCCGTACGTTACGCAAGCCCGTTCAGCCTGCCGGTGTTCAACAAGTACCTGCTCGCGGCGGCCGACGAGATGGAAAAGGGACTCGAGAGCTATCGCCGGGCGGCGATGGGAGCTCCGGCGTCCAAGCGCCGCACGGCTTTCCGGGAAGTTCTTCTGGCGGAGCAACTGCAGCGCATGATGCGCAGTGACCAGGCGATTCTCGAATTCGAGGATCTGCGGCTGAAGCTGGCCAAGGCGGTGACGCCGGCGGAACGTTCGTCCACGGTGGACCGCATGGCCGTGATTCTGAAGGAAGAGATTGCGCGCACGGAGGCTTCGCGCGAAACGCAGTTGCGAGATTCGCGTTTGGGCTACGAGTGGGAGCAGGATTACTTCTACACGCCCGAAGTGCTTGCCGAGAAAGTGCTGCAGCTTCGCGGAGTGCTGGACCGCGAAATTCCGGCCTATCGTAAGCGGAACGGATTGAAGTAGGGAAAGCGAGGACTAATCATGACACGGGTTGTACTCGGCATGGATTGCGAGACCGACGTCGGCAGTTTCACGCCATTCTATGAAGGGCTGGTGAATGCCACGCCTCTGCTACTTGAGATGTTCGACCGGCACAAGATCACCGGCACGTTTTTCTTTACCGGCGATGCCGTGAAGAAGCATCCGGAGATCGCGCGGCTGGTGCGGGACGCCGGACACGAGGTGGGCTGCCACAGCCTCTACCACGAGACGGTGGGCGACGCGCTGTTTGAGATTCCGAACCTCTACCCCTTATTGCCAAGCGAGGTGGCGAACCGGCTGAAGGTGGCGACCGAGGTGGTGGAAGATGCCGCCGGAGTCCGGCCGGTGTCGTTCCGCGCGCCGCGCCTGTTCGGTTCCACGGCGGTCGTGAATGCGCTGGAAGCACTGGGTTACGTCGCCGACGCGACCTACCCCATGTACTTCTATCGCGAACGGCTGACGCCCTACCATCCAAGCGCGGACGACTGGACCAAGGAGGGCGGCCTACAACTGATCGAGTTGCCGATTTTCGCCGACCTCTCCATGGAGTCGAAAGATCCCTACGGGCGGGACATGGACCAGTGGCCGTTGTTCCGCACCGACGGCGCCGGGGCGCTGCTGAAGCACATCGACGGCTACACGAAGTACTGCGAAAGCCGCGGCGTGGAACCCTTCCTGTGCTTTTACTTCCACCCGTGGGAATTCCACCCGATGCCGGAGGGCGAAATTCACTTCGGCGAGGCCTCGGTGCGTCCCGATCCATTCATCGTGAAGAATTGCGGGCCGGAGGCACTGAAGCAGTTTGACATCCTGCTGACGGCGCTCGCCGAGCGGGGAGCAAAATTCTACCAGGCGCGGCAGATTGCGGAGGAGATGAAATGATCACTATTCCGGATAGCGAGTATCAACTCAGGATCGCGAAGTTTCAGGAGAACATCCGCGCGGCGGGGCTCGATGCGGCGCTGGTGCACGGCAACGAATCGGATTTCGCCAACGTGCGCTACCTGACCGAGTACTGGCCCACGTTCGAGGCGGGCGGTGTGTTCGTGCCGGCCGAGGGAACGCCGGTGTTGCTGATCGGCCCGGAGAGCGAAGCTTACGCGCAGGGCCGCAGCAAGATTCCCGCCATCGAGAAGATGGTGGAGTACCGCGAATCGGCCGACCCCGAATATCCCGGCATCGCTGTGGCTTCATACAAGGATGTTGTGCAGCGCGCGATGCCCGGACACCCGCTGCGCAAGCTCGGCCTGGTCGGCTACTCGGTGATGACACTGCCCGTCTACACGCGCCTGGTGGCGGAACTGCCCGGCACCGAACTCGTGAAGGCGGATGACACGCTGACCAGCTTGCGGGCGGTCAAGAGCCAGAACGAGATTGCGTGCATGCGGGAGGCGTTCCGCATCAGCGAGAAGGCCATCGACGCCATCCTGGGCGAGATCAAGCCGGGCATGACGGAGCTGCAGGTGATCGGCATCGCTCAGCGCGAAATCTACCAGCACGGCGGTGAGTACGAAGGCCATGCCCTGTACTGCTTCTGCGGCTTCGCCACGAAGAACGCCATCTCGCGTCCCACGCACAACAAAATCGTGCCAAATGAAGTGATCCAGTTGAACATCGGCGCGCGCGTCGGCGGGTATTCGTCGAGCGTCGGGGTGCCGTTCTCCATCGGGCCGCTGCCGGAGCGCAAGAAGCGGTTGGTGGAGTTCGGTCTGGAGGCGCACGTCAAGACGATGGAGTTGATGCGCGCCGGCAGGTCCGCCGCGGGCGTGGTGAAGGACTATGAGGCGTGGGTGAAGCAGCGCGGTTTCGGCCAGTACATGCTCTACGGGCCGTGCCACGGCATCGGGATGATGGAGGTGGAACGGCCCTGGATGGAATCGACCTCCGCTTACGACCTTGCCGAGAACATGACCTTCCAGGTGGACACCTTCTTCTATGACGAGGACTTCGGCCTGCGCTGGGAGGACGGAGTGCGGGTGACCGCCGACGGCGTGGAGAAGTTCTCGGGCCGGCACATGAAGCTCGTGGAACTGTGAGGCGGAGATGGAAACGGAATTCGGACGCCGCGTGTGGTTTTTCCCGGACGGTGACCTGCCGCCGGCGGGCGAGGGAGCGATGCCGGGCCACGAGTCCCTCATCATCCTGAACCCCAATGACCAGGACGCCGAAGTAACGTTGACCGTGTATTTCGAGGACCGCGATCCTGTCACGCCACCGCCCCAGATGGTGGCCGCGCGGAGGGTGCGCTGCATCCGGATCGACAAGCCGGTGGGGACCTACCAGATTCCCTTCGGCCAGTACGCGCTGAAGATCGAAAGCACCGTGGGTGTGGTTTGCCAGATGGGGCGCGCCGACGTGCGCCAGGCGAATCTGGCGTATTACACGGTGATGGGATTTGCAGGGTAAAGGAGTCTCTTATGCCACATTTATCGCGCCGCGAACTGCTGAGGGTGGCCGGCGGGTTGGGTGTTCTCGGATTTGCGGATCTCGCGCCCGCGGCTTCCACTCCGCCTGGTGTGTTGACGTTCCGGCACATCCACCTGGACTTCCACACTTCTCCCGCGGTCACTGGAGTGGGTGAAGCGTTCCGTGCCGAGGAGTTCGCGCGCGTCCTGAAAGAGGCCGCGGTCAACTCGATCACCATCTTCGGCAAGTGCCACCACGGCATGTCGTACTACCCCACGAAAGTGGGCGTGCGGCATCCCACGCTGAAGATCGATCTGGTGGGGGAGATGATCGAGGCGTGCCACCGCCAGGGCATCCGCGTGCCGGTCTACATCAGCACCATGTACGACCAGCGCATCTGGCGCGAGCACGCCGAGTGGCGCGTCTGCGACGAAGAGGGCAAGCCGTCCGGCCTGCGTGGCTTCACTGGCCCGCTGAAAGCGGACCTCGGACGCATCTGCATGAATACGCCGTATCTCGACTACGTGGTTGCGCAGGCCGACGAAATCCTCCGCAACTATGAAGCGGACGGGATCTTTTATGACAACTTCGGGTATCCTGGCTTCGGCTGTCTTGGCCCATCGTGCATGCAAGAGCGGGAGAAGCTGGGCCTGGACTCCGCGAAGCCGGAAGACCGGCGCAGACATGCGGAGATGGTGACCGAGCGCTGCATCCGGCGCTTCGCCCAGACGGTGCGCGCGCGCAAACCCAAGGCGGGCATCTTCACCAATGGTCCGTTCGGCGTGCGGCGGCCTCCCGATTTCCTACGGCGCGTCGCCGAAGACTACACGCACATCGAAATCGAATCGCTGCCCGGCGGCGGCTGGGGCTACTCGCACTTCCAGATCGCTTCGCGCTACCTGCGCAATTTCGGGCTGGAGGCGCAGGGCATGACGGGGGCGTTCCATCGCAGTTGGGGCGACTTCGGCACCGTGCGCAACCAAGCGGCGCTCGACTACGAGTGCTTCAGCATGCTG
>JAJFUV010000332.1 GCA_021372245.1 Terriglobales bacterium
TTATGACCATCCCTGAGGCGTGCCAACTGGTCCTCCAGGCGTCTGCCATCGGAGAGAGCGGGCAGATCTGCGTACTGGACATGGGCGCGCCGGTGAAGATCGTGGATCTGGCGAGGAACCTGATCCTGCTGTCGGGACTGAAGCCGGATGCGGATATCAAGATTGAATTCACGGGGACCCGGCCGGGCGAAAAACTTTACGAAGAGCTGAGCTCGCTGATCGAGGACACGGTGCCCACGATGCACGAGAAGATACGCATTTTCGTGGGGAACGCGCTGCCGGAAGAGGACCTGGGGGATACACTGGACCGGCTCAGGGAGATCTGCGAGACGCGGGACGTGGGGCGGCTGTTGGTGGCGCTCAAGGAAATTGTGCTTGATTACAGCCCCAGCGCGGAGCTGCTGAAGCGGGTTGTCGAGGCGAGGGACAGGCGCACGGAAGCGGTTCTAAGTTGAAGAAAGGGACAGAGACCGTCCACTTCGGTCGTTTCGCTCCTTTCGAGACAGTCTCCAAGCCTGTCGGAGTGAAACTCCGGCCACGCAAGTTTGCTGGCGTCTGCTCGGAGTTTGAAGCCAGGATCCGCCGGCCGGTCGGGTTGCCTATTGCTATCGGCATATCGATCCCCCTAGGGGTACAACTCTCGCACGCTTTGCGCCGCGGCCGCTCAGCACGGCTGCGGTGTCCAGCCTGCCCGGGACAGCTTCAACAGGTTGTGCGACAGGCAGATCAGCTTCCACTCCGACTTCACCTTGTTCAGCCCGCGCAAGCAAAAGCGCCGCCGCCCACGCGCCTCTTTGATCTGGCCGAACACCGGCTCCACGATCTCCCGCCGGTCCGGCCTTCAGCCGCTCGCGCATCCGCTCCACGGCCGGTGATGCCTGCACCGGCTTGGGCGTCTTCCATCGGTGCATCGCATCCGGCGAAACGATCACGTCGCAGCCACCCAGCGCCGGGCTCTCCAGGCTGACCGTATGCCAGTAGCCAGCATCGGCCGTGATTGCCTCGGGTAGTCGCCCGAGCGTCTCGCGCATGCACTCGCACATCGGCAGCAACTGCGCCCGGTCCACCACCTCCTGTGTTACATCAGCGGCCACAATCACCTGCGCGTGTCCGTCTACGGCGGCCTGCGCGTTGTAGCCCTGTACGAAGCAGCCCAGGCCGTTGTCGCGCATCACGCGCGAATCCGGGTCGGTGAAGTTGTACTGTCGACCCGGCTCCTGCGCGTTCTCCCAGGCACGCCGCAACCGGTTCTGGCGCTTGTCGCGCGCGACCTGGCTCAGTGCCGGCCGCGGCTTGTCCTTGCGCGGACGACCCGGGGGCCCGGCATGGGGATAGTCGCGCTGGGCCGCTGCCAGCTCTTCGGCCGCCTCCTGCTCCAACATCCGCTTGGCCTCGCGAATCTTCTGCAGCCGACTCTCCACATCGGCCAACTCCGGCGGCAGTTCATCACCCGAACGCCCTTTGCCGAAGCGCGCGGATCTTATCCGGGTTGGGGAAACATCGTTGGATGATCGAACGCGGCCACAAAGAACTGAATCGAGAACCTGGACTCGGCAACCGTAAAGGGCGAGGCTAGCGCGGGTTCCACCGTCACGGCACCTTGTGCATGACCCCATAAGGGTTCCTGATTGCCGAGAGGAGCCGTTTGTCTTCTCCCGTCCGAGACGGAACACTCACCGCCGCATTGGTGGGAGCAGGGCTCATCGTCACAGCGCTGGTGCGGCGGAGGCTAACGTCAGACTACCAAAGTCGTTGAAACTTGATCACTAACTCGGTCGCCCGTGGACAAAGCCAGCGAAGACCGTTCAAATTGGCAGCCGTTGCACCCCTTCAAGATAATCCAGTCTGTCATTCATGAACAGGATGCTTGCGAGCTACAGCAGCGAGACCAACACCAAAAGCGAACTTGCGGTGATCGCGGATACTGCGTTCTCCCAGCCTCATACGGGTTAAACCCCTCTCCAATCTACTTTCAACCCACACGTCCTTGGGGAGTCACTCATGCGAGTCACGCAGTAGTGGAGAAGGTTCACTCCACAGAGCAAGGCAGCTTCAGACAGAGCGTGTGTTTGTCGGAGGACCTCACGGATCGCCTGCAGGAACTCGTATCACCCGATTTCGCGGCACCGTAATCACGGCGCCGTGGAGAACGTCTACCATTGTGAAATCATAGTGTCCCCGCGAGGACTCATCTTGCTGTTGATCCTGCGTTCCGTAGCCTGATCCCCAAATACGCCCACTGCTTCCTTCCATCGAGTACACGCTGGACTTCTTGCAAGGCGGGTTTCAACTGTTTTAGCTTCCTTCCGAACATCTGCTTGGTGACCGGCGCACGATTGGCATCCAGACAGGCCTGCGCATAGGCGGAGTAGAGGTGTTCCTGCGAGACCAGCCCGGTTGGCTCAGAGACGGTCTCCGAGTTCAGCCAGAGCGCGAAGGAGTTAACGCCGTATTGGAAACTGCGCCACGCCTCCAAGGTGGTTCGAGTCTCGGCGAAGCAGCCTTGCCGTCGGATCCGGCGCAAGGCAGGCAGCGCCAGGTTCAAGGCTCCGCTCAGCTCCTGCGGTTGGGACAAACGGGCATCCAGGATGCGGCGCGCCACCTCCCGCCTACTACCTCGAAAACGGTTCTCGAACGGGACGATGATCCACCGATCAAGGTACGAGGTGGAGGCGTCCCGGCTGGCCGGAAACTGGTTGGAGGAAAAGAGCAAGCGGGCAAAGGGTACGAATTCGAACGAGTCGTGGTATTTGCGCTCCGCCGTGATCCGGTCACACCCGGTGAGCGACTTGAACACCGCGCTGTCGGCCAGACGCTCCGCAGGCAGGTCCGGACAGATGTTGGCCAGCTTGCCGTAGAGTCTGGCGGTCGAGAAACGGTCGGTCTCCAACCGGTGCAGGCTCAAGTGGGAGACATTGGCAGACCCGACGAAATTGGTGGCCAGTTGGGAGAAGACGCCCTTGCCGTTTCCGCCCTCCCCGATCAGACAGATGGCCTTCTGAATGGAACGATCGGGGGAGAGGAGATCACCCAGGATCTGCCAAGCCAAGGGCAGGCAGTCCGGGGGGAAGACCTCGGCCAGGAAGTCATCAATGTGAGGACAGCGTGCCAAGGGATCCCAGCGGATAGGAATGCGTGTCGTCGAAAGAAATTGGGGGGAGTGAGGCTGCAGTTGGCCGGTCCAGAGATGCAGCATGCCGTTCTCGATGTTGAGCCAATCGAGCGACGGCGTGGCGGGGAGTTCCGGGGCATCGAGGAGAATGAACTCCATCACCTCCTCGGCCCATCTTCGGGACCAGCGCTCGGCCTTGCCGAACTGCAATAACAGGTGCTTCACCCGCTGCCGGAGGAAGAGCTCGGCATCGACCGTGTATACACCGTTCCGGTAATGCAAGAGCCGATCCGTGCTGTCCCGCCCAAAATAGTCGGCTGAAGTGATCAGCCCGGCCAGGTCGCGGATCAGAGTTCGGTCGTTGAGCATCGGCGATTTGGCTTGCGACTCAGATCAGCCTCAAGTGGCTCGCTGCGGTAGAACTCCGCGCAATGATGTTGTGATACAGCTCGTTGAGTGTATGGACCACGACCGTGAGGTCGAGCCCGTGGCGGGCGGCGAAGGCTTTCTCTCCCAGCCGATGGTAGGAGTCGGGATTGCCCTGATGGTGCCAGAAGCATAACGGGATGGCCGAGAAATCGGAGGTCTTCCGTCCCATGGCCTTGGGGCCCAGCACGTTGGTGTGGGCCGCTTCAACCTGGTGCGATCTCCCGGAAGAGGCTTGGCACACTACGCAGCGCAGGCTTCGCACCCAGGCCAGATAAGCCGCGTTGCGCAGGGGACCCTGCCGGCCTTCGCTGCGCCATCGCCGGAGGCGGGATCGGCTGCGCAGAGGAGTTCGACGTTTCATCATGAGAACCTCGCTGGGACAAGGCCGTGCCGAGAGGACCAAGCGGAGGCGCAGGCCGGGGGCACGGATTTGCTCCTGACTTTAGGACTCCGCCAGTGTGCCGCCAAACTCCTTCTCGCACTGCCGCCAGTAGGCGCAGTGGCGGCGGCTGCACAACATCGACTGGCGGTTGGGAAAGTACAGGCCGTTCTGCATGCCCTCCCGGACTAGCGGATAGATCACCTGGGTCGCCAGCAGGTCCTGGTCACTGACGGTGTAGTCGTGCCGCACGAGTTGGACGGTCTTGGTGCGCACCAGGGTGTCTAATCTTGCCTCCCCGGAAGCGCCCCGTGTGAGTTGCCGATACGTCGCCAGTTGAAAGGCATAGTCTGGTGACACACAGGAGGGGCGGCGGGCCGCCGTCTTGACGTCCGTCACCCGGCCCGTGACATCCATCAGGTCGATCCGCCCACGGACTGGAACTCCTGCCACACAGCCTTCAACCGGTAATTCCACGGCCGCGGGCTCGATGGTGGGGGCGGCTTCCTGCATGTACTTCACGATCAGCTGCTCGCCCACCTGGCCCAGTTCGGCGGGATCCTCATCTTCGCGGAATTCGGTCTCTCCCACCTGTTCGCGCCAGGCGTCCCGGAAAATCATGACCATCCCGGCGGTTTCGAGATCCTTGCCGGTTTGCAGTTTCTCGCGGAAGTTCACCTCCAAGGCACTGTGAATCGCGAGGCCGAGAGCCAGCGAGGCGGTTTTGGGCTCAGGCAGGTGCAGCCCATATTTGAACCACCACTTGGCCGAGCACCCCAGAAAGGTGCGCACTTGGCTGGGGGACAGTACCACTTCCGCTTCGGTCGCGATCACGTTCTTCCGCAGTGCTCGATTGCCCACCGGAACCAAGTCCGTGATCCCGGGAGCTATGAGTTTCGGAGCGACGTCAAATGGGCTCCTATGAGGTTCGCATTGCTCCAGGACGGCGTCCAGGTTGTGCCGAATCTGGAACAGTTCTTCGGAATGGAGGCGATCGAAGAACTGGGGGTTGAGTCGACAGACGGTACTGCTCAGGACCTCATCTAGCTCTCCCATCGTCCACCTCCGTCGCGGGTGGCCTGAATGAACATGGTCAAGCCGATGGCGCGGACATCCTCGCTGGAGAAGTGGAGCGGGTAGCGGCACAAGGCGGCGCGGTTCTCCACCCGGCCGGCGATTTCGGCGGCGGCTTGGAGAGCCATCTCCATGGCAGCCACGCCCGGTCCGGCAACGGGGACGGGCAGCAGGATGCCGGTGGCGGCCGCTTCGAACCGGGTCCCACTGGATCCGTTGGAAGGGCCGGACGTGGCAGCATGGCGGTGGTTCTGAGCCTCGGTCAGGGCTGGGGCCGCAGCAGCCGGCGCGTTAGCCGACGAGGACGGTTGCTGCGGTTCCTGTAATCGGCGGACCTGCCACTCAATCCACCGGCGGTTACCGCTCTTGACTTCCGCCTTGCAGATTTCGAAAGGCTCACCGCGGCGGATATCGAGTTCCCGGATGCGGTCGGAGACGAGGAGAGGGACGTACATGACCCGCTCATCGTCCAGGGTGTACATCATCTGGTCGCCGTAGTGACCCTCGACCCGTCGACCGGAATCGCGCCGTAGCGCGACCTCGACGGGCAAGTTAGTGCTAAAACGCAGAACCTCACTCATAGTGGCGGTCTCCTTTCTTGTTGGCGGTTGACATCGATAGTGCAGCCTACCTCGTCTACTAGCATATCATAGCATCGATAGCATGACAAGCATCATTTTATTGAGTTTCTTTGTTTCTGCCTATACTGTTTGCAATGGCTATGCGAAAGAATCCCGCGGCGGTCGCCTTAGCAAAACTCAGGATGATAAAGATGTCGCCCGAGCAGAGGCGGGAAGTTTCGCGTCAAGGAGGCCGAGCTAGGGCCGTCGCTTTGAGTTCAGAAGAGCTGAGCCAAATCGCTCAAAAGGCAGGAGAAGTTGGAGGCAAAGCCCGGGCGGCCAAGCTCAGCAAGGAACGCCGTAGCGAAATCGCCCGACATGCGGCTAGGGCCAGATGGGGGAAGCAGCAATTATAGAGGCTCCATAAATACGTATCTCCCGTAGCAAACCAATCCCGGCTCCGATGCGAAGAAAGCAGCTCTGTGTCGCTGTCGGAGATCCACCTAACCTTCGGCACTTCCTTCCAACCGATGGCTGGGGATTTCTTTCCGAGAACCCGAGGACGATCGCTGTCATCCGCCTGCCCCAAAATCCGGAAGCGCTGCCAGTGACTCGAAAACCGGGCACTGCGTCGCTCGAACCAGTTATTGTCAATGTCCGCTGCGAGTGCCAGGATCGCAGGCAAATCCGCCGCCGGTGTCCGCCCCTGGATCTCCTCTATCGAGTGCTCCGGCATGTTGGCGGCTGCAGATGCTTGTTGCGCTGCTGATGGATGTTTTCCTCAGCCAATCTGCCTAGCCCGCATTTCTCACACGGGGACTAGCAAAAAGCCGCTTCTTCTGGCATAACTGAGTTTCCACACAGCAGTTAGCGTCAGCAAGAAAGCGGCTTTTGCTATGACAGAGTGTATCCAATCCAGCTTCGAGTTCCAAGCT
>JAJFUV010000347.1 GCA_021372245.1 Terriglobales bacterium
GTGTACTTGCTCGCGTCGGTCTCGCGCAACTCCATCACCAGGTCGACGAAATCCTCGGGGTGGTCGCTCTCGAACGCCACCACGAAATCCTGGTCGTCAAGGCCGAACGAGTAAGTGGTATTGAGCTTCACGCGCGGGTACTTGTGCCCCACCACGATGTGCTCGTTCATCATACCCTGGCGGGTAGGCTGGTTGAGCAGGTACCATTCGCGGGTCTTCACGAATGGGTAGATGAAGATGTATTTGAAGCGTCCGGGAACCAGCGTGCCGCGCGAATCGGTTTGGCCTTCGTGCTCGTGGCCGATCAGGTAGGTCGAGCGCCTGGTCATAGAGAGGAACGAGTACCTGGCCTCGAGATACTTGCCCATGGCGGTCCGATTGATCTCAATCACCATCTGCTCCAGGTCTTCGAGCGCGTAGCAGATGCGCCACAGGATGATGTCCACGTCGGCGCGGATGCCTACCGTCGAATACGGCAGGATCATCATGCGGTCTTGGATCTGCCATCGCGCGATGACCGCCGCCAGTTCGTCGCGTCCGGCTTTCTTCTGCTCTTCGGAAAGGTGGCGCCAGGCCGGGTTCAGCTTGTAGCCCAGGAAATTGACAAATTGCCGCTTCGGTTCGCTCTGTTCGGACATGTTGATTTCCAGCGAAAGGTGCCCAGTCGACTAACATGGTAGCATTGCGCGCGAAATACATCGTCGTTGCGGCCGCGGTGGCGGCATTTGGCGCATGTCTGGCGTCTTCCTTCCACTTTGATGATTACGCCATCCTTTCCGATCCGGTTCTTACGTCTTCGAGCGGCTGGTGGCAGGTCTGGCAGCCGTTGCAGACTCGCCCGCTGACTTACTTCACCTTCTGGCTGAACTATCAGTTGGGCGGCGCCAATCCGGCCGGCTACCACCTCGTGAACCTGCTGCTGCACCTAGCTGCGGTGCTGATGCTGGTGCGCGTTATGCGCAGGCGTCTGCCGGATACCGCGGTGCTGGTGGCGGCGGCGTTGTTCGCGCTGCATCCGATCCAGGCCGAGCCCGTGCTTTACGTCTTCGCCCGCGCCACACTGCTGGCAACGCTTCTATGCCTGGCTTCGTTCGATGCCTGGCTGCGGGAGAAGCGCTGGCTGGCGGCCGAGTGGTTCGCGTTGGCTCTGATGGCCAAGGAGGAGTGTGTCGCGTTTCCGCTGGTGCTCCTGCTGATGCACGTGGTCGAACGCCGCAACGGGCGCGAACGATGGCCCATCGCCGCGATGCTGGCCCTCTCGCTCGCTTCCGGCATGCGCGTGTTCGCCGTATTGCGCGCGCACCCGGATGCGCCCGCAGGGGCGCAGGCGGGCGTCAGCGTGCTCGATTATCTTTCCGCGCAGGGCCCGGTGATTCTGCGCTATCTGCGGCTGCTGGCGATACCTGCCGGATTCACAGTGGATCCGGATATCGCGATCCCTTCCGCTGCCATATCGCTGGCGGCATGGGCGCTGCTTGCGGCCGCGCTCATCGCGCTCGCCTTCCGGCTCCGCGGCAGCCCGTACGCGTTCTGGATTCTGGCGGGATTCATCCTGCTGGCGCCGAGTTCGTCCATCTTCCCGGCACAGGATCTTGCCGCCGACCGGCGCATGTACCTTCCGATGATGGCCTTCTCGGCGGCCGTGGGCTTGCTCGCCGCGCGGTTGGACCGGCGCGTGGTGGCCGGCTTCGCCGCCGTCCTGGCCTTGCTGAGTTTCGAGCGCAGCATGGTGTGGATGTCGGAAGAATCCCTATGGGAAGAAGCTGTCCGGAGGGCGCCCGCGAAGATCCGGCCTAAGATCCAACTCGCACGTGCGGTCGCGCCGCCGCGCGCCATCGAATTGCTCAACGAAGCGAAGCGCCTGGCGCCCGACAACGCCAACGTGGCCGCGGAACTCGGCCGCGCGCTGCTCGCTGCAGGCCGTCCCGCGGAGGCTCTCGGTGAATTCGGTCGCGCCCTGGCGCTCGAACCCGCCAGCGCGCGCGCCATCAATAACCGCGGCGTGGCGCTGATGGCCCTGGGTCAGAACGATGCTGCGAGGCAGGACTTCGAACGGGCGCTCAGCGTCGATCCGTGCCAGTCCGACGCCCGCGCGAATCTTCAGCAGATGGGCATTATTCCGCCCCCGGGCCCGGACTGCCGCCAGGTAGCGGTTCACGCTCGGTAAACGGCCATTAATCGACTTTGGGCGACGTGAGTTCCAGGTCGGCGTCCAGGAACTGCCAGTCCGGCAGTTCGTAGGCGCGCATGGAAGAGCGAACCGTGTCCTTGAGTTCCTTGGACTCGTAAGGTCCCAGCGAAGGCAGTTTGAACTCGAAGCTTGCCAGCGGCGTCTGGTCGGGCCTGGCGCCTCTGGGCTTTAACGTGAGCGTGCCCCCGAGATTGGCGATGTCGGCGCCCGAGTGGTTCACCACCAGGAATGTGACTTGAGCCTTCTGTGAGGCGTCTTCCGTGATGCGGATGCCGGTCACCTCGATATACTTCCCCAGCGGGTGGCGCTTGGCGATCGGCACCGCGGCGGGCTGCTCGGACGGTGCCGCAGCCGGCTTTGAGCCATGCGTTAACAGGTAGACCGACATGCCCAGGCTCACCAGCACCAGGGCCACCAGCAGCGTGAGCGCCCAGTTCGGCACGCGAAACGACCTGACGACCGGGGGCGCGGCAGCCGCCGGCGCGGCGGCGACAGGCGTGGGAGCAGCAGCGGGTGCGGCAGGGGAAGCCGAACTCTCGCTGGCACCGGCGCAGTTGGGACATTCAGAGTACGACGGCGGCACTTCACGGCCGCATTTGGGGCAGATCCACGTGAACATTGTCTTCCCTTTCCTCCACTCTACCGCAGCCTCGGGTTTCCTCCCCTAAGGCCATCTTTTTTCTGGAAGAGGAAGCCCGTATGAGGCAATATACTATGTAGCCATGGAATTTTTCCGGCGCGCCCAGGTTCCAACCGCCACCCTGGCGATCCTGCCCGGAACTTTCAACCCGCCCACACGAGCGCATTTCGCGCTGATCCGCGCGGCGGCCCCGCGCATCGACGAAGCCCTGTTCGTGCTCCCGCGCTCGCTTCCCCACAAGCGTTACGAGGGCGCCACCTTCGACGATCGAGTGAAAATGCTGGAGACTGCCGCCGCCGCGTTGCTTGGCAACCTCCCCTATTCGATCGCTTCCACCGAACGCGGGTTGTTCGTCGACATCGCGCGCGAATGCCGTGAGGCGTACGGCCCCCGGGCCCGTTTATTGATCCTGTGCGGAAAGGACGCCGCCGAGCGCGCCGCGAACTGGGACTATGGCCGGCCCGGCGCCTTCGCCGAGATGCTGAACGAATTCGAGTTGGTGGTCTTCCCGCGGCAAGGCGCTTATAAACCGCCTCTCGAGTTGCGCCAGCGGATTCACGTCCTGCCGCTCGACGCCAGTTGCGATGGGATTTCTTCCACTAAGGTGCGTGAGCGCATTATTCGAGGCGGCAGGTGGGAGCACTTGGTCCCGGCCGCAATCGCCAGCATGGCAAGACAGATCTACAGCCGGGTTCCTTCCGTGTAACTCGTTGTCGGCAAAAGGGTAAACACCAGATCTTCGCTCCCGTTCACCCCTGGAAATTCCCCATACGCCTACTAAATGGTACCGTTCAGCGAAATGCCGTAGTCCCACCGGAAGTCGTTGACTATACTGGCTACAACAAGGGCTGGCTGTTTTCTGGGTATAGATTGCCGGGGTAGTTCGAGATAAGAGGAGGAGTTCGCTACCGTGAGCACCCAAACATTTGCCGCCGCCCGATCCAAGGGCAAGCCGTTCGAGATTATTCAACCCGCCACAACCTATACCGGCGCGGCTATCAAGCCTCTTATCAAGGGGTTGCCGAAGATCACACAGTCGCTTTGCCCGGAATGCCTGAAGATCATCGAAGCGGTCGAGTTCGAGGAGAATGGCAAGGTCGTGATGGAGAAGACCTGCCCCGAGCACGGCGAGTTCAAGGACACCATCTGGAGCGACGTCAAACTCTACCTCAAGATGGAAGATTGGAATTTCGGCGATAACCGCGGGCTGACCAATCCCACAGTCACGGACGCCAAGGAGTGTCCCACCGATTGCGGCTTGTGCTCGATGCACACCAGCCACTCCGCGCTGGCCAACCTGGACCTCACCAACCGCTGCAACCTCACTTGCCCGATCTGCTTTGCCAACGCCAACGCCTCCGGCTATCTCTACGAGCCGAGCTTGGAGCAGGTCAAGCAGATGATGTTGAACCTGCGAGCGCAGCAACCGGTAGCGGGCCGCATCATTCAGTTCTCCGGCGGCGAGCCGACCATCTACCCGCACTTCCTCGATGCGGTGCGCTTTGCCAAGGAAGTAGGCTTCTCGCACGTGCAGATCGCCACCAACGGCATCCGCCTGACGAACCTCGAGTTCGCCCAGCAATGCAAGGAAGCCGGCCTGCACACCCTGTACCTGCAGCTTGACGGCGTGAGCGATGACGTTTACATGCGCACACGCGGCGAAGCGCTGTGGGAAAAGAAACTGAAAGTCATCGAAAACTGCAAGAAGGCCGACCTGAAGATCGTCTTCGTTCCCACGGTGGTGAAGGGATTGAACGACCACCAAGTGGGCGACATCCTGCGGCTCGCGCTCGACAACATCGAGGTCCTGAGCGGCATCAGCTACCAGCCCGTGGCATTCACGGGCCGCATCGCGCGGCACGAATTGGAAGAGAAGCGCTACACGCTGACCGACCTGGCCAAGGACATCAGCGAGCAGACCGGCATGACCGATACTTACGAGGATTGGTTCCCGCTGAGTTGCGTGACGCCGTTCTCGAAGTTGATCAGCGCCCTGCGCGGGTCGGAGACGACCACGCTGACGTCCCATCCGCACTGCGCGATCGGAACCTACTTCTTCGTCGACCGGAATAAGCACGGCATCCCGGTTACGCGATTCATCGACGTGGGCAGCATGCTGAAGGACATGGACCTGCTGGCGCGCAAGGCGGGCACGGCGACGTTCAAGTTCTACACCAAGATGCAGGCGTGGAACTCGCTGCGCAAGCACTTCCACGAAGATCGCGCCCCCCAGGGCCTCACCTTCACGAAGTTCCTGCAGACATTGCAGGGCATGACCGACAAGCGCTACGGCCGCGGCTCGAGCGAGAAGGAAGGCTTCACTTACAAGACGCTCATGGTTGCCGGGATGCACTTCATGGATTCCTACAACTACGACGTCGAGCGAGTGAAGCGCTGCCTGATCCACTACGCTGCGCCGGATGGCAAGATCTACCCGTTCTGCACTTACAACTCCGGTCCGTGCTACCGCGAGAAGATCGAAAAGACGTACTCCATTCCGTTCGAAAGCCAGGAACCGCTGCGCGCGCTGGACACAGCCGCTGCGTGTGGTTGCGGCTCCTGCGGTTCGGCGAAGTAGCAGCACCGCTCTCAAACGGCGGCGTGTGATCCTTTTGTAAGTCCGTGCGCTGTCTTGCGCATGATCTTGAGGAAATTCGCCAGAATGGGCGAGTCCGACGTTTCAAGGTAAGCAGCCGCCGTCTCGACAGGGGCGGTCGCATCGGCCAGCCGGCAATATGCGACGCCCTCCCGGTGTAAGCTAGCCACCGACGCCGGTACCAACGTGACTCCGAGTCCTGCCGCAACCAAGCCGACCATGGTGTGGATTTGGAAGGCGACCTGGGATACCGACGGCGTGAAGCCCGCTTTCAGACAGGCACCCAGGACCAGATCGTGGAACCCCAGGCCCAATTCCGGCGGTAGCGTCACCCAGGGCTCGCCGGCGAGTTCTCTCAGGCGCACCTTCTGGCGCTTCGCCAACGGGTGGGTGCTGGGCAGCGCCGCGAGCAGCGGCTCGCGTTTCACCACCTCCAGTTGGACTCCCGCGCCTTGCGCCGGGGGGCGCACAAAGCCGATGTGGATCTCGCCGCGCTGCAGGCTTTCGATCTGTTCAGCCGTGGTCATTTCCCGCAGCGAAAGCACAACGCCCTCATTCTCTTCACGAAACCTTCGAATCGCGATGGAAACAAGGTCCTCGTAAGTGGCGGAACTCACAGCTCCGATGCGGAAGCGTCCGACTTTGCCCATGGCCGCGCGGCGCACTTCCTCCACCGCCTCCCCGGAAGCGCTCAGGATGCGGCGGGCATGTTCGAGGAAGATCGCGCCCGGCTCCGTCAGCGCGACGTGACGCCGGTCGCGGCGCAGCAACGTCACGCCCAACTTTCGCTCCAGTTGCTGAATCTGGATGCTGAGCGGGGGCTGCGCAATGCCCAGGGATTCCGCGGCGCGGCCGAAGTGCAGATGTTCGGCTACGGCGACGAAGTATCGCAGCAGGCGCAGTTCGATAATATCTTCCACATATCAAATATACATGATTGATATATTGGCGAGATTACCCGTCCAGCATCCAAACTGAAAGTGTAATGTCGTCTATTGCTCTCATCGAACGGGAACTGGCCGTCGCGACAGTGGGTAAGTCGCGGCGAACCCTGGCCGTAGTGCTAGCCGGTTTCTGCGCTTTCCTCGACTTACACGCCCCGCAGCCGCTGCTGCCGGAGCTGGCGCGCACATTTCATAAATCTCCGGCCGCGACCAGCCTGCTGATCAGCATCTCCACCCTGGCCGTGGCATTGGCCGCGCCTTTCGCCGGACTGGTGGCGGACCGCTGGGGTCGCAAGCGCATCATCGTGCCGGCCACTCTGCTGCTTGCCGTGCCCACGCTGCTCGCCGCCACGGCATCCAGCTTCGGTCAATTGCTCTTTTGGCGCTTTTGGCAAGGTGTTTTCACGCCCGGCATTTTCGCCATCACGGTCACTTACATCAATGAACAGTGGACGGAAGGCACCGGAGCCGCCATGTCGGCCTACGTTTCCGGCACGGTTCTGGGCGGATTCGCGGGGCGCACGTTGGCCGCGATGGTAGCAACGCACGGGGGCTGGGAAGCGGCATTCATCGTGCTGGGCTTGCTGAACCTGATCGGCGGGTTGGCGATCTGGGCCTGGCTGCCGGCGGATCGATCACGCCGCCGCGGAGGCGCGCAGCTTGGTCCGGCGGTTCTCCTGCATCTCAGGAATCCGCGGCTGGTGGCGACTTACGCGGCCGGGTTCTGCATGCTGTTCTCAATGCTCGGCGTCTTCACCTATATCAACTTCTATCTCGCGGATGCGCCGTTTCATCTGACGACCGCGCAGCTCGGGCTTCTGTTCGTTGTCTACCTGGTGGGCGCCGTTGTTACGCCTTTGGCGGGGCGGCTGATCGACCGGTGGGGACATCGCGCAGCGTTCACCATGGCGCTGGGTACGGCCATCATGGGGAACGTCCTGACCCTGGCGCATTCGCTGGCCGCGGTCGTCTGCGGGCTGTCGTTGTTTGCAACGGGTGTGTTCGTGTGCCAGTCGGCGGCGAGTTCGTATATCGGGACAGTCGCCCAGGGCGCACGAGCGGTGGCGGTGGGGCTGTACGTCACCGCCTACTACCTGGGCGGTACGGTTGGGGCGGCCGCGCCCGGTCACCTCTGGAGTGCCGGCGGCTGGCCCGCGTGCGTGGCGCTGCTCGCGGCCGTGCAGTTAGCCACCGTGGCGGTGGCGCTGAAGTTCTGGAAGCCCTCGCCGGCCAGCGGTGAGTCAGTGTACATATAGTCGCGCGTGAGACGGCGGCGTCCGGTGCCGCGCTTGGCGAACAGGACCTGGTGCACCTCGAGATCGCCGCGCTCGAAATTCACCGATGAACCGGCGAGGAACAGTACCCACGTGCGGTAGGTTTCCGGTCCGACAAGGTTTATACAAGCTTGGCGATTCTCGCGCAGGCGCGCGACCCACTCGGCGCAGGTCCGGGCATAGTGCGGCCTCAAGTTCTCCACATCCAGCACCTCGAATCCGGCTTCCACGGCATGGCGGATCACTTGCGACAGGTACGGCAGCTCGCCGCCCGGAAACACCTTTTGCTGGATGAACAGTGTGCTTGCATCGTCGCCGGCGGTTTCCGGGCGCACGATGCCGTGGTTCAGGAACAGGCCGTCGTCCTCCAGCATCCAATTCACCCAGCGGAAGTAATCGAGCAGCCTGCGCCGCCCGACGTGTTCAAACATGCCCACGCTGGAGATCTTGTCGAAGCGGCCGCCGAGGTCGCGGAAATCGCACTCCTGGACGACGGCGCGATCGGGGTCGGAGAAGGCGGACAGCCGGTGGCGGGCGGCCTCGAACTGCTGGTGGCTGAGGGTGCAGCCGGTTGCAACGGCGCCGCGGCTTGCGGCGGCCCGCTCCACCAGCGCGCCCCATCCGCAGCCTATATCCAGGAACCTCTCCCCCGGCTGGACGTCCAGCTTGCGAAGAATGTGGTCGAGCTTGTCCACTTGCGCTTGGTCGAGGGACTCATCCTGATCGCGGAAATAGGCGCAGGAGTAAACCATCCGCGAGTCCAGGAACTGCCTGTAGAACTCGTTCGACACATCGTAGTGAAACTGCAGGTTGCGGACGGCCCTCTTGCGTGACTGGAAGAACGTCTCCAGGCGTCGCGGTGCGAAGCCGGCTGCCAGTTGATAGAAGTGCCGCCGCCAACCGCCTTGCGGAAGGGACAGCCGCATGCGAACGGCGCTGAGCAGATCCCCCTCGATTTCGACTTCTCCCCGGAGAAAAGTCATGGCCGCCGAGTACAGATCGGAGCCAAGCAGGCGGTCGAGGGTGTCCTTGTTCGGGACGCGAACCGTGAACGAGGGCGAGTCGCCTCCCACCGTGCGCGTCTCCCCGTTTGGGAACTGGACGGCATAGCAGGTAGTTGCCGGCGAGGGCATGAGGTTCACCTCCGAGCGCCATTATACGCCCCGCTAGGATCGGCGATAATGGTGGGCACCGCAATGGATTTCGTCGAGCATTTGAAATCCTCCGTCGACATCGTCAAAACCGTGGGTGAGTACGTGCGTCTGAAGCGCTCAGGCTCGGGTCCGCGGTACGTGGGCCTGTGCCCGTTCCACAGCGAGAAGACGGCGTCGTTTTCCGTCCATTCGACGCACCAGTTCTACAAGTGTTTCGGCTGCGGAGCGGGCGGCGACGTCATCAAGTTCATCATGGAGATCGAGCGCCTCACTTTCTATGAGGCGCTCAAGTTATTGGCCGAACGCAACGGCATCCCCATGCCCCGGCGCGCCGAGTACACCGACGAAGAGACGAAGCTTCGCACGGCGCTTTACGAGATGCACGAGACAGCCGCCAAGTTATTCGCGGCGAATCTGCACGGCGCGGCCGGCAGCGAGGCGCGGGCCTACCTGGCGAAACGAGGCCTGGCGCCGGAGACCATCGAGGAGTTCGGCCTGGGTCTTTCCGAACGCGGCGGCCAGGCGCTGATGCGGCGCTTCGAGAAGGACGGCTACCCGGCGGCGGCGTTGGACGCTTGCGGGCTGGTGTTGAAGCGGCAGGACGGCAGCGGCTACTTCGACCGCTTCCGCAACCGCCTGATGTTTCCCATCCACAACGAAAGCGGGAAGGTGATCGGGTTCGGCGGGCGCGCGCTGGCCGCGGACGACGAGCCGAAGTACCTTAACTCGCCCGAAACTCCCATCTACCGCAAGAGCTACGTCCTTTACAATCTGCATCGCGCCAAAGACGCCATCCGCAAGGGCGACCGCGCGGTGCTGGTGGAAGGTTACATGGACGCCATCGGCGTGTACGCCTCCGGCGTGCGCGAAGTGGTAGCCAGTTGCGGCACCGCTCTTACCAGCACACAAGTCCGCGCACTCAAGCGGCACTCCGAACGAATCGTCGTGAATTTCGATCCCGACGCGGCCGGCGCCAATGCCAGCGAGCGATCCATCCAGATGCTGCTCGATGAAGGGATGCACGTCCGCATCCTGCAACTCGACGGCGGGCTGGACCCGGACGAGTACGTCAAGGAGCGCGGAGCGGGCAGTTACCGCGAGTGCCTGGAGCATGCGGGCGGTTACTTCTACTGGCTCGCCGACCGCGCCCGCTCGCGCTACGACATGCGCTCGGCCGAGGGCCGCATGGAAGCTTTCAAGTTCCTACTGCCGTCGGTGCAGCGTGTCTCGAGCAAGATCGAACGCGCGGCGCTGGCAAACGACATCGCCGGCTATCTCGGCGTTGACACCGGGCTGGTGCTGGACGAATTCCGCAAGGCAGCCACCGAGCGGCGCGAGGCGCACGCCGCCACCCCGGCCTCCTCGATGCGGCCCATCGAGGGGCTCCTGCTCCGGGCGCTTCTCTCCAGTGAGGAGGCGCGCAAAGAGGTGCTGCCGCGCCTCAAAGCCGAACAGTCGCTCGAACGCTTCAGCGCGCCGAAAGTGTTCGAGACTATGATCGCGCTCCAGGAAAGCCAGGCTGGTTTTACTTACTCCGACTTAGAGGCGCGCCTGGATTCCAAGGATAAAGCCCTCTTGGAAACCGCAATTTTTGCCGATGATCCAAGTGAACAGACTTCCGCGCTGGAGGTGGCTCACGCCTGCCTGCGGAAGTTGAAACAGTACGACCGCGAGATGCAGCGGGCCGCGCTGCGCGCGCGGATCAGGGAGGCGGAACGTGGGGGCGACCTCTCCGCCGCGATGCAGCTCACCCAGGAGCTGCTGAACCTCGAGCGGGGGTAATTTCTACGCCTTGGCCGTGTTGTAGAATGGCAGGGTCAGGTCTTCGCTATGAGCTGAGTAAGGGGCTCGGGTGGGAATTAATCCAAAATTCGATCGCCTGAAGCAACTCATGGAGGCGGGTAAGGAGAAGGGCTTCGTCCTCTATGACGAAGTGAATGAACTCCTGCCCGACGACATGGTCGCCGGCCCGGAGCTGGATGAGCTGCTTGCGGATCTGGACAGCGCGGGCGTCGAGATCCTCGAGGAAGCCAAGGAGTTCGGCCACAAAGGTGAAGAAGGCGAGGAGTTTGTCGACCTGGAGCTGGACCAGGAAGCCGGCGACAAGACCAACGATCCGGTCCGGATGTACCTGCGCGAAATGGGCACGGTACCGCTGCTCACGCGCGAGGGCGAGATCGAGTTGGCCAGGCGCATCGAGCGCGGGCAATCGAGCGTACGCAAGGCGTTGTCCCGCTCGCCGCTGGTGATCCGCGAAGTGCTGCTCATCGGCGAGGAACTGCGCCACGACGTCGTCCTGGTCCGCGATGTACTGGTAACGCCGGAGCTGATTACCGCCGACGATACGCTGTCTCAACAGCGGGACGAATTCCTCGGCGCGGTGACCGAGGTGGAGAAGCTGTATCGCAAGTCGCAGCAGATTCGCCAGAAGTTGCAGGCCATCATGCGGGGCATGAAGCCGAAGCAGGTCCGCACCATGCGCGGCAGCCTGGCGCGCACCATGGTGGCTCTGTCCCGCCTTGTCCGCAGCCTGCAGTTCAGCTGCCTTTACCAGCACCGCTTGAGCGACCGGGTGCGACGCGCAGTGGATGAGTTCAAACCTATCGAGCGCGAGATCGCCCGCCTGCAGAGGCAACTGGAGACCCCCACGGCCGAGGGTGCCGCCGTCAATCGCGAACTGCGCAAGGAGCTGAAGAACCAGAACCAGCGTTTGCAGGACCTGGAGCTTGATTGCGGCGCTTCGGCCACCGACCTGCGCCGCACGCTGCACGTGATCGAGCGCGGCGAAGCCGAAGCCGAGGGAGCCAAGCGGCAACTTATTGAGGCCAACCTGCGCCTGGTGGTTTCCATCGCCAAGCGCTACACCAACCGCGGCATGCAGTTCCTGGACCTGATCCAGGAAGGCAACATCGGCCTCATGAAGGCGGTGGACAAGTTCGACTACCGCCGCGGCTACAAGTTTTCCACCTATGCCACCTGGTGGGTGCGGCAGGCCATCACGCGCGCCATCGCCGATCAGGCCCGGACCATTCGAATTCCGGTGCACATGATCGAGACCATCAACAAGCTGGTCCGCACGCAGCGCCAGCTTCAGCAGGAACTGGGTCGCGAACCCAACACCGACGAACTGGCCCGGCGGATGGAGCTGCCGGTGGGCAAGGTACGCAAAGTGCTCCGCATCGCGCAGGAGCCGATTTCCCTGGAAACGCCCGTGGGCGAAGAAGAAGAGTCGCACCTGGGCGACTTTATTGTGGACCGGCGCGTGGTTTCTCCGTCGGAAGCCGTCATCAACCTAAACTTGCGTGAGCAGACCGCCGAGGTCCTCAAGACCCTGAGCCCGCGCGAAGAGAAGATCATCAAGATGCGCTTCGGCCTGCAGGACGGCAGCGAACACACGCTCGAAGAAGTCGGGCAGCACTTCGCCGTAACGCGCGAACGCATCCGCCAGATCGAAGCCAAGGCGCTGCGCAAGCTGCGCCATCCCAGCCGCAGCCACCGACTGCGCGCTTTTCTCGAAGCCAACCTTCACGAGTAATCCGCGGTACGACGGCCGGATGCCCAGGCCGGTTGCCCAGGCCGGTTTGACTTCTCACAAACCCTTCGATAAAGTAGGCACGCGGAGGTGGCCATCCATTGAGCAGCTTATTCTCGCAATTCTCCGCCTTCACTGTCTTCCTGGGTATCGCGGCGATAGGCTTCGTCTTCCTGCTGGTTTCTCTGGTGCTCGGCGAGCTGTTCGAGCACGTCGGCGACACGGCATTCGAACACGAACATGACTTGGGCCACGGAGGCCCGAGTTTCTTCAGCGCACGCATCATGAGCGTGTTCATCACCGCCTTCGGCGGGTTCGGCGCCATCGCCACCAATTACGGCTATGGCGTGCTGCCGAGTTCCGGCGTCGGCTTCGCCAGCGGCCTGTTCTTCGCGTCGATCATTTACGCATTCGCGCGGTTTCTGTACGGTCAGCAGGCTTCCTCCGAAGTGCGCACGGACGACATCGTGGGCCGCCAGGCGCGGGTAATTGTGGCTATCCCGGCCGGAGGCGTGGGCCAGGTGCGCTGCCAGATCGGCGAAGACCTGGTAGACAAGATCGCACGTGCATCCGACGGCGGACCCGTTCCGGAGAACACCGCCGTCAAGGTGGAAGCGGTACTCGGAGAAACCGTAGTGGTAAGCCGTCAGTAAGTCATTTCCTGAAAGGGAGGGCTTTATGCTGTTGAACGAGTTAAGCCGGCTGTTGATGCCGTTTATCGTATTGTTCGTTGTCCTGGCGCTGTTTATCGCCGCGGCGCTGTTCAGCCGCAATTACCTGAAAGTGGCTCCCAACTGCGTGGCCGTGCTGAGCGGACGCAAGCGCAAACTCTCCGACGGCCACATTGTCGGCTACCGCATGGTGCGGGGCGGGGCGGCGCTTCGGCTTCCGCTGCTCGAGAAGGTGGACTATCTTTCGCTGAACGTTCTCACCATCCCGCTCGAAATCAAGCGCGCCTACACGCTGAAGGGCGTGCCGGTGTCGGTGAAGGCCGTGGCCAACGTGAAGATCCGGGGCGATGAGACCAGCCTGCACGCCGCCGCCGAGCGTTTCCTGCAGATGACGCAGGATCAGGTGCAGCGGGTCATCTTCCAGACGCTCGAAGGCCACTTGCGCTCGATCCTGGGCACGCTGACAGTCGAAGAAGTAAACAGCGACCGCGGCAGCTTCGCCCAGAAGCTGACCAGCGAGGCCGCGGCGGACCTGGAGAAGATGGGCATCGGCGTCGACGTGCTTACGATCCAGGAGATCAGCGACGAGGAAGACTACCTGAACGCGCTGGGCCGCCGGCGGACCGCGGAAGTGAAGCGCGACGCGGTGATCGGCGAGGCGGAGGCCAACCGCGACGCCAAGATCAAGTCCGCCCAGGCGTTGCAGGAGGGCGAACGCGCGCGACTGGACGCGGAAGCGGAAATTGCACAGGCGCAGCGCGACCTGGCTATCCGCCAGGCGCAGTATCAGGCCGAGGTGGAATCCGAGAAGGCCAAGGCCTTGCAAACCGGGCCGCTGGCCGAAGCCCGCGCCCGCCAGGGCGTGGTGGCCGAGCAGGTGAAGGTGGAGCGCACGCGTACGCAGGAGATGATCTCCGTGCAGGAGCAGGAAGTGGCACGGCGGCAGAAAGAGTTGGAAGCCACCGTGATCAAGCCGGCCGATGCCGAACGCCAGGCCGTCGTCGTGCGCGCAGAGGCGGCGAAGTTGGCGGCGGTCCTCGAAGCGGAAGGCAAGCGCTCCGCGTTGATCGCCCTGGCGGAGGCCGAGCAGGAAAAACTGCACAAGGAAGGCGCCGGCCGGGCCTCGGCGATTGAAGCCGAAGGACGAGCGGAGGCCGCGAAGGTGGAAGCACTAGGCCTGGCGCAGGCCAAGGCGATCGAGGCGCAAGGTACAGCCGAGGCGACGGCGATCCTGAAGAAGGCCGAAGCCTGGCAGCAATTCAACGAAGCCGCGCGGTTGCAGACCATCCTCGAAAAGCTGCCGGCCATCATTCAGTCTTCGGCAGGCATTTTCGGCGCCGTGGCGGCTCCGCTCGGCAACATCGACAAGGTCGTGGTAATCGACCAGGGCGGCGGTGATAGCGCGCAGGGTGGCATGGCACGCCTGGCCAAGACCGCGCCCTCGATAGTCTTCAACTTGCTGCAGCAGTTCGAAGCGTTGGGAATCAACGTCCCGGCACTGGTGGAGAAGCTCGGCGTGAAATCCGAGGCGCAACCGTCCGCTAAGACGCCAGGCTAATCACCCGAACTATACCCAGACCTTGTCGAGCGGCACGCCGCGTTTGCAGAGGTCGCAGTTGGCGGCGTCCGTGTAATACATGGCGTCGAGCTTCGCCAGATAGTAGAAGGGCAGGTTGCCGAATCCCGGCGTCTTGGGCGTGGGCTGGTAGATGACCACGGCCAGCGCCACCACTTCGCCGCCGTTTGCCTCGACCAGACTCTTGAGTTCGGTGAGCTTCTTGCCAGTGCGGAGAATGTCGTCCACCAGAAGAACCTTCTCGCCGGGCTTCTGTTGGAGATACTGGCGGAAACGCATGGGTTGGTCCGGTTCCTCACGCTCGGACCAGTAAACCTGTGGAGCGCGCAGGGCCTCGGTGACGCCGTAGGCTACCGGCAAACCACCGGTGGCCGGCGCGACGATGCTTAATTCCGGGATCATGGCGCGCAGTTCCGCGTTGGCCCGCAGCAACCGGCTCAAGCCCACGCTGAGGGTTTTGGCGTGCTGGTAATATCGCATGGCCAGCGCCACCTGAAGGTATTCGTTTGAGTGCAGCCCGTTGGAATATTCAAAGTGTCCCTCGCGCAAAGCGCCGGTTTCGCGCAGCAGCGCAACTACCTCATCATGAGTAGGTACCAGATTCATTACTTAATGAGCTCCTTTCCCAGTGAGGACATGTGGCACAGTACGGAGCAGGATCTTCCAATCCAGCGCGAGCGACCAATTGTCGATGTACTCCATGTCCAGCTTCATCCACGTTTCAAACTCGAGCGAATCGCGGCCGGCCAGAGCCCACAGGCAGGTTAGCCCCGGTCTCATGCGCAGCCGCCTACGCTGCCACCGCTTATATTGTTCCACTTCTTCAGGAACGGCGGGGCGGGGTCCCACCAGGCTCATATCCCCCCTCAGGACGTTCCAGATTTGCGGCCATTCGTCGATGGAGAACTTGCGCAGCCAGCGCCCGAGCCACGTCAGGCGCGGATCGCGGACAATCTTGAAAGCGGTCTGACGCTGGCTGAGATGCTCCAGCGAGGCTTTCAGCGCTTCGGCGTTCTCGCACATGGACCGGAACTTGTAAAGCGTGAAGCGCCGGCCGTTCAGTCCGCAGCGGACCTGCCGGAAGATCGCCTGTCCCGGCGAGGTGAGCCGCACCAGCGCCGCCACCAGGACGAACAGGGGCGACAGGATCAGCAGAGCCGTGGCGGACAGCACGACGTCCGTCGCGCGCTTGATCATCAGGAGAATCTCGTCGTGCGGCGTCGCCGAGAAAGTGAGCATCGGGTAGCTGGCGACACGCTCGAGATAGATCTTGCTGTTGACGTGCGGAAAGAAGTCCAGCAATATGCGCGTGCGCACGCCTTCTTCGTCGCACAGCAATAACGCATCCTCGACGGCGGGAAGCTTCTCTCCGTCCACAGCAACCAGGACTTCGTCGATCACGCGGGTGCGCAGGAGTTCCGGCAGTTGATCGAGCGGGTGAACGCGATGTTCGGCAGCCAGTTGGATTGTGCCGGCTTTGGCCTCCGGGTCCTCGGAGAGGAAGCCGGCCAGCCGGGCGCCGAGCGCGGCCGACTTTTCGATGGTCTCGCCTAATCGCCGCGCCCTTTCGCCGGTGCCGATCACCATAAGGTGCTGGGGTTCCACGAGGTTCGCGCGCAAGACCACGAAAAGGCGCATGGCGATCACGCGGAATGAGGCAATAAGCAGCCATGCGTAGCACGCAAACAACGTCATGAAGACGCGGCTCAAATCCAGGCGCAGTAGGTACTGGTAGAGAACCACCGCGACCCCGCCGGCGAGAGCCTGGCGGAAGCTGTCGGCCACAATCACGAACGGGCGCGCGGACTCCAACCTGTCATAGACTCCGAACCAACGTCCCACCAGCACCCACACGGGCACGATGAAACCGAGCAACAGGACCTTTGTGGGGGTCAGCAGGTAGAAGACATGCTCGAAAGAAAGGCCCAGGCGGGTGTGATAGGCGGCGCCGAAAGCGGCCAACAGAAGCAACACGTCGGCGAGGCCGAACAGAAATCGCAACTTGCGCCGCCGTCTGCTGTACACGTCCGGGACTCAGGATAACACGCTGGGTGCGCGGAGGACTCGGAAGGTGTATATATAACTGTCGGAAAGGAGACGCCTCTGATGGTGATCCGCAGAGAAGACGTTCTGGAGTATCACGCAACTCCCACTCCCGGCAAGGTCTCCACAGTTCCAACCAAGCCCTGCCGCACACAGCGGGATTTAAGCCTGGCTTATACTCCCGGCGTCGCAGTGCCTTGTCTCGAGATCCAGCGGGATCCGAGCCTGGCTTACAAGTACACGTCGAAAGGCAACCTGGTTGCGGTGGTGAGTAACGGCACCGCCGTGCTTGGCCTTGGCAACATCGGCGCCCTGGCCGGAAAGCCGGTCATGGAGGGCAAGGGCGTTCTGTTCAAACGCTTCGCCGACATTGACGTTTTCGATATCGAACTGGCCACGGAGGATCCGGACGAAGTCGTGAAGGTGTGCCAGTTGCTCGAGCCGACCTTCGGCGGGATCAACCTGGAGGACATCAAGGCGCCCGAGTGCTTTTACATCGAGGAGCAGTTGCGCAAGACCATGCGCATCCCCTTCATCCACGACGACCAGCACGGCACGGCCATCATCACCGGGGCCGCGCTCATCAACGGCCTTGAATTGGTAAACAAGACCATCGACAAGGCTCGCATCGTCTTTTCCGGCGCCGGGGCCGCCGGCCTGGCCACCGCCTCGCATTACGTGAAACTGGGCGCCCGCCGGGAGAACATCATCATGTCCGACATCCATGGCGTCGTCTACCGGGGCCGGACCGAGGGGATGAACCCTTACATGGAGCGGTTCGCCTCCGAGACCAGCGCGCGGACGCTTGCGGAGGCCTTGCGAGGTGCCGACGTGTTCGTCGGCCTTTCAGCCGGCAATGTCGTCACGCCCGAAATGCTGCGTGGCATGGCGGACAACCCCATCATCTTCGCCATGGCCAATCCGGACCCGGAGATCCCTTACGACCAGGCATTGGAAGCGCGGCCGGACGCCATCGTGGCCACGGGCCGTTCGGATTTCCCCAACCAGGTGAACAACGTCCTGGGCTTTCCTTTCATTTTCCGGGGCGCGCTTGACGTGCGCGCAACGGCCATCAACGACGAGATGAAGCTGGCCGCCACCCATGCTCTGGCCCGCCTGGCCAAGGAAGACGTGCCGGATTCCGTGCGCCGCGCGTACGGCGTCAACCATATGGAATTCGGCCCGCGCTATATTCTTCCCAAGCCGTTCGATCCGCGCGTCCTGATCAACGAAACCGCCGCCGTCGCAAAGGCGGCCATGGACAGCGGGGTCGCGCAGGTGCCAGTCGATATTGAAGAGTACAAGGACGCGTTGGACCGGCGCTTGGGCAAAGCGCACGAGATAACGCGCGTCATGATCCACAAGGCCCAGCGCGCGCCCATGCGCGTGGTCTTCCCCGAAGGCGAACACGAGAAGATCCTGCGGGCCTGCCAGATTCTGCTGGACGAAGGCATCGCAAGGCCCATTCTGCTTGGGGATGAAGCGAAGATCCGGCAGCATGCGACGGAACTGCACCTGCACCTGGAAGCCGCGACGATCGTCGACCCAGGCCACTCCCCCTCCCTGCCGCTTTACTGTGAGGAGTGGTACAAGATTCGACACCGTAAAGGGGTGACACGGAACGAAGCGGAGGAAATGATTCTCAACCATAACGTTTTCGGTTCGATGATGGTCCGCATGGGCGACGCCGACGCCCTGATCGGCGGCTTGACCGAGCACTACCCCGACACAATACGGCCGGCGCTCCAGGTACTCAGCGTGCGTCCCGGTCTGCACAAAGTTGCCGGCCTTTACGTGCTCATCACCGGCAAGGGACAGATGTACTTCCTGGCCGACACCACGGTAAACATTGAACCCACGGTGGAGGATCTGGCCGAGATCGCCATCGAGACCGCTGAGGTCGCTCGCCGCTTCGACGTCGAACCGCGCATTGCGATGCTCTCGTTCTCCAATTTCGGCAGCACGCGTCATCCGCTCGCCGAGAAAATGCAACGGGCCACGGAGTTGGTCCGCCAGCGCCGGCCGGATCTCATGGTCGACGGCGAGATGCAGGCCGATACGGCAGTCACGCCGGAGATTATCGAAGAGACCTATCCTTTCTCGCGCCTCAAGGGCGGCGCCAACGTGCTCATCTTCCCGAACCTCGAAGCCGGCAACGTGGCCTACAAGCTGCTCATGCGCATCGGGGGCGCCGAAGCCATCGGCCCCATCCTGATGGGTCTATCCAAGACCGTACACGTGCTGCAGCGCGGCGCGGAGGTGAACGAGATCGTCAACATGGCGGCGATCGCAGTGGTGGACGCGCAGGAAGAGAGACTCAGGCAAGTCCGAGGGTAGCCAGAATCGCGGCAGCGTCGGCGGTGCGCACGATCACATGGTCGCGCATGTCCGCCGGGGCGAGTCTTTCGTCGAAGGCTTGGAACAACGCCATTTTGGCGACGGCGTAGTGCTCGTTGTCCGCCAGTTTGCGGCCCCAGGAGGCCTCAGTAGGTTCGAGCGATGGCATGGGGAGGATTACCGAGACGTGCAGGCCGGTTCCGGGGCCAGCCGATACTTCGAAGACGAATTCGATGGCATCGGCGCCCTGGTAACGGATCTCGCGGCGCCCGAGGAAGAAGTATTCGTAGACGTAGCCGCTCTGGGCCGCATATCTCTTCACTCGCCGCAGGGTCAGGCCGCCGTGAAGCGGGACTCCCTTCCTGTCCCGCCACCTCACCAGCCAGCCGAACATACGCTCATCATAGCAACGGCGCCTGGAGGGACGCGTTACAATCACAGCACGGAACGCCATGAGGGTCGCTGGAGCATTGCTCGCGTGCTCGCTCGGCGCCGCCATGCTCGCGGCCCAGGAACAGCCCGCGGCGCCGGTGATCGAGAACAAGGGGCAGCCGATGCGCCTCGAATTTGGCTGTGCCGAGGAAGACATCGCGCACTTTGGCCTGACCTGCGACGCCGGCGACCCGTGCCATGTTTTCCTGGAGCTGTCGTCCGTCGAGAAGGCGGGCAGTCGCATTTTACTGACGGGGAACTTCCACACGTCGTCAACCACGCTGGCATCGCTGCTGCTGGTCTCCGAGGACGGCGGCCGGAGCTGGCGGGAACCTTACGAACGCGTGCGCGGCGCAGCGCTCGACCTGATTCAATTCCTTGATCTCGAATACGGCTGGGTCAGCGGGTACACCTTGAGCCCGCAGCCGCGCGATCCGTTCCTGCTAATGACCGGTGACGGGGGAAAGAGCTGGCGGAAGCTGCCGATCTCTAACGAAGCCAAGGTGGGAGCGGTAGCGCAGTTCTGGTTCACTTCGCGCTCGAGTGGCATGCTGCTGGTGGACCGCACGCAAGTGAGTGAAAACGGCATGCGCTACGAGTTGTACGAGACCATGACCGGAGGGGGCAACTGGACCCTGCGGCACGCCAGCGCGAAGCCTATTCTGGACCCGAAGGCGTTTCCCGAGTCACGCGAGACCGGATGGCGTGTCCGCGCCGACACGGCGTCGCGCAGCTATCAACTGGAGCACCGTGAGGGAGAGCGTTGGACAAGCGTGGCGAGTTTCCTCATCGCCGCGGGAGAGTGCCGCATGAAAGAGCAGCCATCGCCTGAACCAGCGCCGCCGGGCGCAAGCGCGGAGAATCCCCGATAGCCGATCAGGTAAGATAGTGATTCGCTCCGGCATCCCTTGAACACGACACACGCACAATCCTCCGCGGCCGAGAGTCGCATTAGCGACCGCCGCGCATTGTTACTCGTCTTTTGCTGCACCCTGCTGGGCGCCGGCGCGCAGGTGTTGATTAAGATCGGCGCCAACGCGCTTCCCAACCCGAGCGTAAGGCAGATGGTCACCAGCCCGTGGCTGCTCGCCGGTTACAGCCTCTACGGGATGAGCACTGTGCTGCTGGTGCTCGCGTTGAAGCACGGCCAGCTCTCGCTACTCTATCCGGTGATTTCGCTTACCTACGTGTGGGTCACGATCCTGTCGGTGACGGTGTTCCACGAAGCGATGAGTGTCTATAAGCTGGGCGGCATCATGCTGATCGTTGTGGGCGTGGGCGTGTTGGGACTCAACGGGAGAAAGTCGTGAAGACACCCTTGTCGAGCATGCTGCTCATGCTGGTGGCGTCGCTGTTCGGCTCATTCGGAGCGGCGTGCCTCAAGTCCGGCGCCGAGCGGCTGCAGTTCAACCTCGTCGCACTCATCAAGAATTACTACCTGGCGGCGGGTGTGGGGCTCTACGTCCTGTCCAGCTATTTCTTCGTCCTCGGCCTGCGCCATGGCGAACTGAGCGTACTCTATCCTATGGTCTCGCTCGGCTATATCTGGACCCTCTTCCTGAGCCGGATTTTCTTCGGCGAGACCTTCACCAAGACGAAGATCCTGGGCCTCGCGTTCGTGCTGTTCGGCATCATACTGCTGGGCGCCGGCAACCGGTAAGCGCGTCCCGCGCTTGTGGCCGATGATGATTGTCTCTTGACTAAACGGCCTACCCGGGGTGTAATCGAAACATAGCCGACGCGGTCCGTTGCGGCCATCGAGCGGCGTTTCATCTGGGCGGTGAAGTCCGGCCTGAGGGGGCCGGTTCCACGGTATCGTTCGTATGTCAGAGGAGGATGCATGTCTGCAAAAAGAATCATCGCAGTGGTTGGCGCGACGGGTGCGCAGGGAGGCGGTCTGGCCCGCGCGATCCTGAGGGACGGGGGTGGCGGCTTCGCAGTGCGCGCCTTAACCAGGGACGTGGATTCGGACAGAGCTCGCGAACTCGCTGACCTGGGGGCCGAAGTCGTCGAGGCAAACCTCGACGATGTGGACAGCGTGAAGCACGCGTTTCACGGAGCCTACGGAGCTTACTGCGTCACTTTCTTTTGGACGCACTTCTCCCCGGAGCGCGAGTTGGCGCAAGCGGCGGCCATGGCTTACGCCGCACGCCACGAGGGCGTCCGGCACGTCATCTGGAGCACGCTCGAAGACACGCGCAAGTGGGTGCCGCTCAATGACAATCGCATGCCCACGCTCATGGGCAAGTACAAGGTCCCCCACTTCGACGCCAAGGGTGAAGCGAATCGGATCTTCAGCGGCCTGGGCCTGCCGGTGACGTTCCTGCTAACGAGCTTCTACTGGGACAACTTCATCCACTTCGGCATGGGACCGAAGCGCTCGACCGATGGCGCGCTCGCGCTCACGTTGCCCATGGGGGACAGGAAGTTGCCCGGCATCGCCTCCGAGGACATAGGCAAATGCGCCCACGGGGTCTTCAAGCGCGGCAGCGAGTTCATCGGCAAGACCATCGGCATCGCTTCCGAACACCTGACCGGCGCAGAGATGGCGGCCTGCCTCACGCGCGGCCTTGGCGAAACCGTGAAGTACAACGCGATCAAGCCGGAAGAATATCGGGCCTTGGGTTTCCCCGGCGCCGAGGATCTGGGCAACATGTTCCAGTTCAAGCACGACTTTGAAAAGGATTTTTGCGGAGCACGCAGCACGGAGCTTGCTCGAGAGTTGAACCCCACCATCGAAAGTTTCGACGCCTGGGTTGCCCGCAACCGGAACCTTATCCCGATCGAACGGCCCGCCGCGGCGGCTTGAACGGCTGCCCCGCTCACGCTACTTCGGCGGCGCCCTGAATCACATCCTTGATGCTGGCAATGCCCACGCCGGGGCCGACGGGCACGGACATCTTTCCGTCCCTGACGGTGAGGGGCGGATCAAACCACGCACCGTACTTCTCAGTGCCGAGCTTGTATTCCTGGTAGCGGCCCGGGTCGCGCACCACGGAAGCGAAGTGCAGCATATAAACGAAACCGAAACCACCCGAGATGTGTACGGTAGTGGGCATGCCGGCCGCGTCCGCCATGCGCGCCACCCGCATGGAACGAATCATGCCGCCGTAATAGTGCAGGTCCGGCTGGACGATATCCACACCGCGGTTCGCGATCATCCACATGAACCGCCAGTCGCTGTACTCCTGTTCGCCGCCGGCCACCGGAATAGTCAAAGCGTCGGCCACCGCTTTGGTCTGCTCCAGGTGGTCGAACTGGCAGGGTTCCTCGAAGTACACGGCCTTGATGTCCTCAAGCATCCGGCCCACTTCGATGGCCTTGGGAACATCGTAGGAGCTGTTGGAGTCCGCGTGGATGTCCATGGCATCGCCGAAGGTCTTTCGCACCAGTGGGATCAGGGTCCCGGTGCGGCCCGGCATGGCGTCGGCATTGCGGCTCATGCGCCCGCCGACGCGGAACTTGAGGGCTTTCGCGCCGGATTCGGCCACCAGCTTCTTCAGGTGCTCGATCTCCTGCTCCGGCGTCGTGTCGCGGCGTCCGCTGGCCACGTAAAACGGGATTTCCGTACGCTGCACGGGACCGAAGAGCGCGCCCATCGGTTTGCGCAGGATGCGGCCCAGCATGTCCAGAATGGCGAATTCCACCCACGCCTGCGGACTCCACAAAGCCAGCCCGTATAGCTTGTAGTTGTCGTGCCAGCGGTAGAGTTCCCAGAGCAGATTCTCCAGGTCCCGGGCGTCCTTGCCGATGAAGAACGGAATCACAAGTTGCTTGAGAATCGACGTGAGGTATTCGGGGCGCGGAGGGTTCGGCAGCGAGATTCCCTCGGCGCCGTCCTTCGAGCGCACATGGACGAAATACTCCTTGTCCTTCTTGAGAAGCCGTATGGATTGGATCACAACCGGCGCCGTGAGCCCGTCCAGCCTCAGGACCGGCGTGGACGCAATCCGGCCCAGTTCCTCCATGCGGAGGGCCGGCGCTCGCGATTCACCGGCCTTTCGCTCCCGCCCGCATGCCGCACTCAATGCGGCTGTACCTCCCGTGGCCGACGCGCCCAGGAACTGCCTACGGTCGATTCCCATATGGATCACCTCCCGCCAACCGCCATCCAGTCTACACCGGCAGTCGAACGCGCGGTAGCCCTTACAGGTGGCTCCACAGGGAGCGTTCGCCGGATTCGCGCGCTTCGCGCCTTTCCTCCAGGTACCTTCGCACGCTTCCGGCCGCGCCCAAGGCAATGGCCAGCACTGCGCAGAGCACTGCGCCGCCGAACACGATGACGAACGCCGTCAGAAACACGGTCCGGGCGAAGTTCATCTGGTCAGCCACCACCACGACCGCCACGAACATGATGACGGTGCGCACCAGGGCCGCCAGCCGGCGTGGATGAGGCAAGCCCTCGTTCACGCTCCACACCAGCATGCTGCGTCCCAGAAACTGGCTCAACCACGCCCCGGCCAGCAGAATCGCGCCGGACGCCAACAGCTTCGGCAGCAGGTAGACGAAGCCTTGCGCAACCTGCATGGTGAGGTCGGTGTTGAACACGCTGAGACCCATGAGCGCTCCGCAAAGCAGGATACCCCAATAGCTGCTCTCCGCCACAATGCGCGTGGCGCGCAAGCGGCCCGAGCGGTCGATCATCAGCGCAAGCCCGCTTTGGCGCAGGAACTTGTCGATGGTGAGACCTTTGAAGATTCGGTAGACGACCCACCTTGAAGCAGACGCCAGCATCCATGCGCCCAGCAATATGATCGCTGCCGCCAGGAGAGGCGGAAGGTAGGTGGTTACTTGGGATTGCAGGCGCGCCAAGGCGTCTTCGAGCACTCTACTGAAAGTTTCAGTCATGATGTGACAACCTCACGTTCCGGGCGAACCGGAGGTGCGCCCCCGGCTTTCCCATTCCATTGAGCGCGCAGATAGGGCTTCTGCTTCTCGAAGGCGAGGCAAAGATCCTCGATCTGGGTCTCAACCTCGGCCGGCCCCATTTGCTGCGTCTCGATCACAAAGCTCGCCACCCGTGCCAAATACAGGGGCGTCAGCGATCTCAGCAGGTGCCCCCGCGAGATCGACTGCCGGCGGTAAGCGCAGGCAAACTCGTACACCACACGCGTCCAGAGGTCGTTGTCCATGTGCAGCGGCTGCCCATGCCCGCATCCGCGGCCCAGGGCGCGCACAGTTGACAAAGTGTCCGTCGAGAGCACCAGCGCCCAGATTTCGGGGAGTTCCTCGCAGCCGCGTTGGAACGCTTTCACCATTCGCTGTACGTCCACCGAAATGGGGTCGAGGCCCACGTCGAAGCGGAAGCCGAACACCTCGACCGGCCGGGCGCCCTCCCGGTCCCACCACACCGGCTCGTATTCCTGCATGAGGGCAAAAACGCTTCCCACAACCTGATGGAGCATGGCGCTCAGGTCCGAGCTGGGATCCTTTGCATCGTGCAGCTTGGCGCCCAGGAAGCTCTGGCAGACGCGAAAACCTTCGGCGATCGCGACGGTCGTCATCCAGATGTCGATGCCATAGCGGGCCACATCCGTATCCCAAACATCACGCTCCAGATAGCGTGAAACCAAGTGCGCCGAGATCCCGAACTCTCCACCGATCGGCTGGCGCACGCTCAGCCCGTAAAGCGATCTGGTAAGAGGGTAGACGATGCTGTTGGTGATGGTGCCGTCGTACTTGTGCCGCTGGTAGTAGGGCGCCACGAAGTCGTATCCCGCGAAAAGAATCGGCCGCACCAGCAGGTCGATCCACTCCGGCGTGATGGATCGCAGGTCCGAATCCACTACGGCGCAGGCCTTGGCTCCCAGGGCGGCGGCCAGTTGAAAGACCAAGCGGAACGCGCTTCCTTTCCCGGGCACCCCATGGTATGGAAACGACAAACGGTGCGCGCCGCCCATCGGAGTGTCCAACAGAAGCAAATGGCTGTCTTCGACGCGCGCCGAGATCACGGCCTCGCGCGTGGCATCGGTCGATCCGCCATCGGAATTCACCACTACGGCCGTAAGTTGCGGGAAATACTTCGCTAAACCGGCGTAAGCAGCCTGCACCACGTGCGCAATGGTTCGTTCGTTGTTGAAGCTCGGGATACCGATAACGATATCGGCCTGTTTTATCGCTTGCATCGCGCGACGAGCCTCCTCTGGCAGAACAAGACTGGCCAATCTACCTCCTCGCTGCTATGCAGTTCGGGCTACAGGCTGGCGCGCCTGCCGGTCCACGGTCTCACCCAGCAAATCGAAGAACTCGGGAATCGCCGCCAGCACGCGGTTCCAATTGGGAATCAAGGGCAAGCCCAGGGGGTCGCTGATAAAGTCCTTCGCCGCCGCGCTGAGGCTTTGCGCGAAGACGTGCACGGCCGATTCCTCGGCGTTGCGATCGAACTTCAGACCGTTCAGCATGGCGTCGGCGTAATAGCGCGCGATGGTGTCCTGTGCCATGCGCACGTAGCGGACGATAAGGCTCCGGAAGTGCTCGTCGCTGAAAACCACCCCTTCCGCCGCCAGGGTGCGGAACAGCGACTTGGCGATGTCGGTAGCCATGCGCCGCAGACCTTTCGACGCGTCGTCGGGGGAAAGCTCCTGGTGCTTGTGTTCGTAATTGTCGGCGAGGTCCACCTGGCATATTCGCGAAATGGCGCAGTTGCGGAACACTTCGGCGAGCACGCCAACTTCGAGACCCCAATCCGCCGGAATGCGATTGACGCGCGCCAGGTTAATGTCCATGGCGAACTCGCCGGCCAGGGGATAACGGAAGCTGTCCAGGAACTTCAAGAAGAGGGCGCCCGGAGCCATACCTTCGAGCGCCCGGACAAGGGGGGCGATGAAGAGCCTGGTCACGCGTCCGTGCATGCGATCGGAGGTTCGCGCGTAGTAGCCTTTGCAGAACTCAAATCCGAGGTGGGGATGGGCGATGGGATAGCAGAGCCGAGCCAACAACTGCCGCTCATAGTTCACGATGTCGCAGTCGTGGAGAGCGATCAGATCCGTATCGCGTTTGGCCAGCAGATAGCCGTAAGCCAGCCAGCAGGAGCGGCCCTTCCCGCCATCGCCAGCAGACAATCCGCGCTCTTCGAGCAGATTCAACAAGCGGACGGTACCTTCGGCTTCCATCCACAACACCGTCACCGGTGTGTAGAATTCCTTGAAGAAATCCCGCGCGCGCTGGTATTGTTCCTCGGTGGCGTTCCCCAGGGCCACTACAATTCGTTGCAGGTAGCGAACGGACTTCAGTTCCGCCACAATTCGCTGCATGGCGAACGTTTCGAACTCGGTGTAGAGCGCCGGCAGAACCAGGCCGATGGGTCGAATACGACTGAACTTCTCAAGGTCGGCTTCCAGACGCTCGATGTTGTTTGGCTTCAGCCGGTGCAGCGTAGTGATAATCCCGGTCTGATAGAAGTCAGCCATGGCCCGTTCTCCTCTTCCCAGCCTAAAGAGAAAGCCAGCCGGAGCCCATCCCCCGCAGACACCAAAAGCCCTCAAAGGGAGGCTGTATGGCGCTGCCTAAATGAGGGGAGGCCCGGAAAATTGCCGCTGCGCAACGAGCTTGCGCCTCTACGGTTCCCAGCCGCCACCTAATGCATTGTACAACTGGACGAGCGTCAAGCGTTCCGCTAAAATAGCCGCGGCCAAGCCGACTTCAGCCGTATAGTAATTCGTCTCGCTGGTCAGCACCTCCAGGTAGCTGGTGGAGCCTCCCCGGTAGCGGACGCGGGAAAGTTCGGCCGTATCGCGCGCCGCCGCCAGCAGCCGCTCCTGGTGGATCCGGTACTCTCGGAATTTCGCATAAGCGATCAGGGCGTCGGACACCTCGCGGAACGATTGTTGAACGGTCTGCTGATAGGCCAGTAGCAACTCGTCGCGCTGGGCCTCGGCCAGACGGTAATTCGCCTCCACACGCCCTTTGTTGAAGATCGGAGCCAAGGCGGATCCGGTATAGCTCCACGCCCTGGATGCCCCACGAAACAGTGTGGTCAACGAGCCGCTGGCTACGCCGCCGATTCCGGTCAGCGAAATATCCGGGAAGAACTCGGCACGTGCGGCACCGATCCTGGCATTGGCCGCGATGAGGTCCTGCTCGACCCGGGCGATGTCGGGCCGGCGTTCGAGCAGCGACGAGGGGATCCCGGCCGGGGGCGCGGGCGGGACCGGCTGATCCTGCAGCGTGCGGCCGCGCTCGATGGTTGCCCCCGGATTGCGGCCCAGGAGAATGTTGATGGCGTTCTCCTGCTGCTGGATCCGGCGCTCCAGGTTAGGAATCGCACTGGCCGCCACCTCCACCAACTGTTCAGCTTGGCGCTGATCGGTGAGTGGGGCAGCGCCGCCGTCGACCAGGGTCCGGGTGAGGCCGAGCGAATCCTGCCGGAGGGCGAGCGTGCGGCGGGAGATCTCCAGTTCGAGGTCCAACTCACGCAGCTCGAAGTACGCGGCGGCAACGTTCGCAATCAGCCCGTTGACCACCGCGCGCCGGCCCCACTCGGCGCCCAGCAGATTGGCGCGCGCGGCTTCGGTTAACCGCCGGTACTTGCCCCAGAAATCGACGTCCCAGAATCCTGCGAAGCCGATCTCGGGGACGTTCACCAGAGTCGCTTCGCCGCCATTCGAACTGGGCGCGCGCGAACCCGAAACCTGCACGCCGCCCGTTACGGTTGGATACTGGTTGGACCGGGCGATTATGACGGCCTCGCGGGCCTGCAAGACGCGAGTAGCCGCGATTCTCAAGTCGAAGTTCTGTTCAAGCGCCGTGCGGACAAGCTTCTGCAGTTCCACATCCTCGAACACCGTCCACCACTTCGCGTCGCCGAGCGATTCGGCCGGCGCGGCGGCTCTGGCGGCATGGTTGGGATCGTGATGCACCGAGGGCACGTCCACCTTGGGGCGCTTGTAGTTCGGGCCCACCAGGCATCCCCATGTAAACAAAGCCGAAGCGGCCACAAGGAGCGGAGCTAGCCGTGTCATCGCTCTTCCTCCCCAGGCAGCGCGGCGTGCTTACCCTTGAACCGCAGGGAGAATGACTCGATCACATCGAAAGTCATGGGGATCAGGAAGATGGCAATCGAGGTGGCCGCCAGCATACCGCCAATCACGACAGTGCCCAGGATGCGACGTGAGGCGGCCCCCGCTCCGGTGGCGGTCCACAAGGGAATGCAGCCGAACACGAAGGCGAGCGACGTCATCAAAATGGGCCGGAAGCGCAGCCGGGCTCCGATCAGAGCGGCTTCCGCCACGGTCTTGCCGCCCTTCTCGTACGCACTCTTGGCGAATTCGACGATCAGAATGGCGTTCTTCGCCGAGAGTCCGATCAGCATGATCAGCCCGATCTGCGTGTACACATCGTTCTCGAAGTTGCGCAAATAGAGCGCCATGTAACCGCCGAAGGCGGCGATTGGCACGCCCAGTAGCACGCTCAGCGGCAGGGACCAGCTCTCGTACAACGCGGACAAAATCAGAAACACAAACAAGAGCGAGAGCCCGAAAATGGACGCAGCCGAAATTCCTTGCTCGGCCTTCTGTTCCTGGAACGACATTCCCAGGTAGTCGAAGCCCATCTCGCGCGGCATGGTTTCCGCGAAGGCCGTTTCGAGCGCTTTCCGCGCCTGCCCGGCACTGTATCCCGGCGCGGCCAGGGCGTTCACCTGCGCCGCCTGGTACTGGTTGTAGCGCAGCATGAACTCGGGGCCGAGGATGGTCCTGGTGTTCACGACCGAACCAAGCGGAACCATGCCCCGACCGGCATCAGTGACGTAAAACTGCGAGATGTCCTCAGGACGCCGGCGGTAGTCGCCTTCGGCGGCGACATAGACCTGCCACTGCCGGCCGAACAAGTTGAAATAATTGACCATGTAGCCGCCCATGAAGGACTGCATGGTGGTATAGACGTCTCCGAGATTGACGCCCTGGCGCGCGACCTTCTCGCGGTCCACGTCGGCGTAGATCTGCGGAATAGTCGGCAGGTGGGTGGTGGAAACATTGGCCAACTCAGGCCGCTTCCGCGCCGCTTTAAGGAACTTGTCCAGGTTGGTATTCAGGAATTCCGGTTCGGCGCCGGAACGGTCCTCCAGAACGAACGACACGCCGCCGAAGGTCCCGATTCCGGGGATCGGCGGTGGCGGGAAAGAAATCGCCACGCCTTCGGGGACCTTGGCCAGCCCTTGCATAATGTGACGGCGGATGGCTTGGTATTGCTCCTCGGGCAATTTGCGTTCGTCCCACGGCTTCAGGGGCACGAAGAAGAACCCGCTATAAGGATTCGGGACCTGGCTGAGAATGTTGAACCCCATCACCGCGATGCAGCCTTCCACCCCTGGCGTGTTCAGGATGAAGTCCTCGATCTTGGCCGCCGCCGCGCTGGTGCGCTGCAGCGAGGCCGCGTCGGGCAACTGAAGCGTAGCCATTACGTAGCCGTTATCCTCTTCCGGGAGGAAAGAGGCCGGCAGGTTCCGTCCGGTCAGAAGCACGGCTCCTGTCACCAATGCCAGAAACACGAAGCTGAACCCGGCCTTTCGCACCAGCACGGCCGAGAAGCCCACGTATCCGTCCCTGGTACGCTGGAAGTTACGGTTGAACCAACCGAAGAACCCGGCCAGAGGCCCGTGCGCTTTCTGCGGCTTCAACAAGAGCGCCCCCAGAGCCGGGCTCAGCGAGAGCGCGTTGAAAGCCGAAATCATCACCGAGATGGCAACGGTGACAGCGAATTGCTGGTAGAGTCTTCCGGTGATTCCCGGGATGAAAACGGTAGGGACAAAGACCGCGGCCAAAATGACCGCGATGGCGACCACCGGCCCGCTGACCTCGTGCATCGCCTGCAACGCGGCATCACGCGGCGCCATGCCCTCTTCCATGTGATGCTCGATAGCCTCCACCACGACGATGGCATCGTCCACCACCAACCCGATGGCGAGCACCAGGCCGAATAACGACAACGTGTTTATGGAGAAGCCGAGCAGCGGGAACACCATGAAGGTGCCCACCAGCGATACCGGAACCGCCAGCATCGGAATCATCGTGGCGCGCCAGCTCTGCAGGAACAGATAGACGACGAGCACCACCAGCAGCAACGCTTCAAAAAGGGTCTCCGCGATTTCCCGAATGCCGGACCGCACCGCACGGGTTGTATCGACAGCGACGCGGTAGTCCAGGTCCGCCGGGAAACGTTTCTTCAGTTCAATCAGCCGGTTGCGCACCGCGTCGGCCGCATCCACCGAGTTGGAGCCCGGCAACTGGTAAATCGCCATGTTGGCCGCTGGCCGTTTATTGAACCGGCCGGCACTCGCGTAGGATTGCGCACCAAGTTCGATCCGCGCGACGTCCTTCAAACGCAGAATGGAACCGTCCCGGGAAGCGCGAAGAAGGATGTCTCCGAACTCCTCGGGGGTCGTAAGCCGGCCCTTGGCACGCACCGTGTAGGTAAACTCCTGCCCTCGCGGAATTGGCTCGCCACCGATTTGACCGGCCGGGTTCACGGTGCTCTGCGTCCGAATGGCGCTGACAATTTGCGGCACCGTGACGCCGAGTTTGGCCATCTGGTCCGGTTTCACCCAAATGCGCATGGAGTATTGGCCGGCGCCGAACACCTGGACGCGACCAACACCCGGCATGCGCGACAACTCGTCTACCAAGTTAATGTATGCGTAGTTGGCCAGGAACGAAGCGTCGTAAGTGCCATTAGGCGAATAGATCGCGACCAACAACAGGGGCGATGCCAGCGATTTCTGCACGGTCAAACCCGCCGTGGTGACCTCGACCGGCAACTGGGGCTGCGCCAGCGCCGTGCGCAACTGGGTCAGAACCTGGTCGATGTTCGGATCCGTCGTCACGTCGAAGTTCACCGTAATTGCCGTCATCCCGGCGTTCGAGTTGACCGAATACATGTAGTTCATGTTGTCGACGCCGACGATCTGCTGTTCGATCGGCGTTGCGACGGACTGCACCAGGGTTTGGGCGTCCGCTCCGGGGAACGTCGCGCGCACGTTGACCTCGGGCGGAATGATCTCGGGGAATTGGGCTATCGGAAGGCGCAGCATCGACACGATGCCCACGATGACCGTCAGGATGGAGATCACCATGGCCACGATGGGCCGGTTGATAAAGAACTTCGCCATGTCAGTTCGCCTTGGGGGCCACCGTCATGCCTTGGACGACCTTCGTGATGCCCTCGGTGATCACACGCTCTCCGGGGCTGAGACCTTTCTCAATTACCCAAAGCGTGTCCGCGCGGGGCCCCAGGGTCACTTGCCGGATGTTGACCTTGTTGTCATCTCCGACCACCGCCACCTGGTATTGCCCCTGGACGTGCCCCACTGCGCGCTGCGGCACCAGCAGCGCTCCGCGCCTGGTTTCCGTCACGGCGCGTATGCGGCCGAACTGGCCGGGGCGTAAAATGTTACCCGGATTCGGGAAAGCGCCTACCACGCGGATGGTGCCGGTCTGCGCGTCCACCTGGCGGTCCGTGAAGACGATACGGCCGCTTTGCCGGTACAGGGTGCCGTCGGCCAAAACCAGTTGGAGCGGGACCGTGCCCGCTCTACGAAGCCACTCGTCACCACGTCCGGATTTGGCGAGGCCCGTCACATGCAGGTACTCCTGCTCACTGATAGGGAAGTACACCTTGATAGGATCGACCTTCGAAACCGTCGTCAGCACCGTGGACGGTCCGACCAGGTTGCCGATCTGCACGGCGGCGATTCCAGCGATGCCGTCCACCAGGGCGTGTACTTGGGTGAAGCCGAGGTTCAACTCCGCGGTCTGGATGGCGGCTTCGGCGGTCTGGATCGTGGCTTTAGCGGTCTCGATGTTGGCTTCCGCCGTCTTCTCAACCTGAATCTCCGTATCCAGTTGGCTTTGCGCGATGGCGCGCGCCTTCGCCAGCGGCGTGTCGCGCTTCACGTTGATCCGCGCCAGATCGAGCTGCGCCTTCGCCTGCGATAGCTGTCCCCTGGCCTGCGCCAGTTGGCCTTTCGCCTGGGCCAGCGTCGCTTCGAAAGGACGCGGATCGATTTCGAAAAGGACGTCCCCTTCGCGAACGAACGAGCCTTCCCGGTAGTTCTGGCGGACCAGATAGCCGGAAACCTGGGGCTGAATCTGCGCGTTCACATAGCCGTCGAGTGTCGCCACCCATTCACCGGTGACAGGCACATCCTGCTGGAGAACGCTGGTGACAAGAACCTCAGGCGGGGTTGGAGGGCCTGCCGACCGTCCGGCGCTCCTGCGGCAACCTGCGATCATGATGATGATCGAAGGCAGCAATACGGCAAAAAAAGGCCAACAATGTCTCACTCGCACGATGGTCTTCTCTACACTGCTCAGGGCTGAATTCGGGTGGGCACGCCGTTTTTCCCAGCGCTCTTGGCTTGCCACCTCTCGACCAGTGTACTAACAGGAGGGGACGGTCCGCTATGGCACGGTCCTCCCGGCCCCTTTCAGATTTCCAGTTTGCAGTGCAGGATCTCTTCCCGGCCCTCGCGGTTGGCTTTAGCCAGCACCGTGCCGTCCGCCGCAAATAGCACACAGCCGCCCTTGCATTGATGGTTCCAAGATGCTCCGGTGCGATTCGTGACCAGCATCGGCGCACCGATAGTTTTAGCGCGCTGGCCGAAAGCGTCGAAAGGCGGGAGCGATGCGCGGTTGTTCGGATAGAAGACCACTTGCGGGTGCAACGCGGCCAGGCGCTGAACGCAGCGCGGCGCCTCGCCGTCGGCGCAGATGAAGCAACTCGCCGCGACACCGTCAATCTTGAAAAGCTCGGGCCCGGTACCCGGATCGTAGCGCGCCCATTCGTTGCGGTATCCCTCGTCCTTAGCCTCCCGCCAAAGCCAGGTCTTGCGGTACCGGTAGAAGAATCCCTTGGGCCCCGTGAACACCTGCGCGATGTAGTAGCGGCCGCGATCGGTTTCCGACAGGCCGAAGCTGATGTAGCAGCCCAGCCGTCGCGATAACCGCGCCATGCGCTGCGTACACTTGCCCGCCGGTACGGCCTCGGCGAGTTCGGCGAGGCGCGGCGTGTAATCACAAGCCGTGCCTTCGTGGAACATGATCCAGCGCGCGCCGCCGTGATGAGCCTCCTCTACCAGGGCTTCCATCTTGTCGAGGTTCTCGTCGACTTGCTCCGGCACGGAGTCGAACTGGATCAGCGCAACAGGAATGGAGCGTGCAGCGCGGGCCGAAGCGGCCAGCATACTCATGCCGGCCGCCTGCCGCAGGAATGTTCTGCGATTGTCCGCCTGCATGGCCATTACACCTCGCTGAAGTTCTCCCAAGTGACGCCGATGCGGGGAGCGGCGATCCCGATTTCCCGCAGGTAGTCGCCGTACACCATCACCCAGTGGGAATCCCGCACCTCGCTGAGCAACTTCTTCCAGTTGCCTTGTATGCGCACATCCTGCTGCGAGCGGCAGATGTCATAGAACGGATTGCCCTCGACCGTGCCCTTCATGCCCACCCAGCGGCCGGTGGCGTATTCGGGGTCGATGAACGAGACTTCCTGCCCGATAGGCATCTCCACCTTGGGCGCGGCGCCGTACTCGGATTCGTAGTGCGTCACCAGGCGTGCCGGCTCGTAACGCTCGCCGCTCATGCGGCGCGGCCCGGTGCAGTGCGCGCAGGTGACGACGCCATTGTGCGGGAACGTCGAATTGTGCAGGAAAACGGGCTTACCGGAGATGTGGCGCAGGAGCATACCCGCCGGCACGATGACGAAGTCCGACTCGCAGAACGCCAGCAATCCTTCGTCGTTCAGCAAGCCGAGTGTGAGGCACGCCGTGGTCTTCGACATCGGCATGATGGTGCCCATGCACTCGCCGATGGTGAAGGCCGTCGCGCCGTGGTCCTCCATCAAGTCCTTGAACACGCCGTAGAGGATGAAGGCGTTCACCACAAACGGGCGGCCGGTGGCCAGCGTGGTCCTCGGGATGCTAAGGTACCGGTTCGTCCACTTTTCAGCGAGCGACATTTTCGCCGGATCGTTCAGCGCGCTCTTCACCCGCTTATCCATGTCGACGTAATCGGTCTCGACGATGTCCAGCTTGTAGCGCTCGCGGGCGATCTGCGGGGCGCGGCCGTCGTACTTGCCGCGGGCGCCGCCGAGGGCGACGATCCTGGAGCCGAGGAAGTTCTTCACTCCATAGAACGCGCGCAGGCGCCACAGCAATTCCGCCTTGTCGTCCACGACGACGTCATGCACCGACAGGCGCGGAGCATCGGCGGGATTTGCCGGCGGAGCCTGCGGACGGTCGGTCTTGAGGTACCGCACGCTCAGCGCTTCGTACCAGTAGTAGACCGGCCCGGAACTCTTCCTCAAGAAAATGATGGCGTGGCCGTTTTCGGGGATCAGCGCGCGCAGCGTGGCGCCCGAACCCGTCGCCGGATAGACGATGGTGACGTCGGCGGCCGGGTTACGTACAAGCGCGGCCTGTTCCGTCGTCATTACCCTATCAACGGAGATGACATCGAAGGGGAAGTCGGCCTTCGCGGCGACGGCCTTCAACTCCGCGG
>JAJFUV010000359.1 GCA_021372245.1 Terriglobales bacterium
GACCCCAATCCCTGCCGTACCGGCTCCGAAGATGACCACGCGCTGGTTGCGCAGCGGCGTCCCACAGACCCGCACGGCGGAGATCGCCGCTGCCAGCGTGATCGCGCCGGTTCCCTGCATATCGTCGCTAAAAGTGCAGATCCTGTCCCCGTACTTTTCCAAGATGCGCCTTCCGTTGCCCGGCGAGAAGTCTTCCCACTGCAGCAGCGCATTCGGGAACAGCGTTGTCGCGGCTTTGACGTAAGCATCGATGAAAGCGTCGTATCGCTCCCCCCGTATCCGGGCATGCTGGTTCCCGATGTAGGTGGGATCATCCAGGAGACTCGGCCGGTCGGTGCCGACATCGAGCATCACCGGGATTACCCGGGTCGGGTCAACGCCGCCTGCCGCCGTGTGGATCGCCAGTTTGCCGATCGATACCTCAATGCCGCCTACTCCCCAATCGCCGATTCCCAGTATTTGCTCGGCGTCGGTCGCAAGAATGAGATCGATATCGCCGGGGCCGGCACCGAGGTTGGCGAATGCCTCCTCGATTGCTTCGGCATGGTCGATCGAGAGGTATACACCCCGTGGCGGCCGGCACTCATGGTGGTACTGCTCCATCGCCATGCCGACAGTCAGATCGTTGACGATAGGAATCATTTCGCGCAGGTGCTCAGAAAACAGCCGGTAGAACAGAACTTCGTTGCGGTCGTGCAGGGTGGTCAGATAGATATTCTTGCTCAATGCCTCCGGCAGCCGTTCGTATTGGATGTAGGCGCGCTGGGCCTGCAACTGTAACGTACTAACGTCCGGCGGGAGCAGACCCGTGAGGCCAAGCGCTTTCCGCTCCTCCACTGTGAACGCCGTCCCTTTGTTCAACAGCGGAGAATTGAGCACGGCCAACCCGCGCGCCTTGGTCGCGTAGAAACCGTTGCCATTCTGCCGGTGCCTGGTCATCGGCGCCAGTAGCGGGATGACTCGCTGTCGCATGCTGCTACCGCTCTCCTTGATCCACGTATTACATCAAGGCACTCCGAGGCCCTTCCGCACAGGAGTGCTGCTGTGCCCCTTCTGCCTGCATCCGGAAGCACTGCGGAGCCTTGGCAATCCGGTCGAAAATCGACCAACCTAGGTCATGTGACCGAATGTGGTCAACTGGCATTGGGGTACGCTGCTGGCGGCCGGAATAGCCGATTAGAACGGAGCCGCAGAGAGTTCTGAGCGCCGCGTCCCAACTCCAAAAGACCTTAACGCCCCGTTTCTCGTGCTGGCTAAACATCGCTTTCATACACCCGGCTCGCCGTGAAGCACGAGGGTAGTCTCAATGAGCGACTTCGACTCGACCTCTGTTGGTGACGTGCGCGGCTCCCCCCAGCTGAGCTCGCTGGCATAAATCTGCCTGTCGAGAAATTGGTTGGCTCGATAGCTCAGGTTGGCGACCAAGGCGATAAGAAACGTTTTGAGACTGCGCGTGTTCCTGGCGAGGTGCAGCATGCGCCTAAGGATTTGCGGGCAAGAGTAGAATCGATCGCTGAAACAGTTCACTTCCTCTACTAATTCCGCCCACGTGAGGTGCTTGTAGCTGGCCACCGGATAAGTCAGGGTGTAGTACTTCCAATCCTTTGGATATTCGTTCGACCGGATCCGGCCCTCGCTCTCCATTTGCGCGTAGAGTTTGGTCCCCGGCAACGGCGTAAGGATCAGAACATTGGCAGCATCGATGCCGTACCCGTTTGCGGCGCGAGCGATCATCTCGCCAATCCCGCGCTGGTCCGTGTCGATCCCTATGATGAAAGAGCCCACAACGCAAATGCCGTGCCGTTGAATCCGGCGGACGGACTTGCGGAAGTCTCTCCCCTTTTGGAGGTTAAACTTCTTGCCCACGGCCATCAGCCCCTCGACCGTTGGGGATTCGAAACCGATAAACGCACCTTGGCATCCCGCGCGTGCGGCGAGTTCAAGCAGTTCATCATCGTCGGCAAAGTTGATGGTCACCTGACAGATCCAAGGCCGGGTCAACCCTTCCCGGATCATCGATCGAAAGAGATCTTTGGAGTACTTGAGATGGTCCTCACGGGTGCCGATCAGATTGTCGTCCACGAACAGGATGATTTTTTCCTGGATCAACCGTAGCTCTTGAATGACATCGGCGACCGGCCGGTGGCGGTACGTGCCGCCATTGAACGCGGTGACGCTGCAGAAGCTGCAACTCAAAGGACAGCCGCGCGTGGTTTGCACCGAACCGAAGTAATATCGTCCGGGGAGTAGATCGTGACGGGCGGGCGGGATTGTGTCCGTGGCGCTGAGGCCACCCTGGTACACGCGCCGAAGGGCATGGAGACGCGCATCTAGCAACACCTGTCCCCAAACCGATTCTGCCTCTCCCGTGACCACCGCATCCGCGTGCTCCAGCGCCTCATTCCGGCAAAATGTAGCATGAATGCCTCCCATCACCACAGGCACGCCCGCCGCGCGGTACATAGCGGCAACCTCATAGGCCCGCGGCGCCTGGGAAGTAAAAGCCGTTATTCCGACCAGATCAGGCTTGGGCAAGCCCTCGTAATCGGGATGGCCCAGGTTCTCGTCGATAAGCGTCACCTCCCACTCTGGGGGCGTCAGGCCTGCCAGCACGCAAAGGCCGAGCGGCTTCCACACTCGATACTTGTTCAGGCGGTTCCAACGCACATTGTTCAGGCTCACGACCGGATTGTCAGGATTAATAAGATAGAGTCGCATCTGTGTGGTCCCGGTTTACCTCGGCCTCAACCGCGACATGACGAGGGGAGCAGTCTGAAATTCGCGGCACTTGCTATAGGTGACTTCGTGTTCGATGTGCAGCACCTTCAGTAGCCCCACGCGGGCCGAGGCGGATAGCTGAACGCGCCGCGGCAGCCAGACCTCGTCATCAACCCGACTCTGCTCAAAGACCGCGCGCGTACCCTTGGCCAGGCGAACCAGGAAAAGGCCCACCGAGATCGTTTCGATAACTTCCACCTCCGCTTTCACCAAGTGATAGTCCTGCTTATGTACCCAGAGCTTGCCCTGGACATGGGCAAGCACTTTCGCGGTACGGGACCGGGGCTGGCATCCCTGGCGCGGGGTGGCTTCGATTACATACACGCCGTTGCCATCCCAGTTCTCCTCGTTGACCAGGCGGAAGTTGAAAGCCTCGGGCAGTTCGCGCCAGGCCTCGCGTTGCCATTCGGGACGGCTTTCGTACTCGGTCAAGCGAATCGCGCGCTGTGCCGCACTTTCTTTTCGGCGTTCAGCGATGCTCTTGGAGAGCTTCTCCTGCTCCTTTTTCTCATCGCCAGGCGGCAACGGGCGGTCGTCGCGGCCCGCCAGCCGCCGATAAGGCGAGCCATCCAGCAGCATGACGTCGAAGATCTTCACTTCCCGCGACTTCACTCGTCCCTGCGGATCCAGTCGGCGCAGGTCCACTCGCTGGGTAAACCCGTAGTTGCGAGCGGTTTTCCAGTTGAGCTCGTCGGCCGCCACGGCGCGACGGATGATCTCCCGCGCGTCCACCTGGGCCGGCAATGCGGTCCCCGAAGCAAGACCCAGCAGCAACGCCTGCACCGTAAAGGAACGACAGGATGGGATGGTCAATTGGGTTCTGCTCCTCATTGGCAGGATGGAGCAATTCGTTGCCCATCGACGAATCTTGGGAAGGCACCATGGATGATGTGACGCACAGCCCGCGCATCGACCCTGAAACCGTCATCCCCTCGAACCGTCTGTGGTGGTTCGGCGCGGGGAATTGTCCCGACGCCGGGCGGTCACACGACCGCATATGGTCGTATAGCACGGGGACGCAGCCGTCGCCTTTTGTGGATTTCCATAGTTCCGGCAGGTTGGTGCTAACCGTGCAATAACAGAAAACGTGGTGAATCGTCGACCTACGGAAAGTAAACCGCCTGCCGGTCAGTGTCAGGCCGGAACCATTCTGATCGAAAGAGGCGCGCTGCGTCCGCGGTGTTTCCAGGTCGATGACAACTCATATCCGGATGCCTGGACATCTGTCACCCACAACATGACCCCTCGCGAACTCGAAAGAGAACTCGCAACCGCGGGATGGACATTCTTTTACATGGCCAGTGCGATCAGGACGAAGGCCTTCGGTTTTGATCCGGCAAGAACGGCCCATGCCGCACTCAAACACCTTATCAAGAACGTAAGACAGCAACGCTGCAATTGCCTTGAAATCAGCGACGTAGCAACGCACTCGTTCTTGGGAATGCTGTGCATAAGCGTCTCAGCCCACGCGCGCCATATTCAGAAAAGTATGGTCTTCTCTGACCAATAAGGTTTGAAGGCCGCAGAAGCATTGTAGATGGAGATGCGAAAAGGAGAAAAACAATGGTAATTCTTGTTTGGATCGTGTTGGGATTGCTCGCTGGTTTGCTTGCCAGCAGACTGTTCCATCGTGACGGCGGCCTCGCTCTGGATGTCATACTGGGTATTGCCGGGGCGGTTGCCGGAGGTTTCGCTTTCAACTCGCTTGGATTCCCACAGACTAGCGCCTTCCTCGTCACGGGTTCAATCGGTGCCGCAGTCGGTTCTGTCGTCGCGTTGGCAGGTTACCGAAGCATCTTCCGGCAGGCGTGAGGCACGTCTTCCAAGATGCTTTCTGGGCGGGGCGTCAAGCGCTTCGCAACGTCCGACCGGGCGCGCTTGAGGCGAGGATAAGCGTCAGCGGCGAATCGAACGCAGCCGCTTTGCGGGTCCGCGCCTGAAAGGGCCAACAGGATATTCGCTCCCTCATGACACGCCAGTGGTCCAGGGCCTGAATCGTAGCCCTGAGGAGTCGTCCGCCGACGAAATATGGTCAACCATGCCGGCCGCCACGCTGCGCTTGATGGTAGCATGTAACCAGCGGCCCGTTCGGCGGAGACCCGGCTGAAGTGCAGGGCCAACGAGGACGTTCTGCCAGATTTGGCGCGACTGAACGGGGCGAAGGAGAGATTATTGGCCCCCGACGTTCCCCAGGCACAAAGGGTAAGCTGGCTTCTGGAAAACGGTCCGAGAGAGCTCGAATTGCTGTTTCGGGCCATCGTCTATCACCCTTCCGTACCCATTCTCATCACTGACAACGAACGCAATTACCGGGACGCCAGCACCGGTGCCGGCAAACTGCTGGGGCTTCCGCGGGACAAAATCATCGGCCAAAGAATGGATGATTTCGCGGATCCCAGCTTCAAGCCCCGGATTTCAGAGCTTTGGCAGGCCTTCCTGGGACAGGGCGAACAGGAGGGCACGCTTCGGCTGGCCGGTCCTGACGGAACCCTTTGGGACGTGGAGTATACGGCCAAAGGGAACGTGTTGCCGGTGCGCCACGTCCTGGTTTTGCGCGACAAGACAACATCCGAGCAGACGGAGGGTTGTGCTGAAGCCGGCCCGGATCAAGTCCCATCCTGGGTGCAGGACTATGCGCTGTACTTACTGGACGTGAACGGATGCATAGCTGGTTGGTATTCGGGAGCGGTGCGCATTTACGGCTACAACGGTGATGAGGCCATTGGCAAACACGTGTCTTTTCTTTACTTCAGCGAGGAGAACTTCAGCTCGGAACCGCAGCAGGAGCTGAACAGGTCGGCCGCCGAAGGCCATTTCGGGAATGAGGGCTGGCATGTGCGGAAGGATGGGTCGCGATTCTGGGCCAACGTCATCACCATGGCGTTGAGAGATGAAGACGGAGAACTGCAAGGTTTTGCCAGAGTGGTGCGCGACTTCAGCGAGCGTCACGAAAGGGACGAGAAGTTGCGCCGCAGTCGCGCGCGCGTCCGTCCGGTCCCGCTGCAATCGACCATTGCGGGCATCGTTTCCGGTGAGTTCGATCGTGTTCCCGAGGCCAACGATGCATTCCTCAAACTGGTGGGATACAGCCGCGAAGATTTGCTGGCGGGCCGGCTGCGCTGGCCCGATCTCACTCCCCCGGAATACTCCGCGCTCGATGATCTGGCGCATGAAGAAGGCTTGCGGTTCGGCGCCTGCACCCCCTATGAGAAAGAATTCCTCCGTAAAGATGGGACTCGAGTTCCGGTTCTGGTTGCCACCGCGGTTTTGAAGCTCTCTCCCTTCCAGTGGATCACTTTCGTTCAGGACCTCCGCGAGCGCGACCAGTTCGAGAGTGTCGGGGACGAAGATGTCGAGAGTAAGCAGAATTTCGAGGAGATCGTCGGAAACAGCGCGGCGCTGAGGCGGATTCTGCGGCAGGTGGAAGTAGTTGCTCCCACGGACGCGAACGTGCTGATCCTGGGTGAAACCGGCACAGGGAAGGAACTGGTGGCGCGTGCCATCCACCGGCTGAGCACTCGCAAGAACTGCCCTTTCGTCGTCTTGAACTGTGCAGCCATTCCGACGGGGCTTCTCGAAAGCGAGTTGTTCGGCTACGAGAAAGGAGCCTTCACCGGTGCCTTGTCACAGAAGATCGGCCGGTTCGAACTGGCTCACCGGGGAACTCTGTTCCTGGACGAGGTAGGCGACATCCCGTTGGATCTGCAGCCCAAGTTGCTCCGGGCGCTGCAGGAGAAATCGTTCGAGCGGTTGGGCGGCACCCGAACGATCCCCATTGACGTCCGGCTGGTCGCCGCAACCAACCGTAATCTGACGCAGATGATGGGCGACAAGCTCTTTCGGAGCGACCTCTACTACCGGCTCAAGGTCTTCCCGATCACGACTCCTCCGTTGCGCGATCATCCCGAGGATATACCTCTTCTCGCCCGGCACTTCACCCAAAAGTACGCCGGGGCAATGAACAAGAAGATTGAAAAGATCCCGTCGGATACGATGCGGGCCTTCGTGAGTTGGTCGTGGCCGGGCAATGTGCGCGAGCTCGAGAACTTCATCGAAAGGGCGGTCATCCTCTCCCAAGGCCCCAACCTTCGTGCGCCTTTAGCGGAAATTCGGCTCGACGCGTTAGAACCCGCCGGCGACAGCACGTTGGAACACGTGGAGAGGGAGCATATCGTACGGGTGCTACGGGAGACGGGTGGGGTTGTCAGCAAGGCCGCTACCCGTCTCGGAATGCCTCGGACAACCTTGAACGCTCTCATGCGAAAGCTCGGCATCTCCCGCAAGGATCTCTGACGATGCGGATCATCGTGTTGCGCGGCTCACACGTGACGATGGAGCAGACGCGCGTCGAAGTGCGAGCGGCCGCGAAGATCTCTTTCGCGAAGAGTTCCGTAATCCTGCGAACGCGACTCCCTCGGCTTGCCTGACAACAACCAAGAAGCTAGAGTGGCACCAGGAGGCATGGGTCATCATGCGAACCAGGACTCGCCTGATCGGGAATGCGCTTTCTCTTTCAGCACTCCTCTTGGTCTTGCCCGCTTTCTGTACGGCCCAGGAGACAGAGCACCTCAAGCTTTCTCCCTCTTCCCAACAGGCAGCACGCATCATAGGCGTTGAGCCTCTCCTGGCAAGGCTCTCGTCTCTGACCGCCGCGAAAAGCCTGGCTGGCACTGGCATTTCGCTGGAGGAGTTGTCGCTCCACCAACAAATCACCGAGGCCGTGGTGGTTGCATCGCTGGAGGTTGATTCCGTAATGGATCAAATTGACAACGAGCGGGCGCAAATCGTGGAGTTGCAGAGCATCCTGCTCGCGCGACGACAACGCGCCATCGGAACCACAAATTTCGCCACCTTGGCTCTGAGTACCGGACTCGGCGCCTTGAGCGGCGTGTTACAGTTCAGCGACACAACGAAGGGCGTAGGCAATGCAATCGGATTTGCAGCCGGGGGACTCTCGACCGGGCTTTCTCTCCACAGCGTGCGGCAGCAGCACGGCGGAGCCCGGCCAGCGTGGGTTCTGCCGAGCATGCTTGCGCCGTTCTTCAGCGAGCCGCGAGAGCACAGCACCTACCCGGCTGACACCTGGGCTTATTTGAATAGTGTTCCAGAGGAAGCGGCTTCCCAGGCGAGCCGGAGAGGGCAACTGTTGGCGGGATGGCGCAGATCCGGCCGTTTTCCTCCTCTGGATTCTCCCCAAGCCAAGTCAAAGATTGCCCTGCTTACCGGCATGGATGCAGCAGACAAGAGGCTCAGCATGGATTTGTTATCCGAACGCTCGGCGATGCTCGCAGATGTCCGCGATGAAGTAGCTGGGATGAGACGAGTTCTCGGTAAGCTTCTTCGCGAGATCAGAGTGTCACGCTAATCCAAGGCCGAGTGCGCCTACCCATGCACCGGACATGAAGGCCAAGACCTTCCCCAGGAGTATGGCGACCGCGACGGCAGTGGGTTTGAACGGAACGCAAAGAAAAAAGACGTCGACACTTCCCGGCAAAAACAGAACGCCCAAGATGACCCAGTAGATCTCTATCACGCAGATACTTAAATCAATTTCCGCAATGCAGTGGAGCTCGCCTACAATACCACGCTGGAGCAAGTGGCGCGGGGTGGTCAGCAAGGCCGCTACCCGTCATGGAATTCCCCGGACAGCCTTGAACGCTCTCATGCGAAAGCTCGGCATCTCCCGCAAGGATCTCTGACGGCATTTGGCCTAAATAACCATCGGCGCCCCAAGGTCGTGCCTGGCGTGCCGGCCCGCGAACCTTTTGATTGGCACCCCGCGTGCTCTCGGAAGGTTGGCCAACTTAAGGATCTACCGAGCAAATGCGTACGATAACCACTCGATGTCAATCTGCGCTGCAGGCGATTCCTCCTCATTTCTCCGCGTTGTTTGTGGCGTCCGTGTCGATGTCAGGGCTTTTGTTGACCCCGGTCGCGGTGCTCGCCGGGGTGCTGGGCACCTGGCGGTTGGGCGCGGACCTGGGCTTTACAAGCAACTTCTTTATTGCTGACGGAGTGCTCTCCCGTTACCAGTTTTGGTTCGCGCTCGCAATCGGTGCGCAGACGTCGGCAATCATCCTCAATCGGCGGGCGGCAAATCGAAAGAACGACTTGCCGGCGCGTACCCCTTATGAGGTAGAACCGTGAAACGCACCCAACTCGCGCACTTGCGAGCGGCTCTCGAGGCTAGGCGGGACGAGTTGGAGAACCTGCTCCGGGACCATGAAGCAATCGTAGTCAATTGGAGCGCGGACATACTCGACCGCGTCCAGCACGACTCGGAACGCGAGATGGCGATTGGCAATCTGGAGCGTGAATCAGACCAGCTGCGCGAAGTGCGAACCGCTCTCCGGCGGATCCATCCCGGAACGTTCGGAATCTGTCTGGACTGCAAAGAGGAGATCAGCCTGAAGCGGCTTTCCGTCGTTCCATGGGCCGCTTCGTGCCTGGCCTGCCGGGAAGCTGTGGATGGGGGCCGGATAGCGTCCCAGTACATGAGCGAAAGACCGCTTCTCGGTATTGCCTGAGCTTGGCGTCTGGCCCCATCCTATCGAACGCTCCTGACCGCCCGTGGTCATTTGACCACATATCGTTACCCGCAAGAGATTTCAACGCTTCCGAATCGGGTTCGTAACTCATCGGCGCGCGAATGGGCTCAACAAAAAGCGACTGTGGCCCTAGCCGTGCGATAGCAAGGGTGCAGTGAATGACTGAGGAGGGACGGCATGATTAGCAGTTGGATGATCGCAGTGGCTGTTCTGGTTATTTACTTACTGACTTCGATCAAGATCCTAAGGGAGTACGAGCGCGGCGTCGTTTTCCGGTTGGGCCGTGTTCTGCCACAGGCCAAAGGACCGGGTATCGTGCTGATCTTCGCGCCGATTGATCGCATGGTGCGGATGTCGCTGCGCATCGAGGCGTTGGAAGTGCCCGCTCAGGACGTCGTGACCCGCGACAACGTCACTGTGAAGGTGAATGCTGTGATCTTTTTCCGCGTGATCGAACCGCGTTTGGCTGTGCTCGAGGTCTCCAATTTCCTGTACGCAACTTCGCAACTGGCGCAGACCACACTGCGCAGTGTGTTGGGCGAAGCGGAGCTGGATGAATTGTTGAGCCAGCGGGGTAAATTGAACCTGCGGTTGCAGTCGATCCTGGATCAGCACACCGCGTCATGGGGCATGAAGGTCACTCTGGTCGAGGTGAAGCAGGTGGAGCTAGCCGAGCAGATGATCCGCGCGATCGCGCGGCAGGCCGAAGCCGAGCGCGAGCGCCGCGCGAAAGTCATCCATGCAGAGGGTGAATACCTGGCAGCGGAGAAACTGGCGATGGCCGCCGCAGTCATCCAGCAGCAGCCGGCCGCCATCCAGTTGCGCTATCTGCAAACCCTGGTGGAGATCGGAGCCGAGCACAACACGACCATCGTTTTTCCGCTGCCGATCGATCTGATCACTTCCCTGACGCAGGTGCTCGACAGCTCGAAAAAACTCGAAGCAGCGGCTGTCACGGTCAAGTGACTTGGGAACGTGAATGGAACGGCGAAAGAGGATAAGACATGTCTACTTCAGTTGGATTAAAAGAATCACAAGCAGTATGGGAACCACCACCAACGACGCCGGTCGACGAGGCAGCGTGGCGAGTGTGGACAGCGAAGGGCCGCGCACAAGACCGGCGGAGTAGCGCAGCGCGCATAAGAGCCGTGAAGTGGGTCACGATTGCGGGGCTGCTGGCCGCGGCGACACTGTGGACCCATCTTACCCCCTACGAGGTCGTGGTCAGATTCATGGTGGCCGCGAGTTCGATTCTGGTGATGTTCCAAGCGTTTCAATCACGGCGCTACGCCTTTGGGATCGTGTTCGGAGCGCTTGTGCTGCTCTACAATCCGGTGGTGCCCGTGTTCAATTTTTCAGGCGACTGGCAGCGCACTTTCGTGCTGGCGAGCGCCATTCCATTCGTCGTGTCGCTCGCTTGGCGCAATGTAAGGATGGCACACAATGACTAGACTTGGAATGACCGCGTCGAGATCGGCACTCACAGCGTTGCTTGTATTCGCGGCGATGCCGGCAACTGTATTGGCCGGAGACCTTTCCAGGTACCGGGACTTTCAACTCGGGACGAACCTGTCTGCCGTCGCGAAACAGGCGGGCACGAGCCCCTCGGAAGCGAAGGCCATCCATCGCCGCCCGGCCCTTATCCAGGAGCTTGAGTGGCGCCCTCAACCGCTCGGACCGTCGTCCCAAAGGGAATCGGCGCAAGAGGTGGTTTTCAGCTTCTATGAAGGCGAGCTGTTTCGGATCGCAGTCAATTACGATCAGTACGAGATTGAGGGCCTGACGGTTGACGACATCGTCGAAGCCATCTCTGCGACCTACGGATTGGCCGCAAAGACCCCCTCCCCGGCCAAGACCGCGCAGGAGCCTTATGGCGATCAGGAAGAAATCCTCGCGCGGTGGCAAGATCCGCAGTACCGCTTCGACCTGATCCGTTCCACGTACAGGCCCGGTTTCAAGCTGGTCGGCGTCCTGAAAAGGCTGGAAGCACCAGCCCAGGCCGCCATCCTCGAGGCCACGCGTCTCGACATTCAAGACGCGCCTCAACGGGATGCCGAGCGGATGGCTAGGGAGGAAGAAACAGAGCGGGCGAGGCTTTCAAACTCCAGACTTTTGAACAAGCCCAAGTTCCGGCCATAGCGCCTCGGAGCGTGATAGGACGGTTCAATGAACAGAGCCCTCGAAGCCTGGGAAGGTGAAGGAGGCGCGGCAGCGCCTGCACCGCTCGGAGTCTCTACGGCCTCCATGAGCGGTACTCCAGCCCAGGTGGAGTGGGCCGAGCGCATCAAGCGCCAGGTGAACGTCGAGTTCGACAGTGTGGCGGCGTCATTCCGTTCGGTTGCTGGCAAACAGTCTGGCGGCAAGCGCACCGATACGGAAGCCATTATCGCGATCCTCGAGGACAAGCGCGCTGAGGTAATGAGCCGGGAACAGGCCGGATACTTTATTCACGACTGGCAAGAGATTCGTGATCAGGTGCGGCAGATCATCTTTCACGATGCCCGCTACCAGGCGATCAAGAGCCGCAGGGCGGCGCGACGACAATGCGCCTGACAGAATACGCAATCAGTGGAGGCTAACAACGTCATGAACATTCGACCGTTATACGACCGGATCGTGGTGAAGCGGATCGAGGAAGAGGAGACGACGCACAGCGGTATTGTCATCCCCGACTCTGCCAAAGAGAAACCCCAAGAGGGCGAAGTCATCACCGTGGGTCGTGGCAGAAGGCTAGACAACGGCAAGATCGTTGCTCTCGACATCAAAACCGGCGATCGCATCCTTTTCGGAAAATACACCGGCAACGAGATTACGCTGGACGGCACTGAATACATCATCATGCGCGAGGACGACGTCCTCGGCATTCTGGATGCGCCCTCCAATCCGACACCGAAAGCCGGCTAGATTGAACTCGATCAACAAGGAATCCATCCATGGCAAAACAGATTGTTTACAGTGACCACTCTCGTCAGGCGATCCTGCGCGGCGTCAACCAACTCGCCGAGGCGGTGAAGGTGACCCTCGGACCTCGTGGACGTAATGTTGTCATCGATAAGAAATTCGGCGCACCGACGATCACCAAAGACGGCGTGACCGTGGCCAAAGAGATCGAACTGAAGGATCCGCTCGAGAACATGGGCGCCCAGATGGTGCGCGAGGTGGCGTCGAAGACCTCTGACGTTGCCGGTGACGGCACCACCACCGCCACCATTCTGGCTCAGGCCATTTTCCGCGAGGGCATCAAGGCGGTCACAGCGGGAGCCAACCCGATGGCCATCAAGCGCGGTATCGATAAGGCCGTCGAGATGGCCGTCGTGGAAGTCAGGAAGCTCTCCAAGCCCGTCTCCGGCGACATGATCGCGCAGGTCGCCAGTATTTCCGCCAACAGCGACTCCGCTATCGGCAAAATCATTGCCGAGGCGATGAACAAGGTCGGCAAGGATGGCGTGATCACGGTAGAAGAGTCCAAAACCATGACCACGGAGTTGCAAACAGTGGACGGCATGCAATTCGACCGCGGCTATCTTTCGCCCTATTTCGTGAGCGACGCCGAACGCATGGAGTGCGTCTTCGAAGATCCCTACATCCTGATTCACGACAAGAAGATCAGCAACATGAAAGACCTGCTGCCAATTCTGGAGCAGATTGCGCAGGCAGGTAAGCCGTTGCTGGTGATCTCCGAGGATGTGGAAGGCGAAGCTCTGGCCACGCTGGTGGTCAACAAACTGCGCGGCACACTCAGCGCTTGCGCCGTGAAGGCCCCGGGCTTCGGCGACCGTCGTAAGGCCATGCTGGAAGATATCTCGATCCTGACCGGCGGCAAGGCCATCATGGAAGAAACCGGTATTAAGCTGGAGGGCATTCACCTGGAGGATCTGGGCCGAGCCAGGCGCGTCACGGTGGACAAGGACACCACCACTATCATCGATGGCGCCGGAACGCCGAAGGTTATCGAGGGGCGGATCAAGCAGCTCCGGGCACAGATCGATGAGACCACTTCGGACTACGACCGGGAAAAACTACAGGAGCGGCTGGCAAAGCTCGCTGGCGGCGTGGCGATCATTAAAGTCGGCGCTGCGACCGAGACCGAAATGAAAGAGAAAAAGGCCCGCGTCGAAGACGCTCTGCATGCCACGCGCGCGGCGGTGGAGGAAGGCATCGTGCCAGGCGGCGGGGTTGCGCTGCTGCGAGCATCGATCGCGCTGCAGACGCTCAAGCTCGACGGCGACGAGCAGTTCGGGGTGACCATCGTGCGCCGCGCATGCGAGGAACCGGTCCGGCAGATCGTAATCAATTGCGGGACCGAGGGCGCCGTCGTCGCCGAGAAGATCAAGAACTCCCAGGATCTCAACTTCGGCTTCAATGTCGACACCGAACAGTACGAAGACTTGGTGAAAGCCGGCGTAATCGACCCCACCAAGGTAACTCGCACGGCTCTGCAGAATGCAGCGTCCATCGCCTCTCTCATGCTCACGACCGAGGCCATGGTCGGCGGGATTGTGGAGGATGAGGACAATTAAGCATTGTGTGGCGGTTAGGGAAGAGATACGGATGAACAAGAGATTATTGAAGCGGCATAAGCGTCAGGTTTCGCGCGCGAAACAACGGGTTCGAGTGTCGGAGCCCGACCTGAGGACGCCGGAACAGTTGAAGGCAGCAAGGGAGGCGAGCCGTCCTGACACCGGCCGGCGCAACGGCCCCCACGCACATTACTCCACGCCGTCAATTCGGAATGATGCCGGCCGCGCGGCGGATAGTGCCGAGAAAGCTGATGCTTAGACTTACGATCGGCACCATAGCAGCGTTGTTCTCCGCGCGCTGCCCGCATTGCAGATCAATCGAGTTTAGAAGAGTAGGCGTTCGTAACGCGATTGAGCAGGCTTTCTACTGGCTCCTGCAGCCCTGCCGTTGCTCTCTTTGTGGTCAACATCTTTTCCTCTTCCGCTGGCGAGCTTCCATGCGAGAGACCGCCTAAGGGCGAAGTCGGCCGGAGCAACGCGGTCGCCGGGGAATAGCTTCCGGGCAATTACTACGCTGGCACGCTCCTAGTGAACTGTCCCACTGATATCGTTACCCTTCCCCAGACATGTGCGTCTTTTCTGTGTGGCACGATATCGGGAGTTGCTGACGGTTACTCAAGAACAGCGGGAAGAACTGACGCGTTGGGCGCAGTCGCGGACCTTGCCCGCCGGTGACGTGTTTCGCGCCCGGATCATCCTGGCCCTAGCCGACGGTCTCAGCTTTCACCAGATCAAGAAGGTCTTGCAGACCACCGCACCCACGATCTCGCGCTGGAAGCAGCGTTTCGAGCAGCAGGGTCTCGCCGGGCTGGAACCGCAGCACAAAGGCAGCAAGCCCCGCACGGCGACGCCCGCCGTGCAGGCCCGCGTCTGCCGCAAGGTACAACAGAGGCCGGGTGCTGGAAGCACGCATTGGCCGGTGCGAAGGTTGGCGGCGGAATTGGGGGTCAGCAAGTCGAGCGTGCAACGCATTTTGGCCCAAGCCCGGCTGCAACCGCACCGACTGGAACGCTACATGGCCAGCAATGATCCGCATTTCGAGGAGAAGGCGGCCGACGTGATCGGTTTGTATTTGGATCCACCGCAGCACGCCGCTGTCTTCTGCCTGGACGAGAAGACCGCGATTCAAGCCCTGGATCGGCTCGATCCGGTTCTGCCGCTGTCGCCGGGACGAGCCGGGCGCCATGGTTTCGAGTACTATCGGCATGGCACGCTTTCGCTCTATGCGGCGCTGGATGTGAAGACGGGCCATGTGCACGGCAAGACCGCGAAACGGCACACCAGCGCCGAGTTCATCACCTTCCTCACGGAAGTCGTCCGCCAGGCACGCTGGGCCCGGGAGATTCACATCGTGCTCGACAACTTGTCGGCACACAAGACGAAAGCCGTACAGGACTTCCTCGCGGACAATCACAAGGTGCGCTTTCACTTCACGCCTACCTACTCGTCGTGGCTGAATCAGGTGGAGTTGTGGTTTGCCAAGATCCAGCGTGATCTCTTGGACCGCGGTGTCTTCACTTCGGTAACCGACCTCGCTCGCAAGATCCGGAAGTATATCCGCGCCTACGCCAAAGTCGCGCGGCCGTTTCGCTGGTCGTTCTCAGATCCGGCCCGCCGGATCAGTAACCCTATCGCTGGGACAGCCCACTAGCTTACCTAACGGCTCGTGGTACTTCTCGTAATGCTCCAGAGCACGCTCGGCGGTGATCCAGCGTGCGCGGCCATTGCGGCTGCTCTGTGCAGCGGGCGGAAGTCTTCGGGATCCAACAGGGGGGCGCACGCTTTGAGCGTGGTCGCATCGGTCAGCAGCAGGGCCACTAGTCGATCCTGCATCTCGTCGTCGTTCCACCAGTTGTCGGATTGTTGAAGTACGTTTCCTTGGGCGGCGACTCCCCCGCCCGATAATCCGTTCGGTCTACAATGTTTTGGGTCTCGCATCGTTGCCATCCTCCTTCTCTTTCGTTGCTTACGAATGACTTAGGCCGGAGGAGACAGGTGGGCACGGAGGTCCACCGTCTCACCATCGCGCGCGCTAGCCGCTCCGCCATATGGAGCCCTTTACGCGCTGACTCATTCTTCCTATGAGCCGTTTTGTCCCCTAAATCTAAGGCTTCTGTACGGTTGTACAGGCTCGGACAAGTCAAGTACGCAGGCAACCCGAGCCGGACTCGACCGGGCTTAAATGCACCCGTCCGGGCTTATTACGGCCTTACTGAACTCTTTACAATTGGCTTTATTTTCAATATGTTAGTCTGAAACCTGTTGACCCGAGCTACCTTGACACGGTAGAGGTCACAGATTCGAGTTCTGTCGGGCCCACCATCTCGCCGCGACTACCACTTTCTTACCGTGTAACTCTTCCCACATTCGGCGACCGGTAGCAGCCAAGGCGCTGCCTTATAGGCGAATCCGGACGCAACATATCACCGGCTCAATAATATACGACGCCCTCGCGCCTCCCCTTCCGTTCAATGAGGGTTTGGTCCATTGGATGCATAAGATTTACTTTTATGGCCGCATGGGGAGATCTACATTTGTCCGAACTCTTATCTACATGCCAAATGGCCCGAAGCTCGAACCGCTCCGAAGCTCAGGCGGGTTTCAGGACCGGTTCGATGAAAAGCCAAAACCCAAGACCACCACAGGAGAGGGTAGAAGTCGATGAAGATATCAAAGGCGATTTCCGAAGTGAGGTCGGGCACGGACATGATTGCGGTACTCGCGCTCGGCCAGCGTACACAAGATCACATCGCGCTCTGCGGTGTTTTCAGCCATACCAATTGGAAGCTCTATGAAGCCGATACCCGCAGGAAGGGACTTGAACTGGTTCGTCAGAAGGGCATACGAGTGGTGATCTGCGAAACAGAACTGCCGGACGGCAACTGGCAGGTCGTACTCGATGAGTTGCGGGATCTGTCCGTTCATCCACAACTTGTCGTCTCTTCCCACCGGGTGGACCCCCAACTTTGGGGCGAGGTGCTCAACCTGGGTGCTTACGACCTCCTGCCGACCCCTTTTGAGCCGGCCGAAGTGCGCCGGGTAGTCGTCCAGGCTTGGCTAGCCTCCAAAAACAAGGTGCAGACAGAAACCGGATTCCGCATGCTGTCTGGGCAGGTCCGAGTCGCCGCGGCTCAGGCCTGACGCTTGATTCGAGTTCGGCGGTCAGGATAGCTGGGTAAATCCGCTTTACTCTGACAAAGTTGCCCGGCTGCAACGGCAAGGAGGGGCAATTATGGAGCGGGTTTTGACCATCCTGCTGGCGGGCGGTGCCGGCGAGCGGTTGGCACCTCTTACTTTGGAGGAGCCGAAGCCAATGATGCCCTTCGGCGGCATCTATCGTCTGGTTGATGTGACTCTTTCCAACTGCATCAACTCAGGCCTTACCAAGATTCTGGTGCTCACGCAGTACAAGGCACTCAGCCTCAATCGCCATATCCGGGAGGCATGGAACATTCTGTCTCCGGAGTTGGGGCAATTCATTGAGGCAGTACCCCCGACGCGACGCTTGACGGATACGTGGTATCTCGGCACTGCCGATGCGGTGTACCAGAATATCCAGAGCATTGAAGAAGAAGGCGCACCCTACACGCTCATCCTTTCGGCCGACCACGTTTACAAGATGAACTACAGGCGCATGTTGCACTGGCACATCCAACGTGCCGCCGAGCTATCCGTAGCGACAACGCAGGTAAGTCCTTACGATGCAAGCAGATTCGGCGTCGTGGACATGGACGACACTTACTCAATCCGAGCGTTTGAGGAGAAACCGCAACATGATCGGCCGGCCCGCTCGCACTTCCATACCGATGTCTGCAGCGCGTCCATGGGGGTTTATCTGTTCTCCACGGACGTGCTGCTGGAGGCGCTACGTGAAGATGCTGGTGACTCCACCTCGTCACATGATTTTGGACGAGATATACTACCGAACCTGATGGGCCGCCGGCGTGTTGTCGCCTACGATTTCGTTGACGAGAACAGGAAGGATGTCCGCTATTGGCGGGATGTGGGAACCCTCGACGCATACTACGAAGCCAATATGGATCTTGTGGCCGTGACTCCGGTCTTCAATCTTTACGATCCGGATTGGCCGATACGAACCGCCATGCCGAAGTATCCCCCCGCCAAGTTCGTCTTCGCCGAGGAAGGCCGTCGAATGGGGGTGGCCCTTGACTCGCTGGTCTCCCATGGATGCATTATTTCGGGAGGACGCTGCGTCCTGAGTGTCTTATCCCCCGGCGTTCGAATCAATAGCCATTGCGTAGTGGAAAACTCGGTAGTGTTTTCCAATGTGGTCATAGGACGGCACAGCCGGATAAGGCGAGCCATTATCGAAGACAACGTTCGGCTTCCCGAGTTCACCGAGATAGGTTTCGATCTCGACGCAGACGCCAGGGCGGGCTGTTTTGTGACCGATTCAGGACTGGTGGTTGTTCCCAGGTACTCCGTGGGGACTGAAACCCCGAATACCAAGCGCCTCCGAGCAGACGCCATGAACGCTAGGTAACGGCGAAACTACTGCTCCATCGGGTCGCCCGGGCACTGGCACATTTTCCACCCGCCTGCTACAAAGACAACATGCGAGCACTTTTCATTGGTGGAACAGGAAACATCAGCAGCGCCTGTGCGCAACTGGCCAGCGAACGCGGCATTGACCTTACGCTGGTCACTCGCGGGAAACGGACCTTCAGCAAACTTGCCGGCGTGCGAACGCTCACGGTGGATATCGACGACCAGGCCGCTGTTGCGCAAGCGCTGGGGAACGCCACCTTCGACACAGTCGTCGACTGGATCGCGTACACGCCCGCGCACGTCGAGCGCGATTTGAATTTGTTCCGCGGCCGGACCGGGCAGTATATCTTCATCAGTTCCACCAGTGTCTATCAGCGGCCCGTGACGCACTACCTCATGACAGAATCCGCGCCGCTGGCAAACCCCTACTGGCGGTACTCTCGCGACAAGATCGCCTGTGAAGAACGGCTGCTGAAGGCTTACCGCGAAGAGGGATTCCCCGTTACTATCGTGCGTCCGTCGCACACTTATGGGGAGACCCGGATCCCTCTGGCCGTCAACAGTTCACCGAAACCTTACACCGTGGTGGACCGCATGCGGCGGGGCAAGAAGGTCATCGTTCCCGGTGACGGCTCCTCGTTGTGGGTGCTCACACACAACACCGATTTCGCCACGGGCCTGGTGGGCTTATTGGGCCTGCCACAGACGATCGGTCACGCTTTCCACATCACCTCCGATGAGGTGATGTGCTGGGACCAGTTCTACCGGATCACCGCCGAAGCCGCGGGCGTGGAGCCCCGCCTGATCCACATGACTTCCGATTTCATCACCGAATGCATTCCGGAGAAACTCGGCACTCTGACCGGAGACAAATCCTCCAGCGTGGTTTTTGACAACACCAAGCTCAAGCGCTTTGTCCCGGGCTTCTGCGCCACGATGCCATTCGCCGAGGGCATTCGCCGTTCGATTGCCTGGTTCGACGCCGACCCCGCGCGGAAGCAGATCGATGAAGAAGCCGATGCCCTCTTCGACAGGCTCATCGACGCTTACGAATACGGTACTCGCGAGGCCATGAAACGGTTTCGGCCTTAAGCGACTTCGGCTGCCGATCAGGCCGTCACGTGTGGGCTTGATCATTGATTTTTTCGTGCTGCCGTATCGAAATAGCCTTCCGGCAGTCTTCCGGCCACCGCCCAACCGCCGTCGACGAGAAAGACCTGGCCGGTCATGTAACTGGAATCATCCGACGCCAGAAACACGGCCGGTCCGATCATCTCATCCGGTTCCGCGGCGCGCCCCAAGGGGACCAGCGGCCCCCAAGTGGATGCGTAGCCGGGGTCGTCCCGGAGATTGCGGGCGACGAGTGTCGGCCCGGGTGCAAACGTGTTGACACGGATCTTGAATGGTGCCAGTTCCACGGCCATCTGCCGGGTCATGGAATGAATGCCACCTTTGCTCGATGCGTACGCCACCAGGTTCTTCACGCCCATATCGGCGCAGTTAGTCGAGATGTTGACGATGCTGCCGCCGCCTGTCTCCCGCATCCATCGCGCCGCTTCGAGCGAGCAGAAGAACGTGCCGCGCAGGTTCGTCTCGACGACGGCGTCCCACTTTTCGGCGGTGATGTCGAACAGCGGCGTCCATCCCGTCACAGCGGCGTTGTTGATCAGCGCATCGAGCGCACGAACCTCGCTTCGCGCATACTCGAACATGCGCCGGATATCGCCGGGCTCGCGTATGTCGGCCTGCACGGACCATGCGCGGCGCCCCATCCCCTTTATCCCATCGCACACTTCGCTCGCACCATCGCCGTCTGTGTTGTAATTCACGAAGACATCCGCGCCTTCCCGCGCCATGCCCAGGGCGATGGACCTTCCGATCCCCTTGCTCGCACCTGTAACCAGCACCACCTTGCCGTCAAGCTTTGTCATGATGAAGGAGCCCCCTATGCAACCCCGAGTTCTTTAAGGGCCGCGCCGGCGCCGCTCAGATTTGCCAGCTTCATTTCGGAGTACTTGCGCGAGAGAATCACGCCATGCGCGCCGGCGTTGAATGCCGCCATCACGGCATCTTTGGTCCCCTGCGGCGTGCTCTTGCTTTTGTTCGCGCCGGTGGGGATGTCGATATCGATACCGGGCCAGATCAAGGTCTTCGTTCCCGCTGCGCCTTGCACCGCTCGCTTGGCTTCTTGATAGACATAATCGCTCGACAGTCCGGAATACGGGATACGGCCGTATTCACGCTCGTGGTAATTCATCACGTGATAGTGGAACTCGAGAAGTTCCGTGCGCGGGATGTCGGCATAGAGCGTCGCCGCGACACTATCGATATAGCTCACCATGCGCTCACCGCCGCAATTGTGGTACATCACCCATTTCAGGAAATCCGAGTACTTGGCAAGTTCGTGAATGTCCTGCTCG
>JAJFUV010000368.1 GCA_021372245.1 Terriglobales bacterium
GGCGCGGATTTCGTCCACCGCCCCGGCAGGCGTTTCGCCTGGCAGCAGGCGACGGTCGATCTCGATGGTGCAATTTTCCGGGACAACGTTTATTTGCGTGCCGCCGTAGATCAGTCCGACGTTGCACGTGGCCGGGCCGAGCAACGGATGCAAGCGGCCGCCGAGACTGTCGCAGTACTTCTCAATCGCCAGGATGACGCGCGCCATAGCGGACACTGCGTTGACGCCCAAGTGCGGTTTCGAACTGTGAGCCGCCTTGCCGTGCGTGTGCACTTTGAAGCGGACGCAGCCTTTGGTGGCGGTGATCAGGCGCATCTCGGTCGGCTCGGAAACTACGGCTCCGGCAGCGGTGAGACCTTCGCGCAACTTGACCACACCGCGGTAGGAAAACTCTTCGTCCGCGGCCGCGGTCAGCCAGATCTCGCACGGCGGCTGTTTCCCTTCCCGCGCCACGGCGGCCAGCGCTTCCATCATGGCGGCCAATCCTGCCTTGGTGTCGCAGGATCCCCGGCCGTACATTCGCCCTCCCTCCCGGCGCGGCTCAAGAGGAGGGATGGTCATGCCTTCCACAGACGCTGTGTCCATGTGCGCCTCGAAGACCAGGCGGCGGGAGGGGTCGCGGCCGGGAATCGCGGCGATCACGTTGGGGCGGCGCGGGAAAACATCTTGACGCCAGGTCCGGATGGATCGCTGTGCGAAGAAGCCTTCGATGTAGCGCGCGATTCCCTCTTCCGGGACACCGCCGTGGTAGGCGGGGTTCACGCTGTTGATGCGGATGAGCGCGGCCAGGGTATCGAGCACTGTGGAGGCAGGCATGGAATTCCTCACAGGATGTTGGGCGGGAGCGCGAACCGCTCCATGGAATCGTTGGCCCGCCGGATGTGCCGGCTGCCGCCGCTGAGCGCGATGGCCAGGTGGCCGGGCAGCAGTGCATCCACGTCCAGGGCGGCGAGCTTGCGCAGGCTGGCGGCGTATTCTGTCAGGCTGCAATCCCAAATGTTGCTGATCAGGATCTTGCCGCCGTGAAAGACCGTGTCGCCGCTGAACAGGCACTTGCGGCCCGCGTCCTCGATGAGGAACGACAGCATGCCGGAGCAGTGGCCAGGAGTTGTGTAGGCACGGAACTCGACCTCGCCCGCCTGATACGTCTCGCCGTCGCGAAGCTCGTGGGCCACCTCGCACGCGCGGAACGAGTAACTGGCCGGATAGACTCCTCCGCGTTTGGCGACGGGCAGGCTGATCTTCTCCTCGTCGCCGGCGCGCAGGTATGCAGCTGCTTCCGTCGACGCGATCACATCGACGCCGAACCTTTTTCGAAAAGCCGCGGCCCCGCCCGCATGGTCGGCATGAGCGTGAGTCAGGAAGAGCCAGCGCAGCCGTTCCGGGTCGAGGCCATCGAAACGGAGATTAGCCAGGATGAGCTCAACATCCAGGCCCGTGCCCGCGTCGACCAGGGCCAGGCCTGTGCCGGTCTCGACGGCGTAGATGTGGCAATCGGGATCGCTCGACATGCCGAAACCAAGTTCGCCGCCCCCTACCAAGTAGATGCGTTCTGTAAGACGCATGGCCGAATCCCCCTCAGCCCATCACCACCACGTCGGCGTCGCGCTGGGCCGACTCGATCAACGCGAGCGCAATGCGCACCGCCTCCATGGCTTCCTCCGGCCGGATCGCGGTGCAGGGACGTCCTTCTGAAACGCAGTCCACAAAGTAGGCGAGTTCGGCCCGCATGGCTCCCCGCGGCACCCCGCAGGCCAGCGGGCCATAGCTTGCATCGGGGACGCAGTAACCCGTTTCCCGCAGGAAATTGAGGCTGCCGGGCAGCATCTGCACATTGGCGACGCCCTTGGCTCCAACAAACTGGAAAGCGTCGTCAATGCCGATGCCGGCCTCGCTTGGCAGCAGCCATATGGTTTCAACGACGCCGAGCGTTCCGCCTTCGAACTCCAGGACACCCCAGAAAGTGTCATCGTTCTGGCCGCCTGTGGCGCGGCGACCGTAACCACGAACGCGCCGCACCGCGCGACCCGTGTACCACAGCATCAAGTCAATATCATGGATGGAGTTCTCCAACACTGGGTGCGTGCGGCCATACACCGGCAGCAGGCTCTTCGGCCGGTTGCGCCGCGCGTGCATGGACACCGGCTCGCCCAGTCCGCCGGTGGCGATCTCGTCCTTGAGGATGGCGTACTTGGTCTCGAAGCGAAGCGTGTGGCCCACCATCAGGATCCTGCCCGATGAATTCGCTGCACGAACCATCCGGCCACATTCAGCGAGCGTGGTGGCCAGCGGTTTCTCGACGAAGACGTCCTTGCCGGCGTCGAGCGCCTTTATGACGGGTTCGCAGTGGGCGCCTTCGATAGTCACTACGTCGATGGCGTCCAACTCCGGCAAGGCGCAAAGCTCGTCGATGCTCTCGCAGATCCTCGGGACGTTGTAACGGGCAGCCAGCGCGGCGGCGCGGTCGCGGTCGATATCGAACAGGGCCGTCACCTTCGCCCGCGGTTCGGCTGCCAGTGTCTGGAGATGGCACTCCCCGAAGGCGCCGCAGCCGGCCAGACCGATCTGAATCTGCTTCATGGCACTCCCTTCACAAGGCGAACAACCGCAGCATACGGTCGCGGGCGTTATCGATGTGCGCCGCGATCGCGATACGCGCGTCAGCGGGACGGCGCGCTGCAATCGCCTCGACAATTTCGACGTGGGGAACCCAGCTGCTGTCGCGCTGTGTGGACAGCTTGTCCAGCCGGTGTACGTATTCGAGCGTGAGCCGCAGCTGTTCGAAGACGCGTTGGTTGCCCGCAATTTCCGCGAGCGCTAAGTGAAAAGCATCGCTGGCGGGCAGAATCTGGTCGACTTGGACCGCCTTGTCCCGTTCCAGCTTCACGATAGCCTCGAGTTTCTCGAGCTGTTCGCTGGTGGCGAGTTGCGCCGCTTTCTCGGCCGTGAAACACTCGAGGATCTTCCGGTACTCGTACAGTTGCAGAAGATCGCGGATGGAGACCGGCGTCACCAGGTAGCCCTTGTGCCGGATGCGCGTGATCCAGCCGTCCTGGGCCAGCCGGTTGCACGCCTCACGAATCGGCGTGCGGCTCGTCTGGCAGCGGCTCGCCAGATCCACTTCGGACAGCACTTCGCCCGGCCGCAGCGTACATTCGACGAGCCAGGTCTTCAGCGTCCGATAGATGCGTTCTACCTCGCCTTCCTTGTGCGCCGCCGTGGCCGGCGCTTCTTTGGTTTCCTTCATGGCCTACACCTGCCGTGCAAAGAATGCTTCAGCTTTCGAACACTACCATCTGGTGACCTTCGACTCGCGGCACCGTTGTGCGTATGTAACCCTGCGTGAACTCGAAGGACAGGTCCTGCTTCTGTGGAGCCAGGTAGACCCGTTTCGGGCGCACTGATGCTCGCAGCGCGACCTTAACGTTCGCGAGCGGGATCACGTCCTCCACAATATCGAGATCCGGACTGCGGCGCTCGGGTACGTAGTGCAGGATGTGCATGATGCGCCGCCCGTGTTGCTCGGTGATCGTGACCTGGGCAGTGGACGGGAGTTCCGCTGTCACCAGCGGATCGCCGATCAGCCTCCGGATGCAGTTTGCCACCAACTCGCGATAGACGGCGTAGCCGTTGCGGGCGTATGCGCGGAAGATCGGCACCGCAAAGTAGACGATCTTGCCGCGCTGCGCCGCCGCCACGTAGTCCGTAGGCTTCGCGTAAGGAGTCTGCTCCACCTGGAATCGCCGGTAGTCCTTATCGAAATAGCCTTCCCAGACGCGGGCCAGCACGGTCGCGCCCGCGCGCGCCTTCACCGCCGAACCGGTCTCGTACATTTCGTGGACCATCTCCGGGATACCGTCGCGTGCGCCTTCCAGCGCCTCGATGTATTGCGATTCGTGCTTCCACGGACCCTCGTATTCGAGTCCCAGGTCCGGCAGCGCGAAACCTTCTCCCTTCTCGTCCAAGCCCGATTCGTGGCTCAGCAGCAACGCACCGCCGCCCGCCAGGTACGCGGAGAGCTTGTCGCGGAGCTTCGTGTTCAGACGGTGCTGATCGGGCAGAATCAACAGGCGGTAGCGCGAAAAGTCGCAATCGCCGTCGAAGAAGTCGAACTGCTGGTGCTCTTGCGTGAGCATGCGGGTCACACCCACGTCCGAATCGTTCGCACGCGGGCCAGCGAGGCATAGCAGCGAGCCGATTTCGGCTACTGCTTTGGCGCCCTCGCACCAGGGCTCCTTCTCCCTCACCGACCGATAAGTGCGGCCGATGCGCTCATATGTGCGCGGGTTCAGGCGTCCGTCCGGATGCAGATGGTCGCCCACGGCGCACTTCGTACCCTGCGCCAGCATGCTGAAGCACTCGTAGTCGAGCGCCGCTTGGTTGCGCACGGTGCCGAAGTCGCCCCAACTGCGATGGAACGCCCCCGTCATGCCCTGCGCCTCCAGCCCGAAATTGCGCAGGTAGCGCGAAGCGATCTGGAAGTG
>JAJFUV010000009.1 GCA_021372245.1 Terriglobales bacterium
CCAATCGCGGGCGCTCTCGATGAACTGGCAATAGAGTTCGAGGTCGGCGAGCACGGAACCGCTCAGGCTGACCGTGGTCTGCTTCCTGGTATCTTTCGGTTGCTTGGCAATCAACGAGGACATGCAACTCCTCCTCTGCGCAGTCGCGCCAGCGACTGATAAGAACTCACCTGGGGAATGGCGGTAGCGACCCGTGACGCGACGATAGGAGTGCACAAGGGATTTGGCGAGCGAAGCCCGACGAATCCCGGGGTCGCTACCGCCGTTCGCCAGTTTTTGGCCCGCCCGTCCTCGGCGGGCATCCCGCTGTAACCCGCACATGGTGCGGCACCTTGTTGCGCAGTCCTCTGGACCGCGCGTCCGACCACACTGCGGACCCAAGTGGGCAAATTGCGGGAACCGTGAGACCACACGTCAAGACGCATGGCGAAGGCTCCCAAACAACTCGTAGTCATGCGGCAACAGGAACGTTCGGAATGCCGCGGCCGTGTGTCCTTCGCCACATTCCCGAGACTCACCACCGGACACCCACCGGCTGTACAGCGCATCAAACTCCGCACCAGCGAACCGCTGCTTCTCCTCGCGGTACTGGATCACCTTCTCCGTGCTGAAGCCGGCGAAGTCCCGCGCGTCCCATTTCCGGCGCATCTCAAAGAAGCGAAGCATACGGGCTTGCTCGCTATCGACGTCTTCACGAACTGCCGCCTCGCCGGCATAGCGTCGGCTGAAGATTCGCTGCGCCTTCTGCGCCCACAGGGAATCGGTGGCAACGTAAACAACCTCGAATGTGCCCAGGCCCGCGAACAGAGAATGATATTGGTTTAGGAAAGTCTCAAAGCCGCCGAGGGATTCGGCGCCCTCATCGACGTAGGCGAAGTAGACCACGGGCGCGGCGGTATCGCCTGATACATAGACCGGGAGCTTGTCCACGAAATAGCGCAGGGTCGCTTCGCCGAAACGTCGGGGCTCGTAGCGGCGGACCGGAAGGTTTTCAATCGGGATGCCGCGCGATTCGGTGAAGTAGGCGACCTTTTCGGCTTCGCTGCGGAGGAACCGCTCGGCGCGGTGAGCGAGTACGAAGTCGAGGCACAGGAGCTTTCGTTTGATGGTGAGCGGCGCCTTCTCCCGACGGTTCCGGTTGTCGGCTTGGTCGAGCCGGGCATAGACCTTGAGCGTGCGGATGTGATAGATCAGCCGGTTCAGCCGGAAGTGGACGACCTGCGCGTGCCCATTGGCGACAAGCTTTTCAATGAAGCGCGCGGCGGTGCCGCCGCGTGGCTGCCTGAGAAAATCGCTAAACTGGCGGCGAACAAAGTAGCCGGAGTGGATCGCAGCCAAACAGAGGAAGGCCGCTTCATCGTGGGTGTAACCGACCCGGCTCAGATTCTTTACAGCGTCCTCAAACATGATCGACCTCCTTTACATGCGGAGCACTTCCGCGATCACGTCGTGGTTGTCGAGCACGGCGGCCAGCGCATGGGAGCCGGTATCGGCGTATACGCGGAAGCCGACCGCCGACTTCGCGTGGATGTGAGCGGCACGGTAGTTCCGCGTGGCGAGTTCAAGATCCACATGGCGTTCTTCGCCGTCGCGTGTCTCATACTCCACGCGCAGATCGGGCAGCACGATGTGCCCGTCCACCACTGGGAGGTCGTTCTTTTGAGCGATCTCCTGCTGCCGTTCGGCATATTCGAGTGGAGGTAGATTTCGAGCTTTGGCGAGTGGCGAGTAGGCGCGTTTCTTCAACTCGTAATCAAGGACGACGCGGCGCACCTTGCCGCCGTCGCGCTCAATCCGTTCAACTTCCTGTTGGAACATGCGGTAGAGCGCGGCATCATGAACGATCTCACGCGGCTTCACAAAGCCGTCGTAGAGCTCTTGATCGCCGGCATCGCGCTTCAGAAGGGCGCGCCCGGTGCGCGTAAGCGCCAGGACCTCCATGGCACGCCCGCGACCGTCCACGGGCACACGCCGCCTAATCAAGTAACCTTCAGCGACAAGATGTTTCAAGTCCTGATGCAACAGGCTGGCCCGCCCGGCATACCGCACGCGTTCCAGATCCTCGGCGGCTACAACGCGGAATCGACCCACGTCCCAAAGCACGGCACGCTCCGTCGAAGTGATGCCGGCTGCGTCGCGCACGCGACTCGCACGTTCGACGTTTCGCGAGTCCGCGGGCTGGCGCGGGGCTTCTTCCCGAACGGCGGCCGTCCGGGCCAGGCGTTCGGCGTCCCGGGTCGGATCGTAACGGACGCCCCTGCGCTGCTGAAGACCCGTGGCCGTGTATGCGCGACCGAGGTGAGAGCCCTTCACTCGGGCACCTCTGTATTCGTAGACAACGCCGTTCCAGCGTCCGCTCGCCTGGACGCTCGCTACCGGGCGCACACCCTGTTTTTCAAGCCGGTCGAAGAATACCGAGAGAGCGGGATGGTCTTTCGCGGCGTCGTCAATCACGCCGCGGAGTTCAGTGAGCCGCCCAGAATCCGCGCTTTCGTTCCGCTGGCGAGCGACCTTTGGCTGGCTGAGACGAACGTCCTCGACGCCACGCTCATTGTCGCTCCTACCGTCGTATTCGAAGTCCCGGCCCATTGCTTCAGTCCTCCAGGCGCCGGGTCAGCTCTTCGGAGATGCTTTCACCCGAGCGCAATTGCTTCTCGACGTGCGCCAGTTTCTTGCCCGTCTCCTTCAGCAGGAGCTTGCGGACGAACAGGTACATCAGGGCGTAGAGATTGAAGAACAGGGCTGCCGCGAAGATCGCGATGATCCGCCCGTACCGCTCGACCAGCAGCGTGCGGTACGGGATCAGGAAGTTGCACTCCTGAAGCAACAGGATGCCGATCGCCATGAAGAGGATCGTGGTTGCAAAGAAAACATTTGTGACCATGACGCCCTCGCGGCCTTATCGGAAGGCCTGATCTTCTCGGAAGTAGGTGATGACCAGACCCAACGGGTTGACCGGAATCCACGCGTTCGGCACGCGGTCGCGCACCACGAAGACAAAGCTCGCCACGTATTTCTCACGACGCGATTCCGCCCGGTCCGCGCCGGAGTAGTAGACCTTGTCGAAGTCCACAGTCGCCTTGTACGGCGGCTGGCGGATGTCTTCGACGGTGACGTTTCTGACCTCGATATCGATCTCGTCACCTTGCCCGGAAAGGAATGTCTCGATGGTCTTGTTCTTCTTGTTTGCCTCGATGATCGCGTCGGCGAGGCGCCCGTCGAGGAAGTAAAGCGACCGAGCAAAGCTCTCGCGGACGGTCGCCCGCATCCGACTGTAGTGCTTCGTGACGAACTGAATCAGGAAGTATTTCATCTCGGCGTCGCGCGGCTGGTAGGCCAGGCTGTCATAAGCGACTGCCTCGGCGCGGCCGATCTCGTTAATGCGGATCACCAGTGGCTTGAAGTTCCGGAGCGTCTGGACCGTCTTCAAGTTCAACACCAGCAGACCGAGCGACAGTACCGTGACGCACAGAATCGCCACGCGCAGATGCCGGTTGCTAACCAGCAGCGCCGCATATTGCTCCAGATACTTACGGCTTCCACCAGCGGTTTCCGCGGGCGCGGGCAACACGCGATTGGCTTCGAGTGAGGTCATTTGAGTCTCCTTCCCCTTCCGCCTATAGTCGCGGAATCACGCTTTCGCCTGACTTCCCAGAGAAGATCGAGTTCACCAGGGACGGGATCTTCAGTACGCCGTAGGTGAATGCGAACAGCAGGAACACGAGTGGCAAGAACAACAACGCGATGTTGCCGGAGTCGTAAGGCGGCGGATGGGAATCGACGAAGTGGTTCAGCAAACTGCCCATGACGAAGACGTAGGCGTTTGCGATCACCGGATAGAAGGCGTACTGGAAGAGCGCCTTGAGCCAGTTCCAGAACAGCCACTCCATCTGGGGCACGATGAAGAACGGAATGAAAACCGGACCCACGAGGACGACCACGGCAGTGGCGATATAGCCGAAGGCGATTACCGCGAACGCCGCCGCTTCGGCTAAGGCGATGGCAAGGACGAGGATGGCGAAGTGAAGGATTTCCAGCGCGCTCGCCAGGATCATGGTGGGGCTCTCCATGCTGAGGTACATGGAGTCCAGCCGCTGCTTCACTTCCTGGATGGTGGCGGCGTTGAGTTGCTTAGCGAGGCTGGCGCCCTGGTCGGTAATGAGGCGGTAGAAACTCGTACCGATGCCGGGGATCGGGTTGTTGTAGTAGACGATCATGGCGTAGCCGAAGGCGATGGTGAACACCAGGGAGACGAACTGGCCGAAGTGAAACCCGGCACGCTCACCGCTCGCGCTGGCCAACGCGCTTTTCGCCCCGAACCACACGAGCAGGATGAGGGCGAAGCCTCGAAAGAGCTTGAGCCCCAGTGCCTGAAACAGGCTCGCATGGGTTGTCATCAAGTCCGTCAGAAAGACAAAGAGATCGCTCATGGAATCCGGCGTGCCCACTGTGAACCTCCGGTTCAGCTTGCTGCGGTTTTCGAGTTGTTGACTTGGGTCGAGAGCTACAGACGGTAGTCGAGCATGGCGGCCGTCCAGTTCGAAGACTGGTCGGTGAGAATCGTCTTGCCCTGGCCGACGAGTTGGATATGGGTGTTGATGGCCTTCACCTCAGCATCACGCTTGCGCTTGGCATCGAGCAGTTGCAGTTCAGCCAGCGCGACCAACACCTTGTTGGTATCCTGCCCGTTCCGCAGCGCGATGACATTGGCCGCATTGATCTTGTTCAGTACGGCGATCTCGGTGTTGTAGGAGGGATCGGAGTTCAACGAATCGTTTTCCAGGCTTTGTATGGCGGCTTCGACCTCCGGCGCATTGGACCGAAGAGTGCCGATGGTTTCCATTCCGCCCTGATTCGCGCCGTCGGTGAGCTCGATGGTCGCGTAGTGCTTTTGCAGGCGGTCCACCTGATCGGCGGGCACATTGGAGAGCGCCGCGCCATAAGGCAACAGGCGTTCCGCGGCGTGCTGATAGCCGGCGGGAGCGTTGCTTCCAGTGTTGATTGCCGCGATCCAGCCACCGGTGGTGCCGTAGGTGTTGGTCGCGCCGGACAGGAACCACGGAGTGGGGATGGCGCGGAAACGGGCGAGGTTGCCGGGGAGCGTCTTCGCCATCCAGAGCATCTGGTTGTACTGGCTCGTGATCATCTGGTAGGTCTGAACGAGCTGGTTGTACTGCTGGACCAGCTTGGTCACTTCAGTGACCGCTTCGGCGTAGACCGAGGGATCGAACACGGTGATCCCAAACCCGAATTGGCCGAATGCGAGGGTCGCGCCCAATGCCAGCGCGGTGACGAAGGACAACAAAATACGCTTCATTTTCCACTTCCTTTCTGCACCTGCCTTGGTGGTGCTGAGACATGAATCGGTGGATAGGCCGACGGCCGCTGCAACTCACGATAGAGCAGGTAGCCGCATTCAGCGACGAAGGCGAGAAACAGCACGCCGAAAGCCACCAGGCCGGCAAGTTTCATCCGGTACAGCGTCGGTGACAGCCTTCTGAGCAGGAGTAATCGAACGAGCATGGGCCTCCTCCTTACAGGTCGCTCGGCATCGTGTGCCGGGCGTAGTCGGGCAGCGTTAGGTCGCCGGTGAGGATGACCTTCACGCGCATTCCCTCGCGGATCGTGAACGTCGGAAGGATGTTCAGATAACGATCAAGAATGCGAAGCGAGCTTTGGGAGAGACTCGACGCCACTCCCTGCCGGTAAGCGTCCATGCTCGATGAATCCGCTCCGTAGCCGGTGTTGACGTTGGCGAGGCCGGCGATCGCGCCAATGGCGAGCGAGACGCCGAACACTTGGGCGTAGTGATGATTGACCTTGTCGCGAAGGCCGGTCTCGCCGATCTGGTTGAGTCCCGTGAACTGGTCGAGGCTGACGGAGTAGCCGTCAGGCATGATGAGCCGGTGGAAGGACACGGCCAGGCGTTGCTGCCCAAGACTGTCGTTGCGCTTGACCTCGCCCAGGACGCGGCTACCCTTCGGAATCAGCAGGTGCTGCAGGTCGTGCGAGTAAACATCAGTGGTCACCAGACAGTTCACCGGCCCGCTGAAACTGCCGTCCAGACGGTTCGTGAGAACTGTCTCGATGAGGGTGCCTTCGAAAAGCCGGTGCTGTTTCCCGACGGCCTGTTGAAGGCTCGCGTCAATCCCGTGGTGCTCCCGCGCGATCGTGTCGCCGGCCAGTTCCCTCGCTGGCGCTTTGGCCTGCGTACGTTCCAAGGACGGTTGGCCCGCGGTGGCTGGCGTCGCAGCAGTCGTCGGGTAGGGCCACGGATACAGCGCGGGCGCCTGTGACGGGGTGCCGGGCTGTACCGCCGCATGATCGGTGCGTGTTACTTCGGAGTCGACAGCGTCCTTGCGATAGGAGAGCGCAACATTGGATGCAAACAGCGACTGGTACTCCCGCTTCTCCTTCTCAACCTCGATGGCGCTCTTCTCCGGCTTCGCCGGCTGCTGCGTATACGTGGGCTGCGGGTAGCCCGGCACGGCATACGCCATAGTCGGCGTTTGCGGAGTCTGGGCAGCGGCGGCTTGCGACGCCGGAGGCAGTCCCAACGCTTGTTTAGTCTGCTCCAACTGCGCCTGTTCGGCAGCGAGCTTTCGGGCCTGCTCGTCGATCCGGTTCCGGTACTCCTGAATGCGGGCGAGATTGGGGTCGATGGCAGCGAAGGTTTTCTGCTCATTCGAAGCCGTCTTCCTGGATTGCGTCCCATTGCCGCCGCTGAAGGCGATGGCGCCGACCATCACCACCGTGATGCCGAGAATCACGTAGGTCTGGGTGTTCTTCGGAAGAAGCCCGGCGGGCCTGGACGTGCGATCGCGCACTTCACCACCGGAGGGGATCGGCTCCGGTGTCTGATTCTTGTTGGAATCTGGCATGATTTACTCCGCGCGAACGAATTCCAATCTTTTCTTCCCGATGGCCAGATAGCCGCTTTCCAGCACCTTCGGTACGACGTACAGGCCATCCTTGAAATCGAAGTTAATCAGGTTGGGCTTCCCGTCCTTCAACTCGTACAACGATGGCGCTTCCCGCGGGTTGGCGCGGATGTAGGTGGCCTTGCCGTCGTTGTAGATGGCGGATACTCGAAACAGCTTGTCGTCTGCGGCGAATCGGTACGGGAACTGGAGCTTCGCCGGAAACTCGGATCGGATGCGGCTCAACTCCCGATCCACGGTGGCCTGTGCCTGTTCCTTGGCCTCTCTCGCCTGCTGCCTGCCAATCTCCACCTGTTGGCGATAATCGTCAATCTGCGCTGCGGGAACGAACTTCGGCTGCCCGTTAACCGCCGACAGCATGGAGGACTCCTTCGCTTCGAGGAAGATCTTCAGATCGGGTTCCACGCTCGGCGACTCGGAGACCTCCCGCAAGACGAAGCTGTAGACGTTGCCGGAGGCCGTAATCAGGTTGAGATTGGTTTCCGAGTTCGCTTTGGCCGGCTTGATGTAGGCGAAGTTGGCGGTGCCGTTGACGATCCAGAATTCCTTGTCGCCGCACGTATAGTCAAGAATCGACTCTTGCTTGGGTAGGACAATCAAGGTCGTATATCGAACCTTGGCTTTCACGGTGACGACATCCTTTTCGCCATAGGCGACCACGCGAGCGGAAAGCGCTGGTGGAGTCTCGGCCGCACCTTCGGAGGCCATCAGGCAACCACAGGCGAAGACGAGAGACAGCAGCAAAGACAGCGTTTGGGGGAAATATCGCGTCATGATTCACTCCTGGCGAGGGCTTCTAGACCACCATCGAAGCCGTAGCGGGCGAAAGCCTCGCGTTTGCGTTGGTTGTCATAGGGGCTGTTGGTGTAGAGCCAATAGCCCACGGGATCGACGTTGAGATTGAGGATCTTGGCGAAATCCGGCCGCTTCACCAGGATCTGTTGCTTGGGAACCAGTCGCGAAATCGCCTGGGATTCGGTGACGTTGAGTTTGAAGGTGCGGCGGTACCATTCCTCGTTCATGCCGGGGTTCGCGAGGAACAACTTCGTGGGGCAGCTCTCGACAACGATGGGGAGAATCTCCGATTGTTCCAGGTCCTCGCCGGACTGCGTAGCAAGGATCATCGCGGCATTGCGCTTGCGCCAGGTTTTCAGTGCCTCGACGATGTACAGCCGCGTGGTGGCATTCCGAAAGAACCGCCACGCCTCATCCAGCACGAACCATTTCGACACCGTCTCGGCGCCCGCTTCGTAGATGGCGGCGTTCGCCCGGTGAAGGATATAGAACAGCAGCGGTTCCAACACCGCCGGGTACTTGTCCATCCCCTCGAAGTCGAACGCCTGAAATCGGGCGAAGGTGAGGTTATCGGCGACGTTGTCGAAGAGCGCGCCGTACTGGCCGTCTGCGGTCCACTTCTGCATCTGCTCGGCCAGTGGCCGGCGGATCATCCCTAGCAGCGAGCGGAGCCGGCGAATCTCCTCGGGCGCTTCGTACAGATTGCCGATCGCCTCGTAGATGTCGCGCTCATCGGCGTTGTCCGTCCGGTAGCCGTTCGATTCGACCAGGACCTTGATGAAGCTGAACAGGAAATGGATGTTCTCCGGTGTCGGTGTCAATGAGAACGGGTTGATCGAGAAACCCAGCTTGTCGATCCCGATCTTCAGGTAGCTGCCACCGAACATTTGCGTCGTGGCTTCATAGCTACCGCCCAGGTCAAAAATGCAGGTGAACGGCTCGTACTTCTGTAGGTTGGTCAGCAGGAAGTTGAGAAAGAAGCTCTTGCCGCTGCCCGTGGCGCCCAGGATCAGCGAGTGCGCGATGTCGCCGGCATGCAGGTTGAGGAAGTACGGTGTACCGTGGTTGGTCTCCAGCAAAGCGAGGTACTCGCGGTTCAGGTGGGCGTTCCACGGCTCGCCCGAACTGTGCGCGAACAGAAACGCCAGGTCGGCATAGCTCGTGTTCATGAGCCACACGCGGCGCAGGTTGTAGATGTCGTTACCGGGGATGGCAGCGAGCCAGGCGTTCAGCAGGTTATACCGCTCGTCCATCAGCGCCGCGTCGTGGGTGGAGAAGACTTTGAAGCATTCCGCGGCTGCGTGCTCGGTGCGCTTTGGATCAAGTCCATAAAGAATGATGGTGAGACTGAACTGCCCAAAGTAGCGGCCCTCGACCTCCATGTCCCGCAGACTCTGGCCGAGGTCAGCGACCTGCGCTACCGCCGAGTCGTCGATCAGCATCTCCTCCGGCCGCACGGCCTGATCGCTCATGTTCAGGTAGTTCGACAGCGACGCGCTCGAATTATGGTGGTGGCGGCGATGGCTGTTGATAGCGCGGCGCATTTTGAGGTTGTCCTCGCGCTTCCATTCCGACACGGCAATGACGTTTGACGGCAATTCCTGCAGGGCGGCGAACGCGTTCGCGTACGTCTGGGCCGGCGGTTCCTTCAAGGTCAGGACGCGGACGTAGTAGTCGTCCACTTCTAGGTGATCGCGATAGCATTCGAGAGCGGAGTTCGCAAGCTGGTAATCCAGCCCTTCTTCGGAATGAAGCGTCAGGGCATCGGATTTGCCGGGCCCGTAGTTCAAGAGCCGGGCGAAAACCCGAAAGGCGTCGTCGACATGGAGCAACTCCATGGCCGCAACGTCGCGAAGCTGGACGATGGAGCTCGATACTTTGTTTGCAAGATTGTCGCAGGCCTGCTGTAGGTCGGCTTCCAGCACTTCGAGCGTCTTGCCGTGAGCGAACCACGCGGTGGCTGCATGCCGGGGATCTCGAAGTGCTTGCCTGAAGCGGCCCGCCACGGCACTATGGCTCAGATCGGGTTCATGGACGATGACGAAGAATAGATCCAGGGTGTAGAGCGAGTCTGATTTTCTCGCGAGGTACTCCACGCGATTCTGAACGGCCTGGTGCACGGCAACGTTGGCGTAGTCCTGGTGCGGAAGAACGGCATGATCGCGCTTCATCATGAGTTGGTATACGCGAAATGCAGCCGGGAAAATGCGCATCGCCGCCTCGAAGCGCCGGGCAATCTGGTCAAGCTGAGGATGATCCAGGCATTCATGATCGACACCGCGTACACGGAGAACCTGAAGAACGTGCCCGGCCTTGGTGAGAAACGTGTGCTCGTCGAGCGTTGCATAGAGGCTGATCAGGCTGTTCAATGCACCTGCTTCGCGATATGCCTTGGTGATTTCACTGAGCCGAACCATGTGCGCCTTCTCTCGTCATCCGGAACAGCTCGCGCCGTGCCGGGTCATAGTGATTCCGGAATTTCGAAGAGTTCAGGAGAATCCGCAGGATCTGCGGGTCCGTGGCCGTCGCCCAGCGTGCAAAGGCGTACAGCCCCGTGAACATCACGATGCCGCTCACGAGCGACGCGAAGAAATTGAAAGTGGCTGCCCCCATGATGACGGCGAGGAAGAACAGCTTCCGCTCGGCGCCCCAAATCGTGAGGGGATGGTTGATCGATTTATAGACGCGATGCAGATTCGGTTCGTTCATCGTTGGATCGGCCATAGAGGCAGCCTCCGCGCGGAAGAGTGAGGGGTCGTTTATGGGAAGAGCCACGCCATGAAGTTGACGGCGCCGATGGCCATGCCGACGCCGAACACGATGCCGGCGAGCATCTTTTTCGACTGCCCCTCGCCGAAAGCGAACATCAAGCCACCCACCACGATTGCCACCAGGGCCAAGCCCCTCGCAATCGGGCCGGTAAATGCCGTCTGCAACACCTGGACTGCGTTTTCCCAGGGGTCGCTCTGGGCATAGACCCGAGAACTCGCCAACAGCAGCGCTGCCGGAACAACGAATCTTGGGCGGTGACGAATCCAGTCCGCCAGGGTCGAGTACGATTTCCGGAAACGGTGAAACTTCATCGGTGATCTCCTTCGCGATTTGCCCTTCAATCAGACACGAGGTTCTGCCGGCGGAAAATGTGACCTCATGTTCGCGCATAAATGCGGCAGAGTATTGCGCGTAATGTTACTCGCACGCTAACAATGCGCGACTACAAAGTCATGGACATTTCTGGGCGCCAGCGTCTATTTGTTTTCTAATGGGGTGCATTGCCTGATTACTCGCAGATCAATCGTGCGTGCGCCCCAGGAAGCTTCCGAAGATGCGAGATCACTCACATGCAAGCCAACCTCCCCCACGCAAACGGTTTCGATCCCAGACTCGTTCTGTGGGTCAGTCCAGTGGACGATCAAGCCACTCCTGTCGATCCCGCGTTCCTGCAGGCAGCGGAGAGGATTGGAGGCGACTTCTTCCTCTATCGCGCTCGCGAGTTGAACGATGGCTCCCGTGCCTTGGAACTCGCTGAAAAGGCCGTGCACAAGGCATCCCGCGCTCGCAAGTCCCGGCCGGTGGAAGATCCGGTGGCATACCTGTTTCGTACGTTTACCAACATGGTGGACGCCGAACTGGAGCGCTCCCGGCGATTTCGGTCGCTCTCCGACGATGTGATGCGGGCGGTCGGAAGGCGTGACCGGACCGGGTCACAACGGGAAGTGGATCGTTCGCTGGAGTGGCAAGAGGTGCTGGACTCTGTCGACGAAACTATGCAGTTTGTGTTGTGGCAACTGTATTGGGGCTTCAGCATCAAGGAGATTGCCGATGAGATCGGAGTCACGCCGAACACTCTTTCCCAACGGCTCAGCCGGATGCGAAAGCAGCTAAAGAAAACGCTTGACCCAACGGCCATACCGGACCGACTATCGAAAGTTAATGGCACGCGAAAAGTCCCCCGAACTCACCCTGGAAGAGATCTTCCAGCAGATGGAGCGGACCGCGCTCCAGGACCATCCAAACCCAACGCGTCGCGGGTGTCCGGATGGTGAGACGCTGGAAGCGTTTGCCCGAAACCCGAAAGCGTTTGCGATACGCGACCCGATCTTCGAACACCTGGCGCAGTGTTCGCCGTGCTTCCAGTTCGTGCAGGAACGGCGCAGGCGCTGAGCCTGCGCCGTCGCACGTGTCAGGCCGCTGCGCGTTCCTCCGATTGGGCGGACTGGATGGCGTTGAGGATCTCGGCGGCAGTCTGTTGCACAATGGCGAGAGATTCGGCCAATGTCGCCTTACCGCCCGCGTGTAGCTGAATGTAGTCGGCGCTGGCACTGTTCACATCAAGACCGATAGCGCTGGACACCACGAACGCCACCGCTTCCGCTTCGGTTTCCCGCACGGTGTGCGAAGTCTGCGTCCGGCGTTCCTCTCGATGCAACAGCTCATGGCCCGTCTCATGCACCAGCGTAGAGAAGGTCTCCGCCGGTGACAGATTCGGACGCACCGTGATCTTGCCGCCCGAAGAGGCGCCGCTCGCGGGTGCGATGCGGTCCGAGAATTCGAGGGCAATTCCTTTTGCCGCGATGAAGGCTTTCAATCGCTCTGTGTATTCGGCCGGGTCGCCCTGAACCGTCGCGAATGCCGCCAAGGGTTCACCGTCGGTCTGGCTGACGTCGAACACGTGCGCCGCGCGAAAACCAAACACGCGGGTCTGCCGGTCTTCGGTCAGTTCGTCGTCCGCCTTCTTACGCCCCACCATCGGGGCAAGGATGACGATACCTTTCTCGCCCTTCCGGACGTAGCGCCGCAGCTTGAGCCATGCCTGAAACCCCGCAACGTGCGTTGCATCGGGCCGTTGGCTATAGATCAGCAGGCAATTGCCCCAACTGTACTTCCGAAAGCGGGACATCAGGCGGAGGTAGTTCTTGAGCGTCTCACTCTGGCCCTGCTCCAAAGCGGCCATCAATCGATCAAGGGCGTCTTCACTCAGTTTTTTGGCTTGTTCCGTGTTCATGTTCGTCTCTCCTCTCAGGCGCATCGCGCCGCGCCGCGTGGTTCCCTTCGCCGCTGGACGTGCCCTTAGAAGGGCACGTCGGACGGCTCCGCCTCCTGAGGAACGGCTTCGGTCTGTTGCTGGGCACGGTCGAGTTTGAGGATGGACTTGGTTCGGATCTCGACGATGCGATACGTCACGCCGTCCTTCTGGTACTCACGGCTGCGCAGTTCGCCTTCCACCTGGAGGTGCGCACCCTTCTTGAGGCCGCCCGCAAAGTCCGCGAACTTCACGCCCCAGACGATGCAGCGATGCCACTCCGTGCGGGACTGCCATTCGCCGTTGCGATCCTTCCAGGAATCCTTGGTCGCCAGCGAGAGGACCGTGTAAGGGACGTCGTTCTTGGTGGTTCGCTTCTCCGCGTCCTTGCCGAGAAAGCCGATGAGAGTAGTTCTGTTCTGGTACATGGTGTTTCTCCGTTTCTGCCCCGTTCGCTCGGGGCACACATCCCGGAGGGCGCGAGGCGCGCTGCTCCCAAGGCAAGGGCTGCATTTTCAGGAAGGGGACCCAAACTCGTTTTGGGGAAGGAGTCCGGAAAAAGCAGAAGCCCGCAGTCCGCCGGGCGCAGCTACAGCGCCGAAGCGGTGCCCGAGTGAAAAGGGGTGAACGGGAAACCCGCCAGAGCAGGACCTCGATGGCCGATTACGCAGGACGCTGAAGGCAACAGCAGGGAGACGCCCCACGAGACTGTCGCGCTGGCCGGGTTCCTGGATGGGACGGCGGAAACGATGGCGGTCGGAGAGTGGCAAATCCGGCTGGGGCTGTTCCCGCAGATCTGCAGGCCGTTACGGGTGCGCCTCAGTGGAAGGCCTTACAGCCGCGAAGCCGAGATGGCACATCGCTATGAAGACAAGATCAAGTCGATACTCGACTGTGCGAAACGGCCGAAGATGAGCATCCAATACGAGCCTGCCGGCGTGCTTCTTCACCACGGACGCGATCTGCTCCGGCGCAGACGGTGAGCGCCAGCAGCGCCTCAGGAGAGCGAAGGTGACGAGGAAGTTCCCGATTGCGAGCTGTCGGTTTCCACGTCAAGGGGTACCGATTCCGGCGGGCCCCAGGCGTTCTTGAGCTGGAGAATCGTGCCAACACGAATCTCAGACATTCTCTGGGTGCTGCCGTCCTTCTGATACTCACGGCTGCGAAGCTCTCCCTCGACTTGAAGGTGCGCGCCACGTTTCAGCGCCGCCACTTCGATGAAGCGGGCGCCCCAGGCGACGCAGCGATGATATTCGGAATGTGTTTTCCAGCCGCCGGCTTTGTCGCGCCAGGAGCTCTTAGTGACGAGCGTCAAGACCGCATACGGAGTATCGCCATCGCTCCCGCGCGCCTCGGCATCGCGGGCCAGATAGCCAACCAGGGCAACATGATTCCGGTACATGGGCGGCCCAAAATGAGGCGTATATGCCGTTGGCCTATACGCAGCTACCATACCACCATGAAGTCTTGCCATGCAACGGCGCGGACGCCAGATTCAGCCGACCAATCTCAGGCGGAAAGCCATTGGAGTGATCGTGTGCGAGTTCCGCAAGGAGGCGGGATTCTCACAAGAGCGGCTGAGCGCCGACTGCGGTTTTGAACGGACCTATATCAGCAGGGTGGAGCGGGGCATCCTCAATCCGACGGCCATTCGCCTTTGGATGATCGCCGACGCTCTCAGCGCACCGTTCTACGAGATGGTGAGGCGCATGGAAGGGTGGGTCGCGGAACGGCAGAAATTGCGTTAGGCCCTACGGGATCACTTGGTGGTAGTTCGGCCTGCTGCCCGACAAGCAGATGCGTCGGACACCTTATAGCCACGGCGGAAATCACGCTGCTGCCTACTCGGCAGGTGCGTGACGATCCACCTCTTCGAGGGCACCGGGATCACACGGGCTCCGCTCATTGGTGCCATCGGAGAACGACCGTGAAATTCGGTGAATCTGCACCCCGACGATGAGTTACCAGACGACCACGTGAACACGAACCGTACACCGGAGGTTGCTCTGAAACATTTGCTAGCCAATCGCAATGTGCGTCGGACACATCCCCGGAATGGGCGTAGTATGTCCAAGTGGTCTAGCGGGCATTGTCAGGCTATGCGCCGGCTTGTGGGAGTGATCCGCCGTGCTTAGCTTATCCTGGAGCGGTCAGCTTAGCCGATTCCTCGCGAATGCATTTCAGGATAAAGTCTCTGTTGTTCCCTGCCTCTGGGAGGTGATCCAACACGCAGGCAATGAGCTGCCGCCGCACAGCGTCCAGCACTGAGACGCGCGGGAACGATGCGATATTCTGTTTCACGCTCATCACGGTTCTGAGTATCCTCAATTGGCGGGGTCCGGGCAGGGCTTCCCAGGTCGACGGCCGGATGAACCAGTGATCGGAACCGTGCAGCAGCCAGGCTTCCATGGCGTTCAATGCGCCGAAGCTAACTCGCATCCGGGCTTGATAATGCTCGACCAGCACCGCATGCCGCCACGCTGCACCGATAAACGCAACTGTTGATCCTGGTTGGGGCAGTATTCCCAGCGGGCAAAGAGCTAGGTGTTTCTTGCCGGCATATTCGTACTGAAGTGAACCCAAGCCAGACAAAGAAACCGGCACCTCGTACGGCAACAGGAACACGTCAAGGCAGGGCTCGCATCTCTGGCCGTCGATGTACGCAAACAACTCGTCATAAAGTTCGCCCTCCAATTCCCGAAGAGAGGCTTTAGCCTTTTTGATCTTGGACGAGACATTGCTCTCCAGTTTGTCACCCTTTATTGAAAGGCTCTTTATCCGGCTGGTAGATCGCACTGTCTGAACGGCCGCGGCGAAATAACCAAATCTGGCCCGGCGATATGCTTCAAGGTATGACTCGAGACCTTCGATTGCATGTCGCTTCCGCGCGATCTCCCCGCACACTGTCCTAAACGCTTGCAGCGCAAAATGCCGATGACTGGAGATATGGCCTGTCGTTTCGAATTCAGCGAACAATTGCTCGTGCTTCTGGCAGAATCCAGGAAACGTGGACGCCAGATTGACACCAATCCGCTGCATTTCGAGTTGCCGATATGCGACAAGAGAGGGCGTCAGGACGTGCTGCGCTTCGGCTATTTGCGCCAAGGGGCCGGACTTATGGAGGGCGTGTGAGTGGCGGACGGACGATCGTCCGCAACCGCGATACATACAAGGACCGGAACGTTCCCACGCCTTCCATTGATGCCTAATATGGTCGAAGAGCCTATGGGTCTTGTCGCCATCGGATCCGAGAACGCACGTTGGGTCTTCAAGAAAGGCGTCATGTGCGTCACCGAGCGCCTTTCCGAGAGCCTCGTACCTTTCGTTATCCTGATCGCGCATCCGTTTTGATTTAGCAACATGGTAACGCTAATGACAATCGCTCAGGATAGAGTCCCCTTCGTCCAGCCAGTTCCTTGCGGCCACGACTTTCATCGTTGCTCGGAATGCACATCCGTGAGGCGCTCACGCTCAGGAATAGAAAGGTAATTAAGATCGTCAAATATGATATAGTAACGCACCGTAGGTTGCTGGCGATGCAGTTTGCGTCGCAGCCGTACCAATTATGCGAAGAGGTGAGGGTAGGTCTGCCTGTTGACTTCCTCCACTTTCGGTCCGCCGCTGGCAGACCGGCGGCAGTGGGCCTCGTCATCGTCACTGTGTGCGTTTGGCTCCCACGGCCCGATGGAAAGGGCACTGTATGATCGAATCCATCACCATCGCTGGCGCTGCGAGCTTCGACGGCGTACCGCAGGTCCTGGGCGGGCTATCGCAGCTCAACTTCTTTTATGGTCCCAACGGCACCGGTAAAACAACGATTTCCCGCGTCATTGCAGATGACCAGCGGTTTCCCGCCTGCACCGTGGTGTGGAAACGGGGCACGAAGTTGCAGACGATGGTGTACAACCGGGACTTCGTTACGAGGAACTTCGCCCAATCTGCCGAGTTGAAGGGGATCTTCACTCTCGGGGAACAGCGCGTCGACGCGCTCGCCAAGATCACCGCAATGAAGGCCGAGTTCGACGACCTGACCAAGAAAATCGAGCAGTTGACGAGAACTCTGCAGGGAGACGATGGCACCGGAGGTAAGCGCGGGGATCTCGCCGCCCTCGAAGCCGAGCTCAGGACGAAGTGCTGGAACCAAAAACAAAAACACGATGCGAAGCTGCGGGGCGCGTTCGAGGGCTTCCGCAACAATGGGGACAAGTTCAAAGAGAAAGTACTGATTGAGCAGGCGGGGAATTCGGCGGCCGTCGTGGCCCTGGCCGACCTGGAGAAGCGGGCCGAGACCGTGTTTGGCCCACCGCCGACGCTCGAACCGTCGCTCGAGGCTGCTCAGACGGCCGAACTGCTCGCACTGGCGTCGAATCCGATTCTCGCGAAGCCGGTGATCGGCAGGGCGGACGTCGACATCGCCGCGATGATCCAGAAGCTCGGCAACAGCGACTGGGTCAGAAAGGGGCTCGCGTTCTACGACGTGAATGGACAACGGTGCCCCTTCTGCCAACAGACCATGTCGGAAACGCTCGCGCAGGGCCTGCGCGAGTACTTCGACGAGACATTTGAACGGGACAGCCAGGCGATTGCGGACCTCGCGAGAGCATACAAGGCTGCGGCCACCCAGATTCAACAGCGGCTCGACGTGATGCTCGCGGCGCCGTCCCGGTTTCTCGACGTGGACGGTCTGAAGCGTGAGAAGGCGCTCCTCGATTCCCAGGTTACGGTGAACCTCCAGCACATCGCGACGAAAGAAAAAGAGCCAAGTCAACGTGTGACGCTGGAGCCGCTCACCGACGTCCTAGCCCGGGTACGGGATCTGATCGAGGCGGCCAATGCGAAGGTCACCGCGCACAATCGGATCGTCGCGAACCTGACGCAGGAGCGGCGCGAACTGACCGCCCAGGTCTGGAAGTACCTCCTGGAGGTCGAACTTAAGGACGACCTCGCCAGCTACGACACGAAATTGAAGCAGTTGAACAAGGCCATCGAGGCATTGTCCGGCCAGATCGAAGCCGCAGGCGGCGAGCGGCGAGACAAAGCCGCCACGATCCGGGAACTGGAGAAAGAGACGACCAGCGTTCAACCGACGATCGATGCCATCAACGCCCTCCTCTCCTCATTCGGTTTTCTGGGCTTTTCCCTCGCGAAGGCCCAGGATGAGCGGTGCTACAAGCTCGGGCGGCCCGATGGCACGGATGCGAAGGAAACCTTGAGCGAAGGGGAGCGGACGTTCGTCTCCTTCCTCTACTTCTACCACCTGCTGAAGGGCAGCAACTCGGAGAGCGGCATCACGACCGACCGCGTAGTGGTGTTCGATGATCCGGTGTCGAGCCTAGACAGTGACGTCGTGTTCATCGTCAGCAGTCTGATCAGAGGTCTCTTCGATGAGGTCCGGCTGGGGAAGGGCTACATCAAGCAGGTTTTCCTTCTCACGCACAACGTCCATTTCCACAAGGAAGTGACGTTCCATCCGAATCGCAGCGGTGATAACAAAATGAACGACGAGACCTTCTGGACCATTCGGAAGACCGGCCTGTATTCGGAGATCGAGAGCCACACCACGAATCCGATTAAGACCTCCTATCAATTGCTGTGGGCTGAAGTCCGAAAGCCAGACCGCTTCACGCACACCATCCAGAACACCCTGCGGCGAATTCTGGAAAGCTACTTCAAGGTTTTCGGCGGGGTCGATCCCAAGCATATCTGCGACAAATTTGAGGGCAAAGACAAGCTGATCTGCAACTCTCTGTTTTCGTGGGTCAACTGCGGGTCGCACGGCGTCGATGACGACTTGTTCGTGTCGATCGATGACTCGACCGTGGAGACGTATCTGAAGGTATTCCGGGCAATTTTCAAGAAGACGGAGCATTTGGCGCACTACAAGATGATGATGGGGGACGCCTACGCGGACGAACCAGCCGAGCAGCCCGAAGGAGCGGACCAGCCTGTCGGCGAAGAAGCGATGGTGCGCTAACTCAAGGCGGCCTGCGCCCGCGGCCCGGCCCGATCCCGGCCGGACCAGCCTCCAAAACGGCGGTTCCGGTTTTGCCCAGCCGTGCAGCAGCAACGCGGCTTTCGGTGCCGCTGGCCGCCAACGGTGTCTGACCTGCGTGGTATTACTCCCGAAGCGAAAACGTCCCGCTGTCCGCTTCGCCTGCGGAAGCATCCGGGCCGGCGCGACCAGTCTCGCCGGCCCGTGTTGATCCTGACCACGCCTGCCCGCAGCAGCGCTCCGGAAGATCGCCACATCACGGCGAGGTGGGCCGCCGATCGCTCACGCCACTCGCAGTCCAGCCCGGCCATAAAAGTCAATCCCATCGTATGTTCCAGTTCATCCATGCCGCAGACATCCACCTCGACAGCCCACTCCGGGGCCTGTCGAGTTTCGGCGACGCCCCCGTCGATCACATCCGCACCGCGACGCGGCGTGCCTTCGAATACCTGGTCGACCTCACCCTTCGCGAGGCGGTCGCCTTTGTCCTGATTGCCGGCGACCTCTGGGACGGCGATTGGCCCGACGCTGGTCCCGGTCTCTTCTTCATCAAACAGGCCCGCCGCCTGCGCGAGGCCGGCATCCCCGTCTGCGTGGTCAAAGGCAACCACTACGCCGAGAACACCCTCAAGCGCGAGCTGCGGTATCCAAAGAATGGTCACCTGTTCGGCCACGTGCGTCCCGAAACGGTCCGGCTCGACGCGCACCACGTCGCCATTCACGGGCATGCCGTCGACTTAGGTGAGGTCTGGCTGGAGCGAATCCTCGTGGGGACTCTCCCGCTCCAAAACGCGTCGGCGTTTCCCTTGAGCGAGGAAATCCGGGACCTCATGACCGAAATCAGCGCGGACGAAGCCCTGATCTGTCGACGCTCGAGCGAGTCGGGGATTCTGCGTACTCAGCAGGTGCGCACGTTCTTAACCCGGATTGGAAGGAATAGAGATCGTGCTGGTGCCTGGCAAGCAGTTGCGTAGCTTCCGAGTCTCACGCAAGCCTGCGATAACCGCAGCGCAGACTACCCGGTCGTCCACTGAACCGCGATCAGGCTTCATTTCTCCAAGACCCCCCACAAGTCAATGGGCAAGTTCCGACCCGAGAACAGCCCGACGTTTAGGGTGCCCAATTAAGGGCGGAGCTCAAGCGTTCCATCCCTGCGGGCCGCGTCTACATGTAGGTCATCGGACCAGAGCCCATAGGGCGGTCGGGAGAGACAAAACATTTGAGTGTAATTCTGTTATAGTCGCACGCAGAGGCAAGGACGCCTTGACACGCGTGAATCCGCCCGAGCGGAACATGGTTTTCGTTAGCCATGCGAACCCCGAGGAGAACGAACTTGCGCTCTGGCTTTCGCTTCAGCTAGCCAGCGAAGGGTATGCCGTCTGGTGTGACCTGACGAAGCTTCTCGGCGGCGAGAAGTTTTGGGAAGATATCCAGGATGCCATCAGTGCGCGTACCGCGAAATTCGTCTACATCCTGTCGCGCGTCTCGAACCAGAAACGCGGAACGCTCGATGAACTCGATTGCGCGATCGGGACCGAAAAGCGACACCAGTTGAAAGACTTCATCATCACTGCTAAGGTCGACGACCTGCCCTATGATGATGTCTATATCGGCATCCGCCGCCTTAACCACATTGACTTCAACGCATGGGCCAAAGGACTCTCGATTTTGCTGGAGAAATTCGAGAGAGATGGTGTTCCGCGGACGCCCGGTTTCGGCCACGATGCTGTCTGCTCATGGTGGCGAGATCAATTCAGCGCCGATGCTGGCGTTCTCGAACAACCGGAGCACCTGTTGTCGAACTGGTTCAAGGTCGAGAGTATCCCGAGCACCCTCTATGAACATAAGCTATCAGCTGTCAGGCCCGGCGCTGTTTCCATCGAAGATACCGTCTTCGCGTATCCTGCGGCCTGGGTCAGCGATGTCTCGTTCCTGAGCTTCGCGCCAGCGGGAGAAGTCTGCGCCGCGATCGGCGCGAATTTAGAAATCGCCGCCACGAACGAGTATCGCTACGAGGATGTTCTCTCCGGTGTGGCCGTGAAGGACGGCCCCAAATACATATCCCAGCTCTTTCGCATGGCTTGGAAAGCGGCGCTGGAGAAGCGGCTGTCTCTCTACGAGATGGCCAACAATCAGCTCTGTTTTTATTTCAGCGGCGGTCTCGTCAAGGACGATTACATAGACTTCAAAACCATCGATGGGGAAAAGGCGTGGCGCAGCGTTGTTGGCTTCAAGACCCTTCTCGGCGGCCGGGTGCGCCATTGGCATTACGGAATCACGGGGAAGCCCATCTTACGGCCGGAAACGTTATTTGTTGTGAAGGGCCACGTGCTCTTTTCTGATGACAAAAAGACGCTTTGGGACAGCAAGGAAGCCACAGCGAAAGCCCGTCGCAACCAATGCAAAAACTGGTGGAATGACGATTGGCGCGACCGTCTGCTCGCTACTATGTCCCATCTCGCAGAGGATGGCGAGACCGTCAGGATACCTCTCGCCGGCAGCGCAGTCTTCACGCTGTCGAAATTTCCTATTCTGTTCGAGAGTCCGGTCTCGTATCTCCAGTTGAAGGAGATCAAGAAAGACGACGTTGAGGACTACACCTTCGAGGTCGAGGACGATGAGCTTGACGAGGGTGAGGACGGCGCCGGCGTTGCGGAGGAAGACTCGGAATGACTCAAAAGCTAATCCGGCTTCCCGAACCCACGCTTCTCTTTCGTCATAGCCAGGCAATGGAAGACCCACGCGACGGCTTGACCTTGTTCGGGCCGCTGGATGAGATCAGTCCGTACGGTATCCGCGCCGGCGTGGTGGGAACGAAGGAGGGAATCCGCAAGTACAGGAACTGGGTGCAGTGGATACAGGGACCAATCCGACTGGAGCCGCCGAACGCGGCCCGGCCGCCCTTTCCGGGGTTCGAGTCGGCATTTCGCATACCTTGGGCACCGGACCCGATTCTGTCCCTTGAGATCAACGAGAGCGAACTTAAAGCCAACGCGGGCCTCGACGACAGGCATCAGCGCGTTTTCAAGACGGTCAACGTGTATGCCCACGCCATCGAGGAAGCCCTCACGAATGAGGAGGCCCGGCCCGATGTCTGGTTCGTCATCATTCCCGACTATGTGCGCCGCTATTGCCGTCCCCGCGCCAATGTCGCGCCAGAAGACCGAATCGCCGCCATCCGCTATTTCAGCTCGGCAAAGCAGGCCAAGATTGCTTATGACGAGCCGTTTCTCTTCGAAGATCTGAATGTCGCCGCAGAGCCCTATCTTTATAAAGAGCATTTCCGCAACCAGCTCAAGGCTCGCCTGCTCAAGCACACGATCGCGACTCAGGTGCTCCGCGAAGGCACTCTGGATAATCTCGGCAATCTCGGGGACTCGCGCCGCGAGAAGGGGCTCCGCAGACTCCAATCCCAGATCGTGTGGAATGTCGCGACAACGGCATTCTACAAAGCCGACGGCAGGCCGTGGAAGACCGCCGGCATTCGTGACGGTGTTTGCTATATCGGCTTAGTGTTCAAGAAGGACGAACGAGGCACGAGCGACAAGTCGGCAGCTTGCGGCGCGCAGATGTTCCTCGATTCCGGTGACGGGCTTGTTTTCAAAGGAGCACCGGGCCGGTGGTACGACACCAAGAGCAAGAACTTCCATCTGTCACGCGAGGCTGCCCGCGACCTCGTCGGCCGCGCCGTGGCGGAATACAAGCGCAAGCGCGAACATCAGGAACCGCCGACCGAAGTGTTTATCCACGGCAAGGTCGAGTTCTGGAGAGAGGAGTGGGAAGGCTTTCGCGAGGCCGTCGGCGCCGGAACGAAGGTTGTTGGCGTGAAAATACGGGACGATTCAACGCTAAAGCTTTTCCGCGATAGTGATACGCCGATCTTGCGGGGCTCCGCCTATCTCCGGAACGAAAGAAGCGCGTATCTGTGGACGCGCGGTTGGACGCCACGGCTCGCAACCTATCCAGGAATGGAAGTGCCGAATCCACTTTCTGTCGAGATCTGTCAGGGCGAGGCCGAGATGGGAACGGTCCTCAAGGATATCCTCGCTCTGACGAAGCTCAACTACAACGCATGCCTTTATGCCGACGGGGTTCCGATTACCCTCAAGTTTGCGGAAGCTGTCGGGGAGGTCCTGACATCCGGCCCGCTACCGGAAAAAGGTCCGCCCCTGCCCTTTCGGTACTACATTTAGACTCTCTCGGTCGGACGATACCTGATCCGAAAAGGCGGTCACCTATTGTTCGAGTAACAGAGCCTCGTTTCGGGCATTTCCCTTTGGGTCCGAGTAGCTGGAGATGCCGAATGTACGCCGCCGGAAGGTTGTTCAATCGCACCCCACACGACAAATTCCTGTACCCGCCATAGGGATGCAAGAGCGGGTTAGGCCGGTTCACAATGTAAGCGAGCGCCGCTGTCGCATCGGAGTGCCCCACAAACCGAACGTGCCTTGGGGTGGGCAGGAAAGGAGACGGAATCCGCACGCCTGCTTCCGTGGCTGAGGCGCAATTTGCTGTTGCGTCCTCTGTCGCACAGCGCGGCGGACAGGGTCATGTTGTTGGGATCAGGTCGGGCCGTCGGCTGGTCCGGGATCCAAATCGCTTTCGTTCGCCTCGCGCCACGGACCATCGGACGACGACGAAGCCGGCTCCCCCTACCTGTCAGTAGATCCACACAACGGAAAGAAAGGAGCAAAACTACCGGATCGCCAGAATTGGAATGGACGTCACGGAGCCGACCGAGGCGCTGACGATATTTCGCAAACATCGGGCAAGAGGCACGCCCTGAAAATCTGGCATGTTCCTCCGCTACACGTTCACCCGTCCTCGGGGGCCACAACACGATTGCCCGGTCATAATCCACTCGCATCAACCCTCGTTTTGATGGACGCCATTTTCGCCATGAGCTGAGTGTCCTGGAGGTGCGAGTCATGATAGCGAGTCGGAACGAAATTCTCACCGTCGCGGAAGTAGCCGCTGAACTGCGATGCTCAAAGGCCCACGTCTACAACACTATTGCAGGGAAGGTCGAAGGTATTTCGTCGCTACCCGCGATCTCAATGGGCCGCAGAAGACTGGTCCGACGAGCTGCCTTGGAGCAATGGAAGGAACTCAACGAAACCGGCTGCCGGGGTGCTAATATTGCGTCATCGTCAGCAATCGGTACCGTTGGACGCGTGAAGGAGACTGTTCATGCGTAAGCGGTTTCAGAAAGGTAGTTTAGAGAAGGTTCGCGGTGAATGGGTCGCGAGGTGGCGGCAAGACGGAGAACGCAAGGCCCGCAAACTGGGGCGAACGTCCCAGGTCACAAAGGCACAGGCGCAATCCGAACTGGCCGCAATTCTGGCGCCCATCAACAACGCGAAGGGCGAGCCATCGGAGCGGAAGGGCTTCGATGATTTCGTGCAGCATGTTTACTTGCCGTTCTACCGGCGAAAGTGGAAGCGTACGACCGTCATGACCAACGAGGATCGGCTCGCGCATCATCTCACGTCTGAGTATGCCCCGAGACCATTGGGCAGCTTTGGCCGAGACGAGTTGCAATCGTTCCTTGATCGGAAAGGTACGACGCTTTCATTCAGCGTGGTAGATCATTTGCGCTGGGATCTGAAGCAGATATTCGATATGGCAGTCGCAGAGGGATATCTGCGGAGGAATCCGGCGTTGCTACTGTTCACGCCAAGGGAGTGCAGAAGGCCGGAGGTGCGAGTGATGACCTTGGAAGAGGTCCGGCGGCTGTTCTCGGCGCTGGAGGTTCGGGAGCGGTTGATCGCGAAGCTCGCGTTGCTTGCCGGGATGCGGCCGGGTGAAATATTCGGCCTCAAGTGGACGCGGTTGGAAGCGGACTACGCCGATATTCGTCAGAGGGTGTATCGGGGCGATATCGACTCCCCAAAGTCGGTTCGGTCCGTGCGTCACGCTGCACTTTCGGACGGGCTTCTCACCTCCATCGACGACTGGCGGGCCATGTCGCTCGACACCAGTGCCGATGCGTGGGTGTTCGCCTCTGAGAGGCTCACGACGCCTCTGGCAAAGGACAACTGCTGGAGAAGGAGCTTCCTCCAAAAGCTCAAGCCAATCGGACTGGCTTGGGCGAACTTCCAGGTAATGCGGCGGACGCACAGTTCCCTGTTGAAGGAACTTGATGTCGATCCGCAGGTTCGGGCCGAGCAGATGGGGCACACCGTCGACGTGAACGAGAACGTTTACACGATCACGTCACTCAAGCGCCGGAAGGAAGCGGTGAACGCGTTGGAGAAGGCGGTGGGGGCTTAATGGACTCTATTGGACTCTGCGTTTTTCGGAGTGTTCGTAAGTTGTTGATTTGATGGAGCGGGAGACGGGACTCGAACCCGCGACGTCCAGCTTGGGAAGCTGGCATTCTACCACTGAATTACTCCCGCCCGGTGGGTGGGTGCTCGAAACTCATTCTAACAGATCCCGCCGCGTTCGTAGCTACTTCTTCTTTTCGGACGGCGGCGCTTTGGGGTGCTCCAGCGGGTAGCCCTTCTCGCGCCAGTCGTTCATTGCGAAGGTTCGGATGCCTGTGTAGCCGTTCTTCTCAAGCAAATCCGCCGCGCGGGCAGCCCGGTGTGCGCGGCGGCAGATGCTCACCACCGGCATTCCCTTGGGCACTTGCGCCAGCCTGTCGGCCAGCGTCCCCAGCGGAATGTTGATCGCGCCCTTGATGGCGCCCTCTTCCTCGAGTTCCTTCGGTTCGCGCACGTCCAGCAGGAAGATGTTCGCGCTCGCGGCTAGCATCTTCTCCAGCTCCACGGCCGAGATGCGGCGCGGATCAGGCTTGGCGGCGGCAGGCGTCGCCGTTTGTGCCCACAAGACAGCAAACGCGCCCAGCGCTATCCCCATCCAGACGAGGGGCAATATCCTCTTCATACCCCCAGTATAAGGAATCGGCTGAGAAGACTCCTAGGTGTGAAATCCGCTAAAGAAATCATGCGTACAGACGATGGATGGGGAGGGCCGGACGGCGCAAACGCGGGGAGACTGTTACCCCCACAACGCGCGCCCGGATCGTCATATGCGATTGCTTGTTATTCATTCCGGAGATGAACAGATTGCCCAGTGGGCGTCGGAGTGGGACGCGGAGGACGTCCTGGTGGAGTCTGCAACAGACGGTGCGGAAGCACTGGAATGCGTTAAAGCCGCTTCTTTCGACGCCGTGGTCGCGGCCTTTCCCATGCAGGATTGGACGGCGGAGGAATTCACCGAGGAGATCGCGCGCATCAATGGCATGGTCCCCGTCATTATCCGGGACCGTGCTGGTTCGATGGCGGACGCCGTGCGGCTGGTCAAGATGGGCGCTTACCATTTCTTCGGCGCGGAGATGGATGGAAGGGAACTGACGCGCGCGGTGGAGAATGCCGTGGAGTACTATCGCAGCCGGCAACTCGCCCTGCTGGGAGCTTCGCTCGAATGCGAGCCTTGGCGCCGCCTGATGGTGGGCCAGAGCGAGCCCATGCAGAACATCGCGCACATCATACGATTGGTGGGTGCCAGGCGCTGCACAGTGCTGATCACCGGGGAGACCGGTTCGGGTAAGGAAATCGTGGCGCGCGCGGTGCACATGGCTTCGAATCGGTCCCACCTGCCCATGGTGGCGGTGAACTGCCACGCTCTGCCTGAGAACCTGCTCGAAGCGGAGCTTTTCGGCCACGTGCGGGGCGCATTCACGGGGGCGTTGAACAACCGCGTGGGCCGTTTCGAACAAGCGCACCGCAGCACCATCTTTCTGGATGAGATCGGAGACATGCCGCTCGACCTGCAGGCGAAGCTGCTGCGTGTGTTACAGGAGCGCGAGTTCCAGAGGCTGGGCAGTTCCGAGACGGTCCACGTGGACGTGCGCGTGATCGCGGCCACGAACGCGGACCTGATAGAACGCATTCGCCAGGGACGCTTCCGGGAGGACCTTTACTATCGGCTCAACGTGGTTCCCATGCACGTACCTCCTCTGCGCGAGCGGCTGGACGACATTCCTCTGCTGGTGCACCACTTCATCGCGAAGATCTGCCGGCAGGAGGACATCCCGCAGAAGACGGCACCGGCGGAAACTCTGGAACGCCTGTGCCGGCACAACTGGCCGGGCAACGTGCGCGAACTGGAAAACGCCGTGGAGATGGCCATCGCCCTCAGTGGCGACCGCAAAACGCTGCTGGCGGGAGACTTTCCACTTCCTCACGCCATGTCGAACCGCGGATTTCTGTCTGGGCCCACTCCGGTGATCACGCTGCCCGCGAGCGGCCTGGACTATGAAGCCACCGTGCGGCGGATCGAGCGCAGTATTCTGGATCAGGCGATGGCCCGTACACGCGGCAACAAGAAGCGAGCCGCGGATATGCTGCGCCTCAAGCGCACCACGCTCGCCGCGAAACTGCGCACGCTGGAAGCGATTGCTGTGTAAAGGCTATGCCTTGATCGCGCGCTTTGCCGCGTCGTAGGTCACTTCCTTGCGCTTCTGGAAGGAAATGTCGGCCATGATGGCGGCCACTGAGTGCGCGTAGCCTGCGTCGATCGACGCATTGGGCGTCTGCCGCGAACGCAGGCAATCGAAGTAATTCTTCATGTGGTGGACGCTTTCGGCGGGCGGAATGGCTTGGCCGGGTTGGACGCGGTCGGTGTCCTGCGTGCCCTCGCCGCCGATGGCGAACGAATCCTTCCAACCCCAGCGGCTGGCGTCCATCACGCCGCGCGTACCGAAGAATTTCAGGTAGTTGTTGGCGCCATTGCCGAAGGTCGAGTTGTAACGTACAAGGAAACCCTCGGGGTACTCGAGCATGACTTCGATGGAGTCCGGGCAGGTGCGGGCGTCCTTCCAGCGATAGGTCCCAGCCATGGCCATTACGCGGCGCGGCGCCGTGGCCCCGGTGATGAAATGCAGCAAGTCTATGAAGTGAACCATCAGACCCGCGTGCGCGCCCTGCGAAAACTCGCGGTATCCCATCCAGGCCGTATACTGGTCGGCGTCGAAGAGGCGCGGCTTTACGTGCATGAGGAACGCCTTCCAATCGACGTCGGATTCTTTCAAGTTCGGATCGGCGTATCCGTGCCAATAGGGCTTCCAGGCGTTGCGTGACTGTTCCACTTTGATGATTTTGCCTAAGCCGCCGGCGGCGACGAACTTCTTGGCCGCGACCGACGACGGCAGGCTGCGGATCTGCGTGCCCACCTGCACCACACGGTTGTACTTCTTCACCGTATCCACTGCCATGATGAGCTCTTTCATGTTCATGGCCATGGGCTTCTCGATATAAGCATCCTTGCCGGCGCGGGCTGCCGCGGCAAGCTGGGTGCAGTGCTGATGATCCGGCGTCGCGATGATGACGGCGTCGATGTCCTTGCGGGCGAGTACGTCCTGCCAGCTCAGGCTCAGCTCGGGCGTGGTTCCAAGGATCTTTTGGATGCGTTCGGCGGCCGTCTCGCGGCGTTGGCGCCAGGTATCGCACACCACCGCCAGATCGACATTGGATTCCTTGGCGAACAGGAGCGCTTCGCCGAGCAGGCCGCGGCGACCCACGCCGATCATGGCTACGCGGATGCGATCGTTGGCGCCCAGGACGCGTTCCGGGCGTAACAGCGTGGCGGCCGTGGCGGCGGCCAGCACTTCCCGCCTGCTAACAGTTTTGTTTTCCATGTTTGATCTCCGGAGGCTTCCAAGATATCAGACTGCGTCCGGCGATTTGTAGCGGCCTAACTCCTCGGCGAGCGGCGCCAGCATCTCGAGCTTCCACGGTTCCACGTGCGGTGCCACCGAACAAGCCGTGCTGAGGATGTATCCGGCACCGGGCATGCCGTCTCGAATGCGGCCGGCGGCATGCTCGCGCACCTGCTCCGGCGTGGTCATGCGCAACAGTTCCACCGAGTTCATGTTGCCTTTGAAGAAGAACCTCTCGCCGAACTCGCGCTTTGCCTGGGCCAGGTCGGCGTTGCCGAGCGGCGGCGGATCGAGCGTATCAATGCCGAGAGTGCCGGTTTCGGCCATCAGGTCCAATCGGTCGCCGATGCGCCCGCAGGTGTGCGTGTAGCAGATACCACCAGCGGCTTTGATGGCTTCGTTCACGCGCTTTTCATAAGGAATCACGAACTTCTGATACTGGCTCCGCGAAAGGAACGGTGCGCCCACGAAAGCCGAGGAAAGGTCCAGCGCGTCGGCGCCGTGTTCCAGTAACGCGAGCGACCAGGCGATGACGCCCCCAGTGAGGCGGTCCAGCACGGCGTGCGCGCGCCCCGGATCAGTGCGCAGGCCGATGAGCGCCGGCTCGTAGCCGAACAGTTCGAAGAAGTGCGTGAGCGGCGAATAGACCGAGCCGTGGACGGAAAGATCCGGCGCTTTGGCGCGGACGATGTCGATGGCTCCGAACAGGTAGCCGGGGATGCGGCCGGGCTCGAGCGGTCCGCCGTAGTCTTTTCCGGGCAGGCTCTGGATGTGGTACAGCGCGTTCCAGATGTGCCCGAGGTAATCGTCTATGTGGTGGATGTCCGAATCGGGATCGAAGGTGTCGAAATCGGCGCGCACGGGCCGCGACTCATCTGCCGGGTGATGTACCGCCATGTCGTCCCAAGGCAGGAATGTGCGATCGCCGTTACGCCACTGGATCCATTGGCCATCGTCGCCGCTGGTGATGGAAACGGCTTGGGCGAGATAATTCGCGGGACGTCCGGCCAGCGCCACCAGAATGCCGTCGAAGCGGTAGCGGCGCGCCAGTTTCAACGCGGCGTCCGCGAAGGCTTCGGTTTCGTACCAGATTTCGTGCGGCCTATACCCGCCGTTCAGGTTGTAGTGTCCGATGGAGAGCTGGCACATCACCGGCACGCGGTCCGGCACCCTGTGCCGCATAGTGAGAGCGATGCGTTCGCGGCCTGTCATCCCTAGGTTTGATTGTAGGAGTTTCTACCCGACTCTGGCAGGGGGCTTCTCAACGGCAACTTCCTCGCCACCCTTCAGCCCGCTGACGACTTCGACGTGCGTGTTGCTCTCCAAGCCCAATTCCACCGCCCGGCGCACGAAGCGTCCCCCTTCGCGCACAAACACGGCCGGCTTGCCGGACTCCATGAAAACGGCTTCCAGTGGGACCCGCACGACGTTCTCCTTACGTTCGAGCGTGACGTCGGCGGCGCCGGATAGGTCAGGGATCAGCCGGGAATCCTGGTTGTCAATGTGCACACGGATAGGGATATTGCGGATGAAATAGTTCTGGCGCCAGCCGCCGGTGGCCAGTGCGCCGATGCTGTCAACCTTGCCGTGATATTTCACTCCGGGGAAGGCGTCCAGCGTGATTTCGGATTCCAGGCCCAGCCGCAGCACGGTGGCTTCGGCCTGGTTTACCGTGGCCTCCAATTGCATGGAGTCAGGCTTCACTACACGTATGAAAGGCTGGCCCGGGCCCACCTGGTCGCCCAACTCGACCTGCCCGAATTCGCCGTTGCGGAAAATCGGCATCATCACCGCCAGGCCTTCCATGGGCGCGTGCATCACCAGTTTTGAGAGGTCCGTGGTGTGGCGTTCCAGGTGCATCTGCTGCCTCCTGCAGGTCACCTGGAGGATCTTCAACTCGGCATCGTGGATGATCTTCTTGTTGACGACGTCACCCTGTAACTGCTTGTATTGTGCCTCGGCCTCCTCGACCGAGAGCTTGAGCAGTTCCTGGTCCACCACGGTGCGCACTTCGGCCGCCTTGACTTCGAGTCTTGCCTTGTCCACATCGGCCTTGGCGACGCGAAGGGTTTGCTGTAGGTTTTCCCACTCAACAGCTTGCTCGGCCTTGCGTTTGACAATGTCCTTCTCGGCCGCCGTCACCATGTCCTGCACGTCGTCGATGTGATCTCGCGTGGACGTGGAATCGATTTCGGCCAGTAGTTCGCCCTTCTTGACCGTGCTGCCGCTCTTGACCAGGCGGATCAGGATCATGGCGTTGCCGCGTTCAGGACCGCGCAGACGGGGGGCCGTAATGGCAGCAAAAACGCGCGCGGAGGTCTGGCCAGTCAACCGCAGGGTGCGAGCCATGGGGCCAGTGGTCGCCTTTACGGTACGCACCACCACCACGCTGGCCTTCTTTGACTGGGGAGCCGGTTTTCCCCAAATAAGATAGCCCGTGGCGCCGGCGCCTACGAGCAGCAACGGCAGCAGCAGCCAGCGAAGCCGCGACTTGGAGGAATTCTCATCCGTGCTTGGAGTGGAATGACTGATCAAGGACATTACCTGCTCTCAGGATACAAAACGAGCCGTTCGCTTGAAAAGGCGCTCGAATTGGCCTCACCGTTACCGGTCCGGGGATGGAATCCGCTCGCGATCAATCCCGGAAACGCAGGCCGTAAATGTCCGCGTCGCGCATGACGAACCGCAGCCGGACGGGCTGGCCCGAGAGCCGCTTCAGATCGGCGCCGGAGTTCCAAACCACCGTTCGTGCGATTTCGTCGCCCACGATCTCTCTCGAATCGGCCAGGGTGAAGCCAGGGATCGGCGCACCATTGGCATCCCGGATTTCGACGCGGATTCCGCCGGGCGCCGAGGTCGAATAGTTCAGCTCAAGCTGGCCGCCGGCAAAGCGCAGCGGTTTCGTCACCAACTCGCCGCCCGCGTAAGGAGCGTGAGCCGAGGCGAAACCATCCAGGCGAAGCTTGTAACGCCGCAGATAGATGCTCGGCTGGCCGTAGTTGCGTACAACGAAGAACGACATCTCCGCGGGGCCGGTCTGGATCAGGTTGAGCGCCGGGTAGTTAGATCGTGAGACCCAATTTTCAATGCCCAAGCCAGGTCGCAAAAAGGCCTCCATGAAGATGCGGTCGTAACGGTCTCCGCCGCGGCTGGTGATCAGCACCGCGTCCGAGCAGTCCTTGAAGTAGCCCGGATCGACGCCGATGGCGGCGGCCTGTTCGGCCGTGACCACCTGCCGGCCCGGCAGGAAGCGCGCCGAAACGCCCACGTAGATATCGCGCGCCCGGAAGTACGGACTTGTCTGATTGGTATAGAGATGTTCAGGCGGGGCATCGCCATAGTTCATCTCGACCGGCGCATCCCAATGCAGGTAGTCGGGGCTGGTGGCGCGCGAAACCCAGCGGTAGTTCGTGGTTCCGATGCGTTTCCAGGTCCGGAAGTAACACACGTAGCGCTGCTCAGTTTCGCTCCAGAAGCTGACGTTTTGCGAATCGAATGCGAAGGCTTTCGAGGTCAGTACAGGCTCGCCGGACAGCTTGCGCCAGTGGATCCCATCAGCGGACGTGAAGGCGTACAGGCCGCTTTGGTGGACTCCCGCCAACGCTTTGAAACGCTCATCGGCCGCGACGCCGGGCCGAGCGTCAAGCATGGGGCTGAAGTTGTGCGAAAACGGGGGATCGTTGGCCAGAACAACATTATTGAGCTTAGTACCGGAGAGTTCGTGGATTCCCAACTCGGGCTTCGTCCAGTGAATCCCGTCGCGCGATTCGGCGTAGCAGGTGACTTCCCCCGGATTGCCATCCTTGCCCGCGTGCGCTTCGCCGCGGTAGTAGAGGCGATATTGTGCGCCGTCCTGAATCACGGTGAAGTAGCCCGAAAAAGCTCCTTCCCAGGGCTTGTCCAGGACCAGGGCAGGGCCGGCGTCCACCGGCGTGGCCAGGCGCAGTTCAACGCCTTTCGCGCTCTCGATCAAATGACGGTCGACGAATAACTGCCGGAGCGAACCGATGTCGATGGGACCGGTGGCGGCCAACAGGGCGGGGCAGAGCAGGGCCAGCATTCTCATGGACTTCTATTATCTGCAAAAGCGGATGGTGGCGTGCCGGAAGATGCAATATGCTTATTAGGGTATGTATATACTTGACGCAGCCACGTAGTCCGGAGCGAACAAATGAGCGTGTATTGCTGTGATCGGATGGACTACGAACTGAACAACAAATGCGAAGTTCACGGGACCCGTGCGGACTGTCCAGACGCCTTGATCGCTTTTGCTGACGGTATTTACGGCCTCTTCATCCACGATGGGGGATCGTCATTTGTCGAGATCAGCTATTGCCCGTGGTGCGGCTCAAGGCTCTCAACAAGCAGCGGATCAAATGCCTCTATCTGAGTTGGTTGTGCCAAGTATATAAGTGCCCTTATTAGCTTATGCGCCATCCGATTGCGCTGTTGGTCCTGGCGATGGCTTTCGCACTTTCTGGCGCGGAAGCTAAGTTCGAGTTCTGGCCCGGAGCGATTTACGACGCCTCCGTGCCTGCTTTCAGCAAAGTCTTAGGCTATGACGCGGGCGAGCGCATCACCAGTCACGCCGGTATTCTCCAGTACTTCGACGCGCTGTCGGCCGCGGCCGGCAACCGCATCAAGGTGTTCGAATGCGGCCGAAGTTGGGAAGGCCGCAAGCTGATCTGTGCCGTGGTGGCTTCGGAAAGCAACATGAAGCGCCTGCCGGAGATCCGGGCCGGCATGCGGCGGTTGGCCGACCCACGCGTCACCTCGGACGCGGAAGCCGCTAAGTTGATCGCAACGCTGCCGGCCACGGCATGGATCGCGGCCGGCGTGCACGGCAACGAGATAAGCTCGTCCGAGGCGGTGATGCTGGCCGCGTATCATCTGCTCGCCGCCCGCAAGGATCCATCGGTGACGGAAATCCTTGCGAAGACGGTCCTATTTCTCGTGCCTACTCAGAATCCCGACGGCCACGACCGCTTCGTGCGGCACTACGAGCAGAACGAGGGTATCGAGCCGGACGTGCATCCGCAATCCGCCGAACACATCGAGCCGTGGCCGGGCGGGCGGGGCAATCACTACCTGTTCGACCTCAACCGCGATTGGATCGCGCTGACGCAACCCGAAATCCGCGGCCAGGTGAAAGCGCTGATGGAGTGGCATCCGTTAGTGTTCGCGGATTTGCACGAGATGGGATCCGATTCCACGTATTACTTCGCGCCGGAAGCCGCTCCATTCAATCCGCTCCTGACCAAGGACCAGGTTGCCGCACTCGACTGGTTCGGCAAGAATAATGCGCGCTGGTTCGACAAATTCGGCTTCAGCTACTTTACGCGCGACGTCTTCGACGCCTTTTACCCAGGCTATGGCGCCAGTTGGCCGTCCTACTACGGCAGCGTCGCCATGACCTATGAGCAGGCTTCGAGCCGCGGGTTGTTGATGCGCCGCACCGATGAGACCACCTTCCGTTTCCGCGAGACGGTCCAGCACCACTTTGTGGCCGCCTTGGCCACGGCGGAGACGGCCGCGCGCAACCGTGAGAAGCTGTTGCGGAATTTCTACGCCTATTCCAAGACCGCGATCGAAGAAGGCCGCAAGGAGAAGGTGCGCACGTACATCCTGCCGCGCCGGGGCGATGTGGCGGCGGTGGACAAACTGGCCGGCCTGCTCGCCGGGCAAGGCGTGGAGGTGAAGCGCTCCGTGGGCGTGTTGCGGGCGGCGGGCATCGAGTATCCGGCCGCCAGCTACGCGATCGACATGGCACAACCGGCCAGGAGGCTGGTGCGCACCCTCCTCGATGCGGACGTGAAGATGGACGAAGGCTTCATCAAGGAACAGGAACGCCGGCGCGCCAAGAAACTGCCCGACGAGATTTACGACGTCACGGCATGGTCGCTGGCGCTGATGTTCAATGTGGAACTGGTGGCTGCGGCAGGCCCGGCGGAAGCTCAATTCGAGATGGTGGATCCAGGAAAGCTTCCGGCCGGCCGGCTGACGCATCCCGCCGCGACGCTCGCGTTTCTGGCCCCGTGGGGGAGCGCCGCGCAGGGACGCCTGCTCACCGCGGCGCTGCGCCAGGGGTTGCGAGTCTGGAGCAGCGACAAACCGTTCGTGTTAACTGGCCGCCGCTATCCGGCAGGCACCCTCATCTTCAAGGTGAAGGAGAACGGGGAACGTCTGGCGGCCAGGCTGGAGAAGTTGGCTGCTTCGACCGGGGCCGAAATCGCCGGTACGGATTCCGGCTGGGTCGAGGAAGGCGCGGATTTTGGGAGCCGGCATGTGAATGAACTGCGGCGTCCGACGGTGGCGCTGGCCTGGGACCGTCCGGTATCCTCGACTGCGGCCGGCTGGACGCGCTTCGTGTTAGAGCGGCAGTACCACTATCCGGTCACGCCGATTCGCGTGCAGTCCCTGGGAGGTGCGGACCTGGCCAAGGTGCAGGTTCTGATCCTGCCTGACGGTGCCGCGGAAAGTTACGCCTCTACTCTCGGTGCGAACGGGATCCGCCGCCTGAAGGAATGGGTCGGGACAGGGGGCACCATTGTCGCCATGGAGGGCGCACTCACGTTCCTGGCCGATCCCAAGGTGGCACTGCTCGACCTGGCGCGGGAAAACGCTGCGCGCCCGTCCGGGACCGAAAAGAAGACGTCCGAAAAGCCGGCGGAGGCTGGCGCGCGCATCGACGGCAAAGTGCTCGCCAGTGAGGCGGACTATCAGAAGGCCATTCGCGCGGAAAAAGAAATGCCCGACGCTGTGCCTGGCGTGCTGGTTCGCGCGCGGCTCGATCCGGACCACTGGATCACCGCCGGCGCGAGCCCCACGGTGAACGCGATGTTCAGTGGGCGCGACATCTTCGCGCCGATGAAGATCGACAAGGGCGTCAACGCCGCCGTATTCCTCCCGGACGGCAAATTGGTCGCAGGGGGATACCTGTGGCGTGAAAACCGGGAACAACTGGCTTACAAACCGCTCGCGGTCGTTCAGCGGCAGGGGCGGGGGTACGTGATCGGTTTCACATGCAACCCATGTTTCCGCGCGTATCTGGACGGGATGAACGTACTATTCCTCAACGCCGTCTTCCGCTCGCCGGCGCACACGCGAACTGCCCCGGGTGAGTAGGGTCCACGTTCCGCGGGGAGCCCGCATGAAGTCCGAGCCAGCACGCTCTCTCAGGTAATTCCCCTACCTCGCCGGGGAGCTTGCCTTAATCGCTTGTAATCGGGAATAACTTATCCGATTCTGAGGATGTTCGGCCAAGCTGGAGGTGTCATCTGCGGCGACGGATCGCTTCGCGACTGCCCCCTCGCGCGGGTCTGTATACCGGTGGCGTGACCGTGATAGGTCTGTGCGCCCTCGGCTTCTCGCTGGCATCCTGGAATTCCCAGCGGCCCGACCTCTTCTGCATCTATTTCTACCTCGTGCTGCTTACCACCGGGCTGCGATTCTGCCGTTCGGTAAGCATCGGGGCGATGCCGATTCACGTGCTGTTTGTTCTGTTCGGCTTGGGTACCTTCAGCCTGCCGGAAACACTTGTGCTGGCTTGTACGTCGAGTCTGCTGGATCGTGCGGAGGGAGGCAACCGCACAACCGGTGTGATGCGCATGCTGTTCCACGTGGCGGTTGCGGCACTCGCGATGTCCGCCGCATACGCCGTGTATCATTCGGCGCTAATCGGCAAAATCCAACTCGATTCTTCGCTTACCATGGTGCTGGCCGCCTCCATGTTTTTCATCGTCCGGGCGCCGTTGCTCGCGGGCGCCACATCGCTCGATGGGGGCATGCGGTTCGCGAAGATATGGCAGGAAACTCATCTGCAGGCCTATCCATACTATGTTGTGGGACCCGCGGTCGCCGGCATGTTTCTCGTTCCCGGTCTGGGATTCCGTTGGGAGGGGATGGTTACCGTATTGCCGATGCTCTATCTGCTGCGCCGGTCATACAGCCTGCAGTTGACGCGCCTGCAAACGGAGAAAGACCATGCTGAGCAGGTAGCCAGGCTCCACTTGCAGATCGTTGAGGCCTTGGCGGTGGCGGCGGAAGCGAAGGACGAAGTCACGCACAACCATCTGCAGCGTGTGCAGATTTACGCCATGGATCTGGCCGAGGAACTGCACTTGGGTAAGATCGAGACGGAATCGTTGCGTGCGGCCTCCCTCTTGCACGATATCGGCAAGCTCGCGGTGCCGGATCACATTCTGGGAAAGCCCGGCAAACTGACACCGGAAGAGTTCGAGCGGGTAAAGACACATTCCATAGTAGGCGCGGAGATCCTTCGGCATGTAGATTTCCCCTACCCTGTAGCACCCCTGGTTCGGGCCCATCACGAGCGGTGGAACGGCAAGGGATACCCGGACGGTCTGAGAGGCGCTCAGATACCGCTCGCCGCCCGTATCCTGGCTGTGGCAGACTGCCTGGATGCGCTGACCTCGGACCGCCAGTACCGGCGCGCGCTGACGCCCGAACAGGCCATTCAATGGCTGGAGATCGCGAAGGAATCGGGCTTTGACCCGCTCGTGGTTGACGCGCTGAAGCGCCGCTACCCGTACATGCTGAAGAAAGTCCAGCAACTCGGCGAAGCAGGGAACCAGAAGATTTCCCAGGCAGTCTCCCCGAATATCGCAGTCCCCGGAGCGGGCTATCAACAGTTCGGCAAGGCCCGGGCGGCCACGGCTTCCGGGGTTTCAGAGAAGTCGGCGCCGCCCATCTGTGCCGTGGAACAGGATATCCTCGCCAGCCTCGAACTCGGCAAGGATCTGCGTGATTCCCTCAGCATGGAAGAGTCCTTGTCGGTGCTCGCCGAGCGCCTTCGGAGCAAGGTGCCCTATGACAGCATGGCCCTGTACGTTCGCGAGAACGGCCGGCTGGTCCCACGCTACGTGAGAGGCGAGAACCGCCGCCTGTTTGAGGCGCTGAATATTAACGAGGGTCAGGGACTCAGCGGTTGGGTGGCGGATAACAATACGCCTATCGTGAACGGAAACCCGGCGACGGAACCATTCACTCCGAGCACGTCGGAGTGGCCTAATCCCTTGCGCTCGGCTCTGGCGGTGCCGTTGGAGGCGTCCGACGGCATGCTGGGCGTCCTGTCACTCTATCAGCAGCAGGAAGACGGTTTTACCGAGGAGCACTTACGCATCCTTCAGGGCGTCAGTCCCAACATCTCGGCCATGTTACAGGGGATGCTGCGGGACCGGGAGCAGAATCCGCGGGTCATGACGGACTATGTTACAGGCCTTCCGAACGCCTGGGCGCTGCTGGCGCAATTGGACAGTGAGCTGGCACGATCGGCGCGAATGGGTGAGCCGTTCAGTCTCGTGCTCCTTTCGGCCACCTTCTCTGGCAAAACTGAACCCTCCACGCATGAAGATAAGCGCCTGCAAGGGTTGCGGCTGCTGGCCCAAGTCATGAAAGCACAGGGCCGGCAGTACGATTTCCTGGCGCGGTGGGGCGTTACGAGATTGGTCCTCCTGATGCCAGGCCTGTCTATGGATGCGGTCGGCTCAAGAAAAGAGCAGTTGGTCGAGGCTGTTTATCAGGCTGTCCAGACCACACTAGATGGAGACACTGCCCGAGTTGTCGCCGGTGAATCCAGTTACCCGGACGATGGCACGGATGCCAACACGCTACTCGATGTGGCGGAGCGCCGGTTGAGTGAGGACCCGGGTGTTGTAGTCAAGCCCAGGGTGCTCCACTGGACCACGGCCTTGGCAAGGTAATGAAGGGCGAGTCCGGTTCTTAACCGGCTGCCTTCCGCTGCGCTACACTGCTTGAGCATGGGGAACCTGTTGCCGCTGGCGTCGGCGCTGGGTTTGGGGGTGCTGGCGGGCGCCCGTCTCTATGCAACCGTCCTCGCCCTGGGGCTCCTGATCCGCTTTCAATGGATGAGTCTCCCTGAGGGCTGGCAGCATGCCGCGGTGCTGGCGGATACGCGCGTTTTGCTGGCAGCCGGCATGGCCTGTGCCATCGAGTTTATCGCCGACAAGATCGCCTGGGTGGACAGCGCCTGGGACTCTATTCACACTTTCATCCGGCCGATCGGCGCCGCGCTGCTCGCCTCTTCGCTGTTCTCGAACGTGGATCCGGTCTACCAGGTACTGCTGTTTCTGCTGGCTGGCGGCGTGGCCCTCACCGAACACTCCGCCAAGGCTGCCACGCGGCTGGCGGTCAATCACAGCCCGGAGCCGTTCAGCAACATCGCCGTGAGTTTGGCGGAGGACGCTTTCGTGGCGGGCGGTCTGTATCTGCTGGTGAAGCATCCGTGGGTGATGGCCGCGATCGCGCTCGTTTTGCTGGCGCTGACAGCGTGGCTGACCCCGAAGATCTATCGGTCTCTGCGTGCCGAAGCCGCGGCGTTCGGCGCGTTGCTGCGAAGTTGGTTCGGGGAGGTGCGCCCACCACAACTCTCACCGGACGAGAAACGCTGGCTCAACGAGAATTGCGCCGGCCAAGAGCCGCGGCGCTTGTTCAGCGTACTCGCCACGCGCGACTTGAAAGGGTTGCGCAACGTCAGGGGCACGCTCTGCCTGATCGGACAGGAGGCGGTGTTTTTCGGGCGCAAGTGGGGCCGCCTCGTCGCCCGGCAGACGAAACCTGTGCTGGCCGTCGAAGCCGTGGAGGGACTCATGCTCGATGAAATCGTGCTCGTCGGCGCGGGCGGCCTCCGCCAGCGGTTCGACCTGCTTGCGGGCCAAATGGAGGGCGTACAGGAGGAGATGAAGCGCCGGCCGTCGTCCTTGCCCGCGGCCGGCGCCCCGGGAACCGGATCTCACTAGGTCGTTTTGAGCCCCAGTTACTCTTTCTCAAACAGCAGGTGATAAAGGGAACCCGCGATCACTGCCCCCACGATCGGAGCCAACCAGAACAGCCACAATTGCCCCAGCGCCCATCCGCCGACAAACACCGCGGGACCCGTGCTGCGAGCCGGGTTTACCGACAGGTTCGTAACGGGGATTCCAATCAGGTGGATCAACGTCAGGCACAGCCCGATGGCGATCGGCGCAAAGCCCTGCGGCGCCCGCTTGTCGGTAGAGCCCATGATGACCAGCAGGAAAAACAGCGTCAGCACAACCTCAGCCACCAGGGCCGCCAGCAGCGAGTAACCGCCCGGAGAATGCGCTCCGTACCCATTGGCGGCGAAGCCCGCGCTGAGGTCGAAACCGGCCTTGCCGCTCGCGATGACGAAGAGCACGGCCGCCGCCGCGATGCCCCCCAGAACTTGCGCCACGATGTAAGCGGGCAGTTCTGATGCGGGGAACCTCCCGCCCGCGCATAGACCGGCCGAGACCGCCGGATTGAGGTGGCAGCCCGAAATGTGGCCGATGGCAAACGCCATGGTCAGCACGGTTAGTCCGAAAGCCAGTGCCACTCCCAGAAAGCCGATGCCAAGACCCGGAAATGCTGCAGCCAGGACCGCGCTGCCGCATCCGCCGAAGACCAGCCAGAATGTGCCTAAAAACTCCGCTGTAGCACGTTTCGTCAGACTCAACTTGCACCTCCTCCACTAGTAAGATCTCGCCAGGACCTACGGCTCCCATCCTGGGCACCTAGCAGTATACATCCGCAAAACGAGACAAGCCGCATATTTCAGGTTATTCGCCGCTAGAGCGCTTGCGATGCACGCCTCAGGCGCATAGAGCCTCCGCCGGCGGGAGGCGATATAGTAGGATGTCTTGAATCGCAATCATACAGGACCAGGAGGACATCATGGACGAAGCAACGCATGGGGCGCCAGGAGCTGAGGACACAGGGAGCCTGCCCTTCTACCACATCGAGGCAAACTCGATTCCCGAGGCTTACTATGAGGCGCTGAAGGTGGTCCACTTCCAGGGGCACACCATGCGCACGCAGTACGACCGCCGGGACAGCAACGGCGAGTACATCGACCCGCCCGGCAAGGACGCCAGGGTGTCGATCCGGATTCGCGATCCCTTCGCGCAACCTCGGTTTCCGGCGTTGAGCTACTGCGAGCGCGGCAAGTATATCGCTGAATTCCTGGGCGCGAAGGATCACCTGGTGGTCCCGTACAAGGAACTGCTCCGGCGAGTCCGGCAGAACGAGGAATTCGAGGCCACCGAGTGGCCGTATTGCTACCACCAGCGCCTGACTGCATACCCACGCTCCGATGGAACCACTATCGATCAATTGGAACTGATCCTGGACAAGCTCGCCAAGGACAACATCACCCGGAGAGCGATCGCCACGACCCGGGTACCGGAGATCGACCTATTCATGGCGGCCGACATGCCGTGCTTGGGCGAGGTTCAGTTGCGCGCGATCGAAGATTCGAGCGGCCGGTTGCTGTTGAACATGCACACCAACTGGCGCAGCCGCGACCTCTACAAGGCTTGGGGCGACAACCTGATCGGCATCACGAATCTGCAGGCGCGCCTGGCTGCCCGCCTCGCCGAAAAGACCGGCCGCGAGGTGGTGCCGGGTCCCTATAGCGAAGCCATCGGGTCGCTGCACATCTACGGCCAGGACTACGCGTCCAAGGGCATGAACAAATTCTTCGAGCGCTTCCCCACCTGCGAGTCGTTCGTGAAGCGCGCGCGGACCAGTGAAGCGCTGTGCGACGCAGAGATCATCCCGCAACTCGAGGACCTGCTCAAGGAGACCACCTGGAGATTTCCCCCGGAAGCGCTCGAATTGATTCGCGGCTTGATCGAAGACTACCGCTCAGGCCGGTTCATTCCTTAGGAATCCCGGACTTCACCACGGCGCGCAGTTGGTTCGCTCCAGGCCGCCGCGCGTCATTGGCCACGGCGCCTGCCCGGGCTTTCCGCGGACGCCGCCGCGCAGCGCGAACGTTCCACCTCCTTCGGGTCCTGTGAAGACGATGTTCAGTTCTCCCGTGCCCTGCAGGTCGGCAACCGCCGGCGCGTAGTGGTACCAGAAGTAGCCGAGGTACGTCCACTTCTCCCGGCCCTCATGGTCGAGAACGTGGATGTAGGAATCCTGCTGCGCCAGGATCACTTCGAGTTTGCCATCCTGATCCAGGTCGGCGAAGGCCATGCGTGCTCCCATGTTCAGCGCGATGCCGGCGCGCCGCTCGTAACTCGAATATCGCCACAGCCGTTCACCGCGCGCACTGAGCGCCACCGTCTCGCCTCCCTTGGTGGTCGCGATCACCTGCCGCTCGCCGTGACGATCAAGATCTGCGAGTCCGATTTCGGATATTGGCAGATACTGCTCGACCGGCTCCGGCACCTCGCGAGGTCCGAAAATGCGGCTCTGACGCCATAACAGCTTTCCCGATTCATCAATCGCATAGACTGCACCCTGGTCGTCGCCGGCGACGATCCGCGGCTTCCCATCACGCGTGAAGGCTCCCGCCGTGGGATTGCAGAACTGGCGGCCCGGAGCGGTGAACCTCCACCGTAAGCGACCGTCGCCTCCGTCCAGCGCCAGGATTCCTTCGCCGGCATTCACCACCACCTCAAGCTGCCCGTCGCCGTCAAGATCAATCAACACCGGCGTCGATGCGGCCGGCACCGGATGCTGTTTCTGCCAAACCAGCGCACCTGACGGATCGATCACACTGACGCCGCCGCCCCAGTTCACCGCGACGGCTTGGCGCCCTCCAGGCAACAGGGCGCCCACGGCGGGCCCGCCCAGGATCTCGCCCCCGACCTCCGTCCTCCACCGCCGCTTCCCTGTGCGGTCGTACCCGTAAACGTAAGCGCTTGGCGCGCCGAACAACAGCAGCGGTTCGCCTCCCGGCAGTAACCTGGCCACGGCGGGCGACGAAGAGTTGATCACAGGATGGTAAGGCGGATCGATTGGAAAATCTGCCAGGGGCTGCCCGCTCGAAGAAAGCAGTTGGCCGGGAAGGTAGTTCGTGGTCAGCACTTCCAGTTTTCCATCCCCGTCCATGTCGGAAAGCGCGGGGCCCGTCTCCCTTCCGGCGGCCCGCCACAGGACGCGGTCCTCGCCGAGGAGCGCCCAATGTGTCGCGCCTTGGTAGTCCGCGGTCACCGTCCTGTGTTCGAGATCGAGTTGCGAAGGTACGCGGGCCCAAGCCGTTCCGCTCCAGTAAGCCAGCGTCAGTGTCGGCTCGATCAGCCGCCAGGCGTCCTCGGGCGCGTAGGTCACGCGGATGCGCTTGCCGGGCGGGGCAGCGGTCACGGTCCAATAGCGGTTGGCTGCGACCCAACCGTCGCGTGGAGGCTTGGTATCAGCCGGCGGCCAGTTCGAAAGCTGCAAGCCATCCTGCTCCAGGACCAGCTTCAGCTTGCGCCAGCGCGAGATAGTGCGGTTGTGCGCCGGGCTGGCGTCCACCGCTTCCACGGCGAACGAAACCTCGCCGAGGAAGGCTGTTCCCGGCGGCTCGACATAGAAGGTATAAGTGTCTCCAGAGATTTTCGGCTTTGAATCTTGGAAACCGATCTCCGTACCGTAGGTGTAATGTAGCGTCGCCCGGCTGATGCCGTTCGCGTCCGAGATCTGGACGCTCACCGGAATCGACGCAGCATTCGCAGCCAGAGGCGGATAATGCGGCTCGCCGATCGCTGGCGATGTCGTGTCAGGCCCGGAGGGCGGCTCCGGCTTCCACAAGGGCTTTCCCGGCGCTAGCGGGTTGGAGTCCCGCTGACCCAGGCGGAATAGTGCTCGCGCCAGCATCCCGGGTCCCTGTATGGCGTCGTAATAATCCGGCCGGTCCACGACGGCCGTGCCGCGTATCAATCCGCTGGGGTGGACGAATACGCGCAGCGCGTGGTCCCCGAGCCGGCGCGCCCCGGCAAGCCAACCAGCGTCCGAGGTCGCTTCGTATAGGTCCAGGAAGAAGTTGAGCCGCATGGCTAGGTACCCTGCAATCTGCGCGCGCGGTTCGGCCATCTTCAAGTACTCCTCACCGATGCGCTCAGCCATGCGGATGTATTTCTCGTTCCCGGTCAACCGGTATCCTCGGATCGCCGCCGCTCCCAGCACCGGACTCCAGGTCAGCCGCTCTACCGGCTGCACACGTCCCGCCGAAATCGCGGCGTCGCAGGCTTCCAGGTAGCGGTTCGCATCGTCCAGCCACCGTTTGTCCTTCGTCGCGCGGTAATTTCCGTAAAACGCGGCGGCCATTTCCGGGCGCAC